>JBDTCO010000194.1:0-41719 GCA_039923495.1 Polyangia bacterium
CCCCGCACGCGCAGGCCCGTGACCTCGATCGGCCGATCGAGCGTGAAGCCGTTCTGGTCGCGATGCGCGTCGGTGAAGTCCGCAAGATCCGCGAGCTCGAGCTCCCCATCGATGCCCTGCCCCACGTAGCGCACGCGCAGCGTCGGCTCGATCAGATGCTCACGCTGGCCGGCCTCGTGCGCGAGCTCGCTGCGCACCTCTGCGATCATTACCTCGAGCTTCGCGCGCGCCGCGGCGGAGAGCGCCTCGGCACCGCGCTCCGACCAGCTCACGATGCGCTCGACGATCACATCCGCTTCGAGCGCACCACTCGCGCAGAAGAGGCCGGGCGCGCGAGGCACGACGACGCGCGCGATGCCGCAGCGGCGCGCGACCTCGACGGCGTGCAGCCCCGACGCCCCGCCGTACGCGAGCAAGGTGAGCGAGTCGCGCGCGGTGCCGAGCGCCGTGGCACCGACGGCCCGCGCGATCGTCGCGTCGGCAACGGCGAGGATCGCGTGCGCAGCCTCCTGCACGTCGGAGAAGCCGAGCGTGGCGAGCGCGCGTCGTGCCGCCTCCACGTCGAGCTTCACGGTGCCACCACAGATCGTGTCGCCGAGACGACCGAGCACGACGTGCGCATCGGTGACCGTCGGCTCGGTCCCGCCGAGCCGGTACGCAGCAGGCCCGGGCCGGGCACCGGCCGAGCGAGGGCCGACCTTCAATGCGCCACCACCGTCGATCCAAGCGATGGAGCCGCCGCCTGCACCGACGGTCGAGACCCCGAGAGAAGGCAGCGCGATGACGACGCCGTCGATGTGCAGCTCCTCGACTCGCTTCGCGCGTCCGTCTTCGATCAGCGCGACGTCGGTGGACGTGCCACCGATGTCGAGGGCGACGACGGTAGGCAGGCGCAGGCGCGCCGCGAGGCGCTCGGCTGCGACGACGCCTGCGGCCGGACCCGACAGCACCGTGCGCGCGGGCCGGACCTCGACGCGGGCACCGCCCGACGACTCCATGATCCGCAGCGATGTGGACGCACGCAGGGCCTCGAGCCCCTGCAGCGCGGACGTCACGTACGCATCGACCACCACCGTGGAGGTCCGCTCGTACTCGCGTGGCAGCGGTGCGACCTCCGACGAGACCGACACCGTGTACCCGAGCGCGCGCAGCCGTGTAGCGAGCATCCTCTCGTGCGACGCGTCGCGATACGAGTGCAGGAAGCACACGGCGACCGTCGTACCTGGCGGCACGAGCCGAACGCAGCGCTCGACCTCTGCGTCGATGAGTGGCGTCACGATCCCCTCGACACCGATGCGCTCGTCCACACCGTGCCGGTCTTCGACGTCGAGCAGCGGCGCCGGCTTCTGCGGCTCGAGCGCGTACAGCGATGGCCTCGTCTGTCGGCCGATCTCGAGCACGTCCTCGAAGCCCGCCGTGGTGAACAGCTTGGTGGGGCCGCCACTTCGCTGGAGCAGCGCGTTGGTGGCGACCGTCGTCGAGTAGACGAGCTCGACGTCCGACCGACCGTCGAGGAGCTCGAGCACGAGCCCGGCCGGATCCTCGGGACGCGACAGGACCTTCAGCTCGCGCCTGACGGGTCCCGTCCCACCGTCCGCGCCCCCATCGATGACGATGACGACGTCCGTGAACGTCCCTCCCGCGTCGACGCCGACGCGGATCACGCCTGCTTCTTGCGCTTGGCCTTCTCCGCCAGGTGCTTCTTCGCGCGCTTGTCGAGCTCGTCGTAGAACGTGTCGCCGAACAGGAAGCGAAGGATGCCCTCCTGTGCCTTGTAGAGAGGATCGTACACGTCGCGATCGTCGACGATGCAGGCGAACTTGTCCTCGCCCTCCTCGTCCTCACTGCCGTTCTCGAAGAGCCCGGACGTGTGCGTGTTGTACGCGGTGAGCAGATAGCGCGCCTTGCCGTCGTACTCGTAGTCGACGATGGCGACGGGCCAAAGCGAGCAGCCGATGGGCTTATAGTCCCACACGTCGAGACCCTCTTCGAGACAGGTCTTGTGCACCGCGCACGTGGTGTTGCCCTCTTCGTAGAGGACGAACTCACAGACGCCCTTGTCGGTCTCGCGGAGCGTGAGCGAGAAGTCGTCGTCGATGTCGTAGAACGGCTCGTCCTCGTCCTGGACGAGCGCGTGGTTCGCCGCGAGGCGCTTACGCACCAGTGGCAGGATCTCCTCGACCTTCTTGCGGTCTCCCTCGGTGAGCGGGACCGTGTAGCTCGCGCAGCACGAGCGGTCGATGATCGGCTTCGCGTTGGCCTTGTTCTCGTGCGGCGTCCACTGGATGCAGCGGTGGCGGTCGCACAGGAAGCCGCGCTCGATCAGCTGGTCGATGTCCACGTCGACCTTGCCGATGGACATCATCCGTCCAATCGACCGCTGCAGCTCCGTGTACCTCTCCACCGGCATGGCGGCGAGGTCGGTCATCTGCGACTCGAGCGCTCCCTTCCGACGGGACGGCGACCGCTTGTTGTTGATGACAGGAAGTGAGCGACGAGCCATGGCCTAACCGATCGTGAGGCCGAGGTGCTGACGCACCTCGAAGTAGTCAGCGGAGATCGAGTACAGGATGAGCTCCCTGACCTTGTCCTTCGCCGTCAGACCACCGACGGTCGCGGGCTCCATCTGGATGAACTTCGTCGACAGCATGAGGTCGTTGGCGATGATGAAGGCCGCACGATGTGCCGTGAGGTCGACTGCCTGGGACCAGCGCTGCAGGTTGATCTCACCCTTCGACTCGATGAAGCGCTTCACGACGATGGCCAGCTGCTCGTGCCACTCCGGAGGCACCGACGAGCGCAGGATCTGAAGGTACTGCTCGACGGTAGGCGCCTGGTTGGCGGGCACGGGGAACTGCGGTTGCACGAGCTTGACCGCGGACAGGAACGCGATGCCGAGCTCGGTGTTGGTCGGGATGGTGAGGCGGAGGTAGTGCTCCGGACGCAGCTTGGTGAGGAAGGCAGCGACGGGGAACGCGAGGTCCTTCTCACCACGACCCTGCAGCAGCTCGGCGCCGACGATGAGCGACGGGATGAGCTGGTTCTTCTCCTTCGTGTTCGCGAGCTGCATGCCGCCCGGCTGCTCCGGACGGAAGTAGACCTCCGGCGGTGCGAGGTTGAGCACCTGGGTGATGTACTTGAAGCTGTTCGCGAAGACCGTCTGGTCGTTCTGGAGATCGCGACGGTCCTTGCGCTTGAGGTTGAACTGCTTGTGCTCGCCGCCCTTGAGGAGCGCGACGCCCTGCCACACGGCCGCGAAGATGGCGCCGATGTAGCGATCCTCGTCGGGGTGGAACACGCTCTTCGCCCACATCTCGTCGGTGAGCCGAGCCTTGGCGCGCTGGAAGCCCTTCGCCTTGTACTGCTCGTAGAACGCAGTCTCGTCGGCGTCGGCACGCTGCAGCACGATGAGCGCCTGGCAGAGGCACCAGGCCTTGTCGTACTGATTGGTATCCATGTAGATCTTGCGCAGCGCCTTGTAGCTCTCGACGCGGAACGCATCACGCTGGATGAGCGTCATGTGCTCGGCGACGGCGCGCTCCGAGTAATCCGGACCGCCACTGACGTAGAGCTCCGCCAGGATCTCGCGGCGCTGATCGTTCTTGGGGTCGAGCTTCGTCGCCATCTCGAAGGCATCGATGGCGTTGCGGAACTCCTTGAGGCGCGAGCGGTAGATCTCGCCGAGCGCGTGGAGCAGCACGACCTTGAGCTGATCGAGGCTGGAGGCCGCGATGCGCTTGACCATGCGCTTGTAGTTCCGCTCCTGCGCCTTCCAGTCCTTCTTGTTCGTGCAGATCTTGTCGATCGACTCGAACGCCTTGAGGTACTCGCCGACCTGCGCGTCGTTGAGCGCCGACGGATTGGAGAAGTACAGGTCGAGCGCCTGGTTGAAGTACTCGACGGCGTCGTCGAGGCTCTTCACCTCGTCGCGCTGGATGCGAGCCGCGGCGTGGAAGAACTTGCCCTTCTTGATCGGGTCCTTCTCGAGGCTGGCGAGCCGGTCGATGACCTCGATGGCCTTCTTCCACTGTGCGGTGTTCGAGTAGAGATCGAGCACCTTGAAGAGGATCGGGTGGTTGTCGCCCTTGACGTCGAGGGCCTCCGAGTACGCCGCGATCGCCTTCTGCGCGTTCGTCAGCTTGCCCGCGTAGATGTCACCGATCTCGTCGAGGAGGCGCATCCGCTCGTTGTCCTCCGAGACGGGCAGGAGCGAGCGCTTGGCGTGGATGACGGCCTCGAAGTCGCCGGCCTGGCCCTGGAGGTCGATCATCGCCAGCAACGTCGGACGGTGCGTGGCGTCGAGCTCGAGCGCCTTCTCGAACATGTTGAGCGCCTTCTTGCGCTCGTTCTGCTTCAGCTTGATGTTCCCGAGCCGATAGAAGATGTCGACGATCTCCGACTCCTTCTGCGAGTCGCGATGGTGGACGAGGATGGTCTGGTAGATCTTGAAGGCACCTTCCCAGTCCTCCATCTTGTAGAGCAGCGCTGCGCGCCCGAGCAGCGTCGGCAGGTGGGTCGAGTCGAGGTCGTAGGCCTGCTTGTAAAAGCGCAGCGCCTTGTCGTTGTTCTGGAGCTCGTCGGCCGTGCGCGCGAGCCGGAAGTACAGCGTGCTCATCTCCCGGTTATCACGCTTCGAGTCGGTGGCCTTGCGCACGAGCATGTCGAGGATGGGCTCGAGCGCGGCCCACTTCTCGTCGCGGAAGTAGATCTCCGCGAGCGGCTCGCCCGCGTCCACGTACTCGGGATCGAGCTCGATGACCTGGGCGTACAGCTCGGACGCATCGAGCTCGCGCTCGAGGCGATCCTGATAGATGCGACCCGCCTCGTGGAGCAGACGGACCTTCTCGATCGGGTTGACCGTCTGCTGCTCGGTGCGGACGCGCATCTGCGCGCCCTTGAGCCAGTCGCCACGACGATCGTAGAGCGCCGTGAGCGCCTGCATGGTGGGCACGTGACCGCCATCGAGTGACAGCGCGTCCATGTAGCGGAGCTCTGCCGTCTCGACGTCGCCGAGCCGCTCCTCGTAGATGCGACCGAGACGCGAGAACAGGTCGACCTTCGTCGGCACGTTCTCGGTGAGCTCGGAGAGACGTGTCGCCGCGTCGATCGCGCGGTTCCAGTCCTCGATCTTCTCGTAGAGGCGGAACAGCGCCGCGAGCGCGGCCGTGTTGTCCCCGTCGAAGGAGAGGATGTCGTTGTACGACTCGACGGCGCGATCGTTGTCCTTGAGCTCGTTCTCGTAGACGTCGCCCATCTGCGCGTACAGGTCGATGCGCGCGGACACGTCCGTGACGGCGTTGATGTGCCGGCGCAGCGTCTCCACGAGCTCGGAGCTGCGGCGCTCCTGGCGATACAGACGCTCGAGGGTCTCGAGCGTCGGCACGTGGCGGTCGTCGATGAGCAGGATCTTCTCGAGCGCTTCCCACGCGCGCTCGGGCTTCCTGAACTGCTCCTCCCACGCGGCTGCCATGCGCTCGTAGAGGCTGATGCGCTCGTCGTCGGTGCCCGACACGTCGAGCTGCTGCTCGAGCACGTCGAGGTACGACTCCATCTGGCCGGTCTTCTCGTAGAGCCGCTCGAGCGCCTTGAGCGCCGGGAGGTTCTGCGGGTCGACGGTGAGGAGCTCCTTGTAGCTCGAGATGGCGCGTGCGCCGTCGCCGAGCCGCTCCTCGTAGAGCTGGCCGATCTGGTGACGGAGCGCGACGACCTCGGTGGGGTCGCCATCGGAAGAAAGCACGGAGGCCTTCGACGTCATGATGTCGATGAGCTCGGGCCAGTGCTGACCGCGCGTGTAGAGCCGCACGAGCGCATCCATCACGGACACGTTGGCAGGGCCCGACTGCAGCGCCTGCGTGTACGCCTCGATGGAGCGCGCGTCGTCGCCGAGTGGACCTTCCCAGATCTCGGCGAGCTGCTGGAAGAGCTGCGCGCGCTTGTCGGAGTCGTCCTCGATGCCGGCGTGCCTGCCGAGGATCTCGGCGAGCTCGCTCCACTTCGAGGTCTTGCGATAGAAGCCGGCGAGCGCGTCGAGCGCCTCCGGGTGATCCGCGACGAGCTGGAGCGCCTGTTGCTCGGACGCGATGGCGTAGTCGAGGTGACCGAGGTGCTCACCGTACCAGCGGCCGATCTTGACCCACAGGTCGGCGGCGATCTTCGGCTCCTGGATCTCCTGGACGACCTGCGTGTACTCGGAGAGCAGCTCGGTCCACTTGTTCGTGGTGGTGGCGAGACGCTCGAGCTCGGCGGAGACGACCTCGTCCGAGTAGTTCTCGCGGAAGGCGGCCTGGAGGACGACGAACGCGCCCTCCTGATCACCCATCTCGCGCTCGTACGTCTCGGCAACGGCCTGGTAGATGCCGACGCGGCCGGGTGCGTCCGGCGTGAACTCGGTGCGGGCCAGGAGCAGCTCGATGAGCTTTTCCCAGCTGCCCTGCGAGCGGTAGACCTGCTCGAGCTGCAGCGACGCGGTGAGGTTCTGTCCGTCGAGCTGGAGGATGCGCTCGTAGACCTCACCCGCGCGGTCGCGGTCGCCGATCTTGTCTTCCCAGACGGAAGCGGCCTGGAGGAGCACCTCAACCTTCTGCCGATCGTCCTCGAGGACCTTCGCCTTCTGCTCGAGGACCTCGATGCACTCCTCCCAGCGGGCTTCCTGCGTGAAGAGCGTCTCGAGCGCACCGAGGGCGCGGAAGTCGCGCGGATCGAGCTCGAGCACCCGACGCCACGCTTCGATGGCCTCGTGCGGACGCATGAGCGTCTCGCCCTGCAGCGACCCGAGCTCGGCGTACAGCTCGATGAACTCACGCTCGTCGGTGCCGGTGTTGGCGCCGACCTCGATGAGGCGCGAGAGCGCACCCACAAGCTCTTCCCACGCAGACGACCGCTTGTAGATGGCGGACAGGGCGCGAAGCGCATTCTCGGAGTGGACGCCCGCGTCGAAGTCGAGATCGAGGACGTTCTGGTAGGACTCGATCGCGGAGCGCTCCTTCTTCAGCTCCTCGTCCCAGATGCGGCCGAGGCGCGTGTGGATCGGGATCTGCGAGGCGGGCTCGGGATCGATGCGGAGCTGACGCTCGAGGATGTCGACGAGCTGCTCCCACTGACCGGCCGACTCGTAGAGCTGGCCGAGCTCGGACAGCGCGACGGTATCTTCACCGCGGACGTCGAGCACGCGACCCCAGAGGTCGACTGCGCGCTCAGGATCCGCGAGGCCATCGGACGCGATCTTCGCCATCCGGGCGTAGCAGTCACCCATGGCGTCGTCGCCGGGCGCGACGTCGACCATCTTCTCGTAGACGCCGAACAGCTCCGGCCACTGGCGACGGCGGAAGTACACCCACTCGAGGCACTCGAGCGCCTTCGCGTTGCGCGAGTCGGCCTCGAGGATGGCGTTGTACGCGCCGATGGCCTCGTCGGGGCGATCGAGAGTGTCGGAGTAGACGGCACCGAGGCGGAAATAGAGCTCGATGATCTCGTCGGTGTCAGTGGTGTTGGCGATGCGACGGCGGAGGATGTCCGACAGCTCCGTCCACATCTGCGACTGCGTGTAGATGCGATCGAGCGCGACGAGCGCCTCGACGGAGTTCGGGTCGAGCGACAGCACCTTGAGGAAGGCCTCCTCGGCCTTCGCCACGTCCTGCAGCTGCTCCTCGAGGATCCGCGCGAGTCGCAGGTACACGACACGCTGGATCTCCTTCTTCGTCTCGAGCGGCTCGGTGGAACCCTTCTGCTCGTCGACGATGCTCCGACAGACCTGGGCGAGATCCTCCCAGCCGTGCGTGGCGGCGGCGAGGCGCTCGACCTCTTCACCGGCGAGCTCGGAGCGCGGCGACTCGCGCAGCGCCTGGGCCCACCACACGAACGCAGAGCCCTGATCGACGAGACGGTGCTCGTAGACCTCGGCGATGCGCTGGATCATCTGCAGGCGATCATCGAGGTTCTCGATCTTGCCGAGCTGGACCTCGTTGATCTTGGTGAGCTTCTCCCACTGCTCGCCCGAGCGGTACAGCGGCTCGAGGACGGCCGCGATCTCGATCTGGCGCTGACCCTCGGCGAAGAGCAGCTCGAGCGCCGTCACCGTCGGAGAGTGGCTGGGATCGGAGTTGAGGATCTCGCGGTAGACCTCGAGCGCCGAGTCGATATCGGCGAGGTTCTGCTCGAAGAGCTGGCCGAGCCGGAATTGCAGCGCGATGACCTCCTCGTCGGTGCCACCCAGACGGATCTCGCGACGCAAGATCTCCGAGAGGTCCTTGTACGACTCGGCCGCCTGGTAGAGACGATCGAGCGCGAGGATGGCTTCTTTGTTCTCCGCATCGATGTCGAGCACGCGGCGGAACGTGGCGATGGCCTTGTCGGCCTGCCCCTGCTCTGCCCCTAGCTCCTCACGATAGATGCGCGCGATGCGGAGCAGCATCTCGACCTGACGGAGCGGCTCCTCGAGACGCGTGAGCTCGACCTCGTACAGCTCGGCGAGCTCCGCCCAGCCTCCCGTGGCGTCGGCGAGGCGCTCGAGGTGTCCGAGCGTGCCCTCGTGCGACGAGTCGTCGTGCAGCGCGCGACCGTAGGCCTTGAACGCGGCCTTGCCGTCGTCGAGCGACCGCTCGTGGTAGTCCGCGATCCGGTGGAGCAGCTCGACGCGGCGGACGGGGTCCTCCGCGTGACGCACCATCACCTCGAGGATGTCGATGAGCCGCGTGTAGTCACCTGCGGCCTCATAGATCGGCTCGATGACCTGCGCCGCGAGGACGGGCTCCTGCTCGCCGTGCGCGAGCCCATCGAGCGCCTTGAGCGTGGGCTCGTGGCCGCCGTCGATGGTGAGGAGATCGCGATAGGCCTCGACCGCGCGACCGAGATCCTTCAGCTCCTTCTCCCACAGCTGACCGATGCGGTACTTGAGCGAGACGCTCTCGCCCGTGGAGCTGGCGAGCTCGACCTCGCGCTCGAGGATCTGGAGCAGGTCGTACCAGCGACCGCCAGCCTGGTAGAGCCGATCGAGCGCCTGGATCGACGTGACGTCTTCCGGATCGAGATCGAGGATCGTCTGGTAGGTCTCGATCGCGCGCGTCGAGTCCTTGAGCTCGCGGTCGTAGACCTGACCGAGGACGAAGAGCATTGCCTTCTTGTCCTCGGGGTCGGTCGCGAGTTCGGCCTTCTTGGAGTAGATGTCCTTGAGGGGCTCCCAGCGCTCGAGGCGGATGTAGAGACGCTCGAGGGCATCGATGGCGTCGCGATCGTTCTCGTCGACGCCGAGCACCTGACGGTAGACATCGATGGCGCGATCCGAGTTCTCGAGGACCTCCTCGTAGATCTGCGCGGCGCGGAAGAGCTGCTCCTTCTTGTCGACCGGCGCCTCGACGATGTCGGCCTTCGTCAGGACGACGTCGACGAGCTTGGTGGACGCATCGGTGCGCGTGTAAAGGCTGAGGAGCGCATCGACGGCCGGCAGCTCGCGCGGCGAGACGTCGAGCACCTTGTGGTATGCGGCCGCAGCGGCGTCGGTGTCGTCGAGCTGCTGCTCCTCGATCTGCGCTGTGCGCGTGAGCAAGAGGACCTGGAGCTCGACGTCACCCGTCGAGTGGCCGACCTGCTCCTGCGCGGCCTGGTACAGGCCGACGAGCTCCTTCCAGCGATCGAGCTCGCGTGCGAGCCGCTCGAGCCGCGAACGGCTCTCCTCGAGCGAGGGGTCTTCCTTGAGCGCACGGTCGTAGGTGTTGAACGCCTGTGAGCTGTCACCAGCGAGGTCGTAGATCTCGCCGATGCGGTGCAAAAGCTCGATCTTGCGGACCGGGTCCATCGAGTGGCGCACGAGGATCTCGTACGTGTCGACGAGCTTGCGCCAGTCGTCGCGCCCCTTGTAGATGGGCTCGAGGATCGTGGCGACCTGCAGCTCGTGCTCGGGGAGCTTCACGAGACGCTCGAGCGCCTCGAGCGCGCGATCGTTCGACGGATCGAGCTCGAGCACCTGGCGGTACGTGTCGACCGCCGCGGCGACCTCGCCGATCTCCTTCTCGCGAAGCGAGGCGAGCCGGACGAGCAGCTCGACGGTGTCGGGCTTGTCGTCGGTGAGCTGGAGCTGCCGTGTGAGGTTGTCGGCGAGCTCGTGCCAGCGCTTCTTGTCGAGGTAGAGCCGGTCGAGGGCCTTGAGCGCCTTGTGGTTGGCGCTGTCCTGCGACAGCACCTCCTTGTAGGTGCCGATGGCCTCCTCGACGTTGGCGAGCATCTCTTCCCAGATGAACGCCATCCGGAAGTAGATCGCCTCGCGATCCTGCGGCTCGCTCGAGAGCTCCACCTTCTTCCGGTAGACCTCGAGGAGCTCGGGCCACTTCTCGTTCTTCGTGTAGAGCTTCTCGAGGGCCTCGAGCGCCGCAGCGTCATCGGGGTCGATCTGCTGTGCCTTGCGGAAGTACTCGACGGCCTTGTCGGCCTTGTCGAGCTTCGTGTCGTAGCTGTCGGCGATCTTCAGCAGGAGCTCGCGCTGCAGCGACGGGTCCGCAACGGGTCCATCCGGCGGGAGCGCCGCCTCGTAGAGCGCGACGAGCTGCGGGAACGCCTCGTTGATCTCGGCGAGGCGCTCGAGCTCGGTGCGCGCCTGCTCGGTGGCGGCGTCCTCCTTGAAGGCGCGTGCATAGGCGTCGAACGCTTTTTCGCCGTCGCCGATCTTGCTGGACTGCAGCTCACCGATGCGGAGGAGCAGCGACACGCGCTGCGACGTCGACTTCTCGCGCGCGAGCTGGATCTCGTGCACCTCGATGAGGCGCGGCCACTCCTCCGTCTTCTCGTAGATGGGCTCGAGGATCGCGGCGACGTCGAGCTGGTGATCGGCATCGGCGAGGCGACGCTCGAGGGACTGGCGCGCCGACTGGTGGCCCGGATCCGCCGAGAGGATCTCCGAGAACTGCGTGATGGCGCCACGCGGATCGTCGAGGTGCTGCTCCTTCAGGGAGCCGAGGCGGAACTTCAGCTCTGTCACCTGGCCGAGCTCGTCCATAGGCACGAGGTCCAGCTCGCGGGGGAGGACCTCGGCGAGCTCCTTCCAGCGCTGCCCGGCGGTGTAGATGCGGTCGAGCGCCTGGTACGCCGTGAGCTCGGCGCCGTGATCGTCGAGGATGCCGCGATACGCAGCGACAGCCTTGTCGTCGTCCTTGATCTCGTTCTCGAAGATCGACGCGACCTTGTAGCGAATCTCCTTTTGCTTGTCGGGGTCACCCTCGAGCTGGAGCTTCTTGCCGTAGATGTCGAGTAGCTCGCTGTAGCGCTCGGTCTTGAGGTAGAGCCGCTCGAGCGCGACGATCGCGTCGGAGTTGTTCTCGTCGAGCTTGAGGATCTCTGCGTTGGTCTTGAGCGCCTTGTCGGCCTCGCCGAGATCGTGCTCGTAGATGCGCGCGACGACGGCCATGAGCGGCAGCGCGCCCGTCACCGGGTCTGCGCCACCGACGCGCGGGGACTCGCCGGCATAGGCGGCCTCGTACGCATGGACGAGCGCCTCATGCCCGCTGGTCTCGAGCGCGAGGCGCTCGGTCTCGGTGCGGGCCCACGCCTCTTCCGGGTCCTCGGCGAAGGCCCTCAAGTACCAGCCGAACGCGGCCGGCTTGTCCTTGATGGTCGTCTCGACGAGCTGCGCGAGCTTCTGGATGCGATCCTTGCGCTCGTGCGCGTCCTTCGTGTGCTCGAGCTGGATCTCGAGCACCTGGGCGAGCTTCTTGCCGTCCTTGCCCGATTCGTAGAGCGGGATGAGTGCTTCCGCAGCGACGAGGTTCTGGGGATCGAGCGTCAGCACCTTCTCGTAGGCACGCATCGCGCGATCGGGCTTCTGGAGGCGATCGCGATACAGCTCGGCGATGCGCACGTGCAAGACGACCTTCGTCGCGTCGTCCTCGGTCTCTGCCTGGCGCTCGAGCACGCGGATGTACTCGTCGTACTTGTTCTGCGCGGCGTAGAACTTCTCGAGCTCGTCGAAGTTCTTCTGGCTGAGGTAGAGCTTCTTGAGCGCGTCCTGCGCGCGCTTGTTCTCGGGCTCTACGTCGAGCAGCGCACGCCACGCCGTGGTGGCGCGATCGTTGTCGACCACCTTGTCGGTGAAGAGGATGCCGAGCTTCTGGAGCAGCGCGACCTGCTTCACCTTGTCGCCGCTCTGCGACGAGGCCTGGCGCTCGACGACGTCGGCGAGCTTGTCCCACATCTTCTCGCGCTCGTAGAGCTTCTCGAGCTCGGCCAGCGCCTCCGCGTGATCCGGATCCGCGTCGGCGACCTTCTGCCACAGCTCGATGGAGACGGCCGGCTTCTTCAGCTTCTCGGACGCGAGCTTCGCGATCTCGACGAACTTCTGGCCACGCAGGACCGGATCGTTGATCTGATCGATCTCACGCTGGTAGACGCCGATGAGCTTCTCCCAGTCACGGCGCTTCTCGTAGTTGGTCTTGAGGTACGCGATGGCCGAGGCGTTGCCCGAGTCGAGCTCGAGCACCTTCTCGTACGCCTTGATGCTCTCGGCGACGTTGGAGAACTTCTCCTGGAAGAGCCCCGCGATGCGCAGGTTCAGCTCGACCTGCTCGCCGATGTCGCTCGACGCGGCCGCCTTCTTCTGCAACACGCCGATGAGGTCCGGCCAGCGCTTCATGTGCTCGTACTGCGCAGCGAGCGCATCGAGCGCCTGCAAGTCGCCAGGACGCAGCGCGAGGATCGCGTTGTACGAGTTGAGCACCATCACGTCGAGCTTCAGCTTGTCGCGATAGACGCCGATCATCTCGCCGAGCAGCGCGACCTTTTCATCGGCGGTCGTGTCAGCGAGCTTCTCGACCTCTTCCTTGTGCAGCTCGATGAGCGCGTTCCAGCGCTCCGCTGCCTTGAGGACCCGGGCGTACTCGCGACGTGCAGCGCGGACCGTCGGGTTCGCATGCACGACCTTCTTCCACGCCTCGATGCCCTTCTCGGGCCCGCCTGCCTCTGCCTGACGAGCCGCCTCCATGGAGGCGTTCATCGAGTCGTCGAGCGACTCGGAGCGCGGTGGTGCAGACGGGGACTCCGCTTGAGCGTCCAGTTTCGACTCCGGCTTTACTTGTGGCGTGGATTCCACGACGGCGGCAGACGCCGGCGTCGGTGCGGGTGCAGCCGCAGCTGGGGGGATGACGGGGGCAGACTTCTCCTTGGCGACGGGTGCGGGCGCAGCGTCGACCTTCGGCGCAGCCTCGGCGTGCGAGCCGTTGGTACCGTTGCCGTTGGCGACGACCGGCTCCGCAGTGAGGAAGGCCTTGAGCTCCTCGTTGTCGGGGAGGTGACGCTGCACGCGATCGAAGTAGCCGCGCGCGCGCGCCGTGTCCTTGACCTCGCGCCACGAGATGACGCCGGCCTGGGCCGCGAGGATCGCGAGCTCGTCGTCCGTCAGCGACGGGGCGTTGCTGCTGGCAAGCCCGAGATCCGCGATCGACAGGAGGCGCATCCACTCGCCCTTCGGACCGTCGATCTCGCGCAGGAAGCCGAACGCGGCGAGGTGGCCCGGGAAGACGGCGCCTTCACGCGCGCCGTCGCCGTAGTAGGACTGCAGCGCCTTGCGATAAAAATGCGCGGCGCGCTCGAGGTCCTTCCAGCGCAACGCCCACTCGGACGCGAAGCGACGGTAGAGCTCGGCCTGGTCCTTCTCGTCGGCGAGCGCGTAGGCGCGCTTGTCCTGTAGCGCGACGATCTCATCCCACAACTGCTGCTGGCCGAGCGCGCCCGAGAGCAGGAAGTTCGCCTGATCGTGCTGCGCGTCGTTCGCGACGACCTTGCGCAGCATGTCGACATACGCAGCGTCGGTGGGGACTTCCTGGTGATAGATGCGAGCGACGCGGAGGTAGATGCGAGCCGCGAGCGCGGTCGGGCTCTTCTCGGCCTGCTTGACGAGGCGGTCGGCCTCGGCCATCCAGTCGTCCTTGTCGTAGTTCGCGGCGACGAGCGCGTCGGCAACATCGTGATCGTCGGGGCGCACCGCGGAGGCGGCCTCGAGGTGCGGGATGGCTTCCTTGCGACGGTTGAGGTCGAGCAGCGCGATGCCGAGCTGGCCCTGAATCTCCGCCTTGCGCGCGGGATCCGGCGTGACCTTGAGCTCGATGCCGAGCAGCGTCGCGACCATCTCGAGGTTGCCCATCTCGCGGTAGATCCGCCGGGCCCGCTCGATCGCGCGCGCGTCCTGCGGCGAGAGCTTGAAGGACGCCTGGTAGTGGACCATCGCGCGGTCCTTGCGAAGGAACAGCTCCTCGCACACCTCGCCGAGCTCGAAGAGCTTCTGTGCACGAGCCTCTTTGGGCTCGATCTTTTCGACTTCGCGTTCGAGCTCTTCGATAAGGCCCGGCCAGCTACGCGCGGTTCGCAGGCGTGACTTCAACTCCGTGCGAAGTTCCATACGGCCTATCCTCACATACTCATTAGATAAAACGGCAGGCGGGTGTTATATCATGTGATGCGTACAGCGATCAATCGTCACCTACACCGGCCACAGACGGCAGGAGCGAGCGGACGGGATCCGGGATCGAGGGTGGGTCGCGCGGCGCACGTCGGCGCGGATCCGCGGCACTCAGCGTGATCCGCGTCGTGAACCCACGCAAACTGTAATTTTCCGTATTGGAGGACATGCGCGAGGGTCGTCGCGGCTGTCTGAAGAACACAGGGAACCGGGAACCGGCGACAGGAAATCGGCGTTTTCGGATTGCGGTTTCCGACAGTGCCTGTCGCCGGTTCGGCTGTCGCCCGTCGCTGTGGGGATTACAAGAGAATCAGGGCGCGTCGAGCGCGTAGATCTCGTCGTTCGCGGCCTTGGTGAGCTCCGGGCCGGCCTTGCCCGCGTAGCGCGTGACGAACGCGGTCAGGTACTCCTTCGCGTTCTTCTTGTCGCCGATGAGCTTGTACGTGTGGCCGATGTTGTACCCGGCGAGGTAGAGCTCGGGGTTCGAATCGACGGCTTTCTTGAACTCCTTGATGGCCTCGTCGTACTGCTTCTGCTTCTGCAGCGCCTCGGCGAGACCCTGGTGCGCCTCACCGTCGAGGTCGTTCGCGAGGATCGCGTTCTGGAAGACCTGCGCGGCCTCCTTGTCGTAGTCGTTGTCGAGGTAGAGATCACCGAGGTGGATGTACGCCGGCAAGAAGCGCGGGTTGGCCTCGATCGCCTTGCGATACTCGGTGTCGGCTTCCTTCCACTTCTCTTCCGACTGCAGCGCGAGCGCGAGGCGGAAGTGGACCTTGTAGAGCTTCGGGTCCTCGGAGAGCGCCTTCTCGAACTCGACCTTGGCGTCGGCGATGTGCTTGTCCTCGAGCAGCGCCGCGCCGAGCTCGTAGTGCAGCGCGGGGTTGTCGCCGTCGAACTTGAGCGCGCTCTGGAACTGCGTCGCCGCGTCGGACCACTTCTTCTGCTCCTTGTAGAGCACGCCCGCGTTGTAGTACGCGGCGGCGTTCGTCGGGTCGATGGTCGTCGCCATCTTGAGTTCGTTGAGCGCCGAGTCGTAGAGCTTCTGACGACCGAGCTCCACGCCCTTGTTCATTGCTTCGAGCGACTTGTTCCGCTCCTGAAAGCAACCACCCGAAAACGTCATGAGCGAGAGACCAATTACGACCATGTGTGTCCGCATCAAAAACCCCTGGCTGAGCGAGAGGCGGACCATACCACAAGGCTCGCTGGCGTCATGCGTTCGAGTGCGGGTCTTCACTCACCGGCCGCTTTGAAGCTGAACGGGTACGACACGGTCACGATGCCGCCGCCGCGCGGCTTCGGGAACTCCCAGCGCCTCACGGCGCCCACCACGCACTGCTCGACGAACGGATCGTGCATCGTGGAGCTCTGCAGGGTCGAGAGCAGCACCGCACCGGTCCCAGCGATGGTGAACTGCACGCCGATGCGGCCGTCGAGGTCCGGCTTCTTCGCGAGCTGCTGCTCGTAGCAGAACTTCACCTCGTTGAGGTGACGATGAACGACACGGCGGATGAGCTCCTTGTCGAGCCCGTCGCCTATCACGACGGGATGCTCGACGAGCGTCGGTGCGCCCGCGTGGCGGCTCATCTCCGCGCATCCGTGGCTTGCGCCGCAGTTGCCGTAGCCCGCGTACCGGCCACCGCCACCGCCACCGGCACGCCCTATCGTGCCGAGCTTGCCCGTACCGACGGTGCCCTCCCCGTCCCCACCGCCGCCGTGTCCACCACCTACGATCGAGAGGCCGCCGTTGCCGACGGCGTCACCGATCTCGGTGCCGACGAGGCCTCCCATCACGTCCGTCGCGTCGCTGCCGAGCGCGTTGTCACGTCCGAACATCGACGCGATGTGCGAACTCTCGAGCGAGGCCATGACGCCGATGATGCCGGCGCTCTTGGCCGCCTTCTCGGCGAGCGCCTTCGCCATGGCCGGATCCTTGTTGTCCTTTGGTCCCTTGATCGCGACGAGGCCCGTCGCCGACTTCGCCGTTGCAGAGCCCATCTTGCCGGCCGGACCTGCCGCCTTGCGACCCTTTGCGCCTGCCGGTGCCGTCAGTCCCTTCGTCGGTGGCTGCTCCTTCTCGTCGGGCGGGCTGATGACGAAGCGCGCAAAGCGCTCGTCGCGCAGGAACGCATCGATCGACAGCGTCTTCGGATCGGGCGGCATCGAGAAGATCATCAGCAAGAAGAGCATCGTCGCCATGGCGACGCCCGCCGTGTAGGCCTGCTCGCGCCAGTCGATCGCGATGCGCAGCGGGAGACGGTGCGGCGACGCCACCGTCGAGACCAGGAACGTGTTCTGCCCGACCTCGACTTTGCAGCGCGCGCCGTCGACGAGCGGCCACGCGAACGCTGAAGGCACCGATGCCGACGGCCGCGCGTGTCCGCTCTCCACGAGCGCCTCCAGCGTCATCAGCGCGTCACCGACGGTGACGTCGCCACTCATCGCCGCGGTGAACAGCAGCTCGTGATCACCACCGGCCGCGCGCACGAGCGGGAACACGCCTGCCGGGATCACGTCGCTCGACGTGATGAACGCCGCGCGCGCGTCCGGCCCGACGGTGAAGTCGTGATGCGCGCTCGCGTCGACGAGGTGATGCACGGACAGCACGGACTCTTCGAACAGCGCGACGACCTCGATCGCACGCGCGTCACCCAATGCAGATCGCATCGCGTTCTCCTCGCGAGGGACGACGAGCCCGATCATTCCTCGACGGTGGCTCGACCGTCGACCAGATGACCGCGCTGCTCGTGCCCTACGAAGAGCTAGACAGTGATGCCGGAAATGCGTTCCGAAAAATGCGCGAGCGCGCTACTCGGTCTCGAGCGTGAACGTGAGGTTCTTGTACGAGAAGGTGTCGCGCCCCGTCGCCGAGCGTCCAGGCGCAACCATGATCACATAGTCGGCTTCCGCGTAGAGGCTGCCGTAGTCGACGGGATACTCCGCGTCGATCCACGCCGAGGTGATCTTGTTCGAGCCCACGTCCCTTCGCGCCATGCGCACGGCGACGTCGTCCTTGCCGAGCTCGATGTGCAGGATGCCGACCTGGTCGGCCCGCTTGTGGAGACGGAAGACGGACATCTCCGTCCAGTATCCGTCCGGGATGTTGAGGTCGGGAACGCGGTCGATGAAGCCGTCGAGGATCGGCGCGCCATCGTCCGGCAGCGAGTAGCCGAGGGTGTCGTGGTACGTGCCGCCCCACTTCGCGTCCACGATGCCGCTCGAGCCGAGCCTGGCGCGATCCTCGAACATCGCGGCCAGCGGATCCGACGCGCCGCCGGGCAAGAGCGCCCCCGCCGCGCTGCCGGTCGTGTCCGCGTTCATCGCGGTGGGCGCGGT
Source organism: Polyangia bacterium (assembly GCA_039923495.1). Lineage (GTDB taxonomy): Bacteria > Myxococcota_A > Polyangia > Palsa-1104 > Palsa-1104 > JBDTCO01. The sequence goes on from JBDTCO010000194.1 coordinate 17,771, forward strand.
GCAACCGACCGCGAGGACGCCGAGCGCGAGCACGCCCAAGGAGACGACGGAGGCTCGAACGATCTGCGCTGGGTTCATACGCCGGAGCAGTGCACCTGGCGCGCCGATGCCGGATGCGACAGGCGCGGCTCCGACGTCGTCACGTCGATGCGCGATCAATCACTTGCGAACCGCGGGGGTGACGCTTCCCGTTCAGGCGGGTCGCCTCCGGTGTCCTCGGTCGACCCCACCAAAAAAAAAGGGCCGCGCACCCGGAGGTGGCGACCCTTTCGGTTCATTACGAGAGCGCTGCTACTCGCCGCCGGCTGCCTTGAGCACGAACGGATAGGCAACGATGACGATGCCGCCACCCTGGGGCTTCGGGAACTCCCAGCGCTTGACCGCGCCGGCGATGCACTGCTCGACCGACGGGTTGTTCATGCTGGACTGCTGGACAACGGAGGCCACGACCGCGCCGGTGCCGGCGATGGTGAACTGGACCGTGATGCGGCCGACGAGATCCGGCTTCTTCATCAGCTCCTTCTCGTAGCAGAACTTAACCTCGTTGATGTGGCGTCGAATGATGCGGCGAATGATCTCCTTGTCGAGCGAGCCGCGGACCTGCGCCTGACCGGGGACCACGTCGGGACCGCCAGCGTGACGACCACCGAGGCCGCCTGCGCCACGACCGTAGCCCGAGCCCGAGCCGCCGCCGCCACCCTTGCCGATGGTGCCGAGGTTGCCGAGGCCGATGGTGCCCTCGCCCGTGCCGCCGCCGCCCTTGCCGGAGCCGACGAGGCCGAGGCCGCCGTTGCCGTTGGCCTCACCAATCTGCGTGCCGACGAGACCGCCAAGGACGTTGTCGGCGTCGTTACCGAGCGCGGTGTCGCGGCCGAAGATGGACGCGAGGTGCGCGCCCTCCATCGACTTCATGACGCCGAGGACGCCGGAGTTCTTGGCGGCCTCTTCGGCGAGCTGCTTCGCAAGGTGCGGGTCGGTGTTGTCCTTCGGACCCTTGAGACCGTAGAGACCCGCCTTGTTCTTGGAGGTCTGCTTGCCCATCTTGCCTTCGTCGCCCTTGTGACGCTTGCCCTTGCCACCGGCGTCGTCGTCGGACTTCTTCTTCAGCCACTCGGGGATCTCTTCCTTCTCCTCCGGCGGCTTGATCATGAACTTCGCGAAGCGCTGGTCGTTCATGAACGCGTCGAGCGACAGCGACTTCGGGTCGGGTGGCATCGAGAAGATCATGAGCAGGAAGAGCGCGGTGCCGAGAGCGACGATGCCGGTGTAGGCCTGCTCGCCCCAGTCGACCGTGAACGGCGTCGGGTAATGACGCGGCGGCGCGACCGACGAGACGAGGTAGGTGTTCTGCCCGAGATCGATCTTCGCCCGCGCTCCGTTGGGGATAGCGAACGCCATCGCGCCGGGGATCGACGACGACGGACGTGCGCGGCCCGAGGCAGCGAGCTGCTGCAGCGACATGCTCTGGTTATCGACGGTGATGTCACCCGTCATGTTCGGCGTGAAGAGCAGCTCGTAATCCGTACCCGTTGACCGGACGAGCGGGAACGTGCCGACCGGCAGGAGCTCGCCAGGCGCCGCGAACAGCGTGTTCGCGTCGGGCCCGATGGTGAAGTCGCGCGGCTGACGCTCGTCGAGGAGACGGCTCAGGCCGACGAGCATGCCACCGACACCGAACGCAACGAGCAGCGTCGCGAGGATGTCGGAGATGGGGCTGTCGTGCGGGATCGGAAACTCGTTGTGGGCCTTGCCCGCCGCGTCCCAGGCGTCCCAGTTGCGACGGATCGTGATGACCTGCGCAAAGTTCACGATGAAGAGGATGAGCGCGATGACGAGCGAGAGCGCCGCGCCACCGATGAGGCCCTTGGTGAGCGGCGTGATGACACCGCTCTGCGGGTTCGAGAAGTGGCGGATCTCCACCACGGACTCCTCGAACATCGCGGCGACCTCGATCGCGCGCGTGCCGTCGTTGATCTCCACCGAACCCGCGTCGAAGCCAGGCGGTGCAAACCCCGCGGGCGGCGCGTAGCCGGCCGACGGACCGAACGAAGCCGCCGCGGCAGGCGCAGCGTGCTGAGCAAAAGGAGCCGGGATGCCGGGAGCGGGCGCCGCCGTTGCAGCAGCAGCGAACGGCGCGGGAACCGAGGCAGGCGGCGGCGGGAACGCCGGCGCGGGCGTCGGCGCGACAACTCGCGGCGCGGGCGCAGGCGGGTTGTTGCTGACCGCCTGGATCCCCATGACCGTGGCGCGTGCCGGCATCATCGGCGCGGGCGGCGACGTCGGCATCTGACCGACCTGCGTCGGGCCATCGCCGTTCTCCTCCGCAGCCGCAACGGGCTCACCGACGGAGATGATGATCTTCGTGTTGCCGAGCACGACCGTGTCGCCCGACTGGATCTTGCACTTGTTGACCTTCTGCCCGTTGACCAAGGTCCCCTTGGTCGAGCCGAGATCGATGATGTAGATCTCACCGGGGCCCGCGATCTCGATGACCGCGTGCATGCGGCTGACGGCTTCGTCGTCGATGCGCAGGTGGCTCGAAGAGAGCTTGCCGACCTTGATGATGTCCTGCGTCAAGGTCTCCTTGCGAACGAGGGTCTCGCCCTTGGGATCGACCTTGTAAATCTCGAACGTAAGCGGAACGTTCACACCACTCGGCATCTACCTGGCTCCTTGAAAAAGCAAAAGCAACTACTCGAGACTACTAGATGTCCTCGGCGGACTTCAGCATCTCGGGGATGAAGTGCTGACGGACCTTGATGAGCGAGGAGTGCTTGGCCTTGCCGGCCGAGCCGATCATCTCGCCCTCGGGACGAACGAGGTCGCCCTCGACGTTGTCGTCGTCGAAGTCGTACTTCGTCTCTTTCTTGTACTCGACGGCATCCGGCGCCGCGAAGGCCACGCTGGAGAAGGACACGAGCCCGCTGAAGACCATGGTGGCAGCGGCGAGAATTTTCATGTGTTTACGGTTCATTGTGGCCTCCAGCTCGTGCGGTTCGAAAGGATAGACAGCGAGTTCGGTCGCAGGTTCCCGAAAAAGATTACTTCGCAGCAGGCGCAGGCGCCGGCTTCTTGTCCTTTTCGGCGGCCTCGGCGGCGGCAGCAGCAGCTTTCTGCTGCTCCTCCATCTTCTGCGCCTCTTCCATCATCTTCTTGTTCTCCGACTCCATCTTCTTCTGCTCCTCGATGGCCGCGAAGGTGTCGTCGATGTCCTTGATGCGACGCGTGGCATCTTCCACGCGCTTCTTGTCTTCCTTCGTCTGCTTGCCGCAGCTCTGGAACGACCGGAAGTAATCCTGCGCCTTGCGGAGGTTGGAGTTGTCCTCGGCGGTCTTGTAGTCCTGGTAGAGCAGGCCGAGGTTATAGGGCAACGAGCAGTTCTTCGGATCGAGCCCGGCGGCCTTCGTGTACCACTTCTCCGCGTCGTCGAACTTCTTGAGCCCGCGCTCGGCGACACCCATGCCGACGGTGGCGTCGAAGTTGCTGGGCTGCTGTCCGAGGACGGCGGTGAACGACTTCTCCGCCTTGTCGTACTGACGGGCCGAGATGGCGATGGCCCCGATGTTGAGGTGCGCCTCGACGAACTTCGGATCGAGCGCGACGGCCTTCTCGAACTCGGCGAGCGCGCCGGTCACGTTCTTCTTCTTGAGGTTGATGAGGCCCAGCGTGTTGTAGATGGGCGCGTAGTTGGCATTTGCCTCCTTCGCCTGACGACAGACGAGCGCGGCAAGATCGAGCTTCGACTTGTCGCCCTCGGCGGTCTGGTAATAGATCTGCGCGAGGAGCGCGTACGCCGCGATCGAGTAGCTGTCGATGGCGAGCGCGCGGCGGAGCTTCGAGACCGCGTCCTTGTAGAGCGCGGGGTCGTTGTTCTCGCGCGCCTGCTGGTACTCGATGACGGCGAGGTTGTTGTACGCCGACGCGTTGTGGGTCGGGTCGGCCTTGATGGCCTTGTCGAACCACTCCTTGGCCGTGCCGACGTTGCCCTGCTTGTAGTAGATGTTGCCGAGGTTCGACAGCGCCGGGCCATAGCCCGGGTTGGCGCGGAGCGCGTCGTTGTACTGGGACTCCGCGTCCTTCGTCTGACCGCAGCCGTCGAGGATCGTGCCGGCGTTGAAGTGCGCCTGCGCCGCGAACGAGCCCGAGCCGAAGCCCGACGCGAACTTCTTCGACCACGACGAGCAGTCGCTCGCCGGGATGCCGCCCGGCTTCGCCTTGGCGGCCTCGTAGCTGTCGACGAGCGCGACGAACTCCTTGCGCTCGTTGACCGACGCGTTCTTCGCCTTCGCCTGCGCGGCCGCCTGCTTTGCCGCCATGTCCTCATCGGACATGGAGGGCTTCGGCGCGTTCTCGTCCCGGGCGTCGTGCTTGCTCTCGGACGCAGCGGTGTTCGTGTCCTTCTTCTGAGCGCCGCCGCAGGCCCCGAGGCCGACACCGGCAACCAGAGAGGCGCACAGCACCTTGGAGGTGCCGTTGATGCTGAGGATCGTCTTCATTACTGGAGCTCCAGGGACTGGACTTCGGCGCGGTCACTCGTGACTGCCGAGTAGCCGGGCTGAGCGCGAATCTCGGCGGCGAGGGGATACTCGTTGGGCTTGATCTGGTTGAGCTCGCCCTCGCACAGCTGCGACCACTCGTTGAACCACGAGAGGTCCGTCGACTTCGAGAGGCAGGCGGTGAGGCCCTGCAATGCCTTGCCCTCGATGGGCTCGGCGAGGTCGACCATCTGGTCGCAGTACGCGTCGTGGAAGAGCTGCTCGTCGATGCCGGCCGGCGCCTTCGGAACCGGTGCCGTGTAGAGCTGACCCGAGAAGTCCTGGAAGAGCTGCCCGATGCGCGCGGCAGCCGCGATGGCCCAGTTGGCGTTCTTGAAGAGGATGACGCTCTGGTAGATCTTCTGGACCTCGGTGAGCTTCTTGTCCTTGTTGACGATGTAGTCCTTCAGCGCCTTCTTCGACGCCTCGACCTTGGCGGTCTGCGCCTTCGCGCGGCCCGCGCCCATGTCCGGCTGTGCGGGCGTGAAGTCGAGCTTGTCCGGCATGTTCATGCGCAAGAACTTCTCGTACTCCGTGTCGCCCTGAACCATCCGGGCCTCGGCGGCGTAGTAGGTCATGTCGGCAATGCGCGCTTCGCGCTCGCCGCCCTCGTCCTTGCCGGGGACACTCTTGATTGCGGCGCCGCCCTTCCACAGCTTGAGCGCCTCGGCGAAGTGGGCCAGCGCCTCCTTGGCGAGAGCCGGCTTGCGGTCGTGCATCACGACCTTCGACTTCGTCTCCGGGCCGCACTGCTTCGGCAGATCCGAGCCGGCCTTCTTCGCGACCCTGCCCTTCTTCTTCTTCTTCTCGTCGACGCGGGCCTTGCCACCGGCGCGCGTGCGGATGATCTCGATGCAGGCGCCGTTGACGCCGCCGTTCGGAGCCGTGCACGACTCCTTCCAGAGGATCTGGGCGATCTTCACGTGCGCGATGATCTGGCGATCGATGCCGCCCTTGAGGCCCCACTCCTTGAGGTAGTTCGTGAGGTGGCGCTGCAGGCCGTCCATGTCGTGCTTCTGCTCGTAGATGAGGTAGTCCGAGAAGTTGACGCCCGCGGCCTGGTCGATGAACTCCTTGCGGCCACCGAAGTTCTTCGTGAAGAGCTTCGTGTCGTCGATGTCCTTGTCGTAGTTGCCGAGACCGCGCTGGAAGAAGATCGCGGACGTGTTGGCGACCGGCGCCTCCTTCTCGCCCGGATACTTCGACGCGAAGTCCTCGTACGCGCGCGCCGCCTGCTCGAAGGCCGCGATGTCCTGGTAGTTGCGGCCGACGAGGTAGATGGCCTTCTTCGCGAGCGGCGAGTCGGGCTTGATCTTGATGAGCGCCTCGCGCGACTGGATGGCCGCACCGAGGAGGTGACACTTCTCGAAGTTGACGCCGGCGTTGAAGTACAGCTCGTCGATCTTCGGGTCGTCCGGGTGCTCCTCGGTGAGCTTGATGTAGAGGCGCGCCGCGTCGCAGAACTTCTTGTCCTTCTCCGTCTGCTCGATCTGCTTGCGGACGAGCTGGGCCTTGATGAGGCCGAGCTGCTTCATGAAGTCCGCGTCCTTCTGGAACTCGGGCGTGGCGAGGAACTTGTCGACGTACTGACCGATGCCGACGTAGTCCTTGCGGATGTTCAGGCAGTCGATGAGCAGGTTGGCCGAGTAGACCGCGAGCTCGTTCGACTTGTGGTTTTCGGCGATGTCGGCAAAGAGCGGCGCGGCCTCGTCGAAGTGGTTCGCCTCGTAGTAGATGCGCGCCTTGCGGTACTTGATCGTGACCAGCTCGGGCGCATCCGGGACGTACTTGATGTACTCGTCGAAGGCCGCGATCATCTTCTTGTTGTTCGGGGAAATCTCCTTCTTCGCGAAGGCGACCTCGTCGCTGACCGGCTCGCCGCCCTTGCCCTTCTGGGCGGTGGCGTTCTTCTTCTCGGCGCGCTTGTCCTGACGGGCCTTCGCCGCGTCCTCGGCCGAGTCCTCGATGGAGAGGCAGTTCTTCCACGAGATGACGGCCGCATACGCCGCCTCCTTGAGGTACTTCGCGCCGGGCTTGGTATCCATGTGGACGACCGCCGAGTAGACGGGCGCCGCCTCACAGTACTTCTGGTTGTTGCCGAGGGAGCCGAGCTTGAACAGCAGCTCGCCGTAGTAGAACGTCATGACGTAGGCGTCCTTCTCCTTCGGGAACTTGGCGAGGTACTCCTTGTAGAGGTACTGGGCGAGCTCGTACGTGCCCTGATCGTTGGTCTTCTGCGCTTCCTTGTGCCAGACCGTCGCGAGCTCACGCAGCGTGTTGGCCGTGTTGTCCTTGCACTCCTCGAGGTCCGACGCCTTGATGTTCTTGTTCGACTTGTACGAGTCGTAGATATCGGCGAGGCGCTGCAGCTCGCGCACGTTGTCGGGGTGGGCCTTCGAGCCCGTGTACGACAGCGTGTTGTGCATGACCTCGGTCTGCCACGAGCAGACCTTCGGCGACTTCGGCTCGAGCGCGATGAGCTGGCGATAGATCTTGATGGAGTCCTGGAACTGGCCCTGGCTGTTGTAGAGGTCGCCGAGCTGCTCGAGCATCGTGATGGCGTAATCGCCGCCGATGTTCTTGAAGAACTGCCACGCCTTGTCCGGCGTGCCGACGCGCGAGTACGCACGGACGGAGTCCTTCTTGGCCTCCTTCTCGAGGCCGATCTTGCCCTTCTTGCTCGACTTCTGGGACAGGTGGATGACGTCGACGAACGTCGCGAGCGACTGCTTGAAGTCGCCCATGTTGAAGTAGACCCAGCCCTCTTTGTAGCGCGCGTACGTGTAGACGCGAGAGTCGGGATACTGCAGGACCTTCTCGTAGAACTGGAGCGCCGCCTCGAGGTTCTTGTTCTCGAAGTAATACTCGGCGAACGAGAGGAACGCGTCGGGCAGGAACTTCGACTGCGGGTAGTCCTTGATGAGGCGCTTGAAGTACGTGCGCGCCGCGTCTTCCTTCTTCACCTGCGTGAGCAGGTACGCGAGATAGAAGAGGACCTCGTCCATCTTCTTGTACGTGGCGTACTTCTCGGGGTGATCGGCAACGGCGATGTACTGCTTGACCGCGCCCAGGAGCCAGTCGTGCTCGGCCTTCTGGTACTTCCCCTGATCGCTCTTCAGCTTGTTCGCGAGCGCATCGTTCTTCTGCGCCTGCGCGTCGAAGATCTTCTGATCGAGGTCACGCGCGCGGAAGTTGTAGTAGTGCTCCTGCTCCGCGTAGAGCTCGGCCATGCGGAAGAGCAGCTCGGGCTTCTCCGGATCGTTGTCGGCCGTGTTGTCGATGAGGCGCTTGAGGACGCCGATCTGCGCGTCGGTGACGGACTTCACCTTGTCGCCGACCCCGCCGAAGATATCGTCGGCCGTGACCGTCGGACGGTCCTTGCCTTCGACCTTCTTCTGAACGGGCTTCGTGAGCGACGTCTGCGTCGCCGTGATGTCCGATTCCTTCTTGGTGTACTTGCCCGCGGCCGAGGAGACCGACGAGCCCGCGACGAGCCCGAGGGCGATGGTCGCAGCGACGAGACGAGAGACGTGCTTGTTCATCATAGTTTTCAGCGCCCGCACTTGTTGGCGACCTTGAAGCGATAGAAGCCCAGCTCGTCTTTCCAGTACTCACCCTTGAACGGCCACTGCTGGTGCTCGTCGTCGATCTGGATGGTGTTGAAGTTCTTCGCGTTGGGGTTGATGACGTTCTGCTCGGCGCCGAGACCCGCCGTGAGCTGGCCCTTGAGCGCGTTGAGCGTCTCGAACTCGACCTTGATGGCCTGCTTCGTCAGATCGCGAACGTCGTCGGACAGGCGCTGGAGGCGGTTGCGCGCCAGCTGACCGGCCTCGCCCTTGGCGAGCGACTGCTGGAGCGTGAGGTCCTGGAGGATGGTGCCGGCGACAGCGGTGGACTTCCACGCCGGGTCGGCCTTGTCGATCGCCTTGAGCTCCTTGTCGAGCTCGTCGACGTAGTCGATCGACTTGGCGAGCGTCTTGTCGTTGAGCGCGCCCTCGGCGGCGCGACGGACGCGTCCCGTGAGGCCGGCCTGGCCGGTCTTGATCTGCACGATGTAGTCGAAGAGCTGCGCGTTGTCGGCGTACTTCGCGAGGATCTCGTCGACCTGCTTGCGGAGGTCGGGATAGATCGCGTTGTATTCCTGGATGGCCTCGGCCGCCTGCGCGTAGTTGCAGCGGTTGAAGTAGATGACGGCCTTCAGGATGAAGGTCTCCGGGTAGAACTCCTGGTCGAAGAACGGCGAGTTCACGGAGTGGATGTTGCCGAGCGCCTTCGAGTCGCCGTCGACCTGGAAGTAGGACCACGACGCCTCGAACAGCGACTCGACCCAGTCGGGCGACTTCGGCTCGAGGCGCTCGAAGTACTTGATGGACAGCGGATACTGCGCGGCCGAGTAGAACACGCGGCCGAGCGAGAGGTTCGCGAGCTGCACGAACTCGCGCAGGCTGGCCGGCATCTTCTTCTCGTCCTTGTAGGCGGCGCCCTTGCGGAGGATCGCCTTGAACGCCTCGGACGCCTTCACGAGATCGGCGCGCGACGACTGCTTCTCGTCGAGCTGGATCTTCGCCTCGCGGACCCACGTGACGCCCTCGAAGAACTTCGCCTTCGGGTAGAGGTCGCTCTTCTCGGGAACGGACGCAAAGAGATCCTTCGCCTCGGTGAACTGGCTCTTCGAGAAGTAGTAACGGCCGAGCAGGTAGTAGAGCTCGTCGCGCTGTGCATCGAGGCTCGGATCGAGGAGATCGGCCTTCGTGTACTTGCCGATCTTCTCGAGCACGCCCGCGGACTCCGGCAGGAACTGCGAGAGGGACGCGAGCCACTGCAGCGTCTTCTGGTAGTAGCGGTGCGACGGGCCCGCCTGCACGACGCGATCGAAGTACGACAGCGACGCGGACATGTAGCGCATGTTGTAGAGCGCCTTGCCCATCATGAACTCGGCGTGCTGCTTGTTCGCCTCGTCATCGCCGGACTGCCCCTCGATGACCTTGTTGAGTTCGATGGTGGCCATCGGGTAGTCGGACGCGTCATAGAGTCGCGTCGCGCGCTCGAGGGTCTTGGAAGGCGGACCTGCCGGTCCCGTTGGTGCCGCCGGCGTGCGCTTGGCGCTCTTCTTCGCGGATGGCGGCGGCGCTTTGGCGGCGGTGTTGTCGACGGCCTCGGGCTCGAACGTCATGTCACCACCGGCGGGCGCTGCGGCCGGCTTCTTCTTGGGCTTCGCATCCGCGCTCGAGGTGACGAGCGTCACGCTCAACGGAACGAGGAGAATTGCGAGCTTGCGGCCGATACGGTCGAAGAACATGCGGTTCATCAAGTAACCCCTTGGTATTCTTGAAACTTGGTATTCTCGAAGGTTGGCGCTTCACAACATTCGCTGTGTAGCACGATGGCGGGAAGCGTCTTACTTAGCCGGGGCGGATGGTAGTTGTTTAAAAAAGCACGTGTCAAGGCGATCACTGCGTCAAGCAGGCAACCTTCTGTCGTTTTGCGATGAACCGCCCAGCTCGGACCTACATCGCAGGATGTGGACCTCCGTTTGCCGGCTCGGTTCCGCGCCGCATAAAAACGTCCGCGGAAATTCCGTGCGCGCATTTCGGGTTGACGGCGAACGAGCCCACGCGTTAGAACCTGCGCCTTCTTCAAAACGGACCCACACGCGGGCTTCGTTACTACTGACCCACACGAAGGACGAGGCACTTACTTTTGGATAACCAGCTCGGTCGGCCGCTCGAAGTCGAGGTTCGCGATAGCCTCGAGAAGGCGATGAAGATCCTCAAGCAGAAGATGTCGAAGGAAGGCATCCTTCAAGAGGTCAAGCGCCGCCGCTTCTACGAGAAGCCCAGCGTGAAGAAGAAGCGCAAGATGCGCGAGGCGCGCAAGCGTCGTCGTCGCGAGCAGAAGCGCCGCGCTCCGTCGAAGTAGCCTTCGACCTCACAAATGTAGATTGCGCAGAGGCCGCACCCGCACAGGGTCGCGGCCTTTGTCTTTTTCGAACGGAACCTTTCCGCCGCTGCGCGGTCTGCTCCTTCGTCACTGACCTGACGAGGAGGCCGCATGCGATCGCAACGTTCGCTCCCGCTCTGCGTGCTGCTGTCGGCGTGCACGACCACGCCAGCACCGCAACCGAAGACCCTTCCGCCCCTTGCTGTTGCACCTCCTGCTGCCGTTGCGGTTGCTCCACCTGCTCCCGTCGCTGTTGCTTCCGCTGCACCACCAGTCGTGCGTGCGGTGGGTCCCACGGCCCACAAGCACGTCGGCGGCCTCCGGGGCGTCGGCAGCGGAGAGGCGTCGCAGACGATCTCGCTCGGCAGGATCGGCACGATCGGGCACGGCTCAGGCGTGGGCTCCGGGTATGGCTACGGCTACGGCGGGGGTGGCATGGGCAAGGGCATGGCCGCGAACTTGCCCGAGCCCGCGTCCGCCGACGCGTACGCACATCAGGACGAGAACGGGTTCCGCAGCGTGAAGGTCGCGCCGCTCTCCACGTTCTCCGTCGACGTGGACACTGCGTCGTACTCGAACGTGCGGCACTTTCTGACCGACGGCCAGCTCCCGCCGGTCGATGCCGTGCGCATCGAGGAGCTCGTGAACTACTTCCCGTACGCGTACGCCCCTCCGACCGGCAACGCGCCGTTCTCCGCCAGCACCGAGCTTGCCACGTGCCCGTGGATGCCGACGCACCAGCTGCTCCGCATCGGCATCAAGGCGCGCGAGCTCGACAGCAAGCAGAGGCCCGCGAGCAACCTCGTGTTCCTCGTCGATGTCTCGGGCTCGATGTCGTCGCCCGACCGTCTGCCGCTGCTCAAGCGCGCGCTCGGCCTGCTCGTCGAAACGCTGGATGCGCGCGACCACGTGGCGATCGTCGTGTACGCCGGCAGCGCGGGCACCGTGCTGCCGTCGACACGCGGCGATCAGCGCGCCACGATCCTCGCCGCGCTCGGCCGCCTCGAGTCCGGTGGCTCGACCAACGGTGGCGCCGGCATCGAGGAGGCGTACCGGCTCGCGCAGGCCGCGTTCACGAAGGGTGGCAGCAACCGCGTCGTCCTCGCCACCGATGGTGACTTCAACGTCGGCGTCACGAGCGAGGGTGCGCTCGTGCGGCTCGTCGAGGAGAAGGCGAAGCACGGCGTGTACCTGAGCGTGCTCGGCTTCGGGCGCGGCAACCTGAAGGACGCGACGATGGAGAAGCTCGCAGATCGCGGCAACGGCAACTACGCGTACATCGACACGCTGCAGGAGGCGCGCAAGGTGCTCGTCGAGCAGATGACCGGCACGCTCATCACCGTGGCCAAGGACGTGAAGCTCCAGCTCGAGCTGAACCCCGCGCGCGTCTCCGCGTATCGACAGCTCGGCTACGAGGATCGGCAGCTGCGCAACGAGGACTTCAACGACGACCGCGTCGACGCCGGCGACATCGGCGCGGGCCACACCGTCACCGCGCTCTACGAGATCGTGCCCGTCGGTGTGGCCACGAAGCTCGCCACGGTCGACCCGCTCAAGTACCAGACGCCGACCGTCGCCACCGGCTCCTCGGAGCTCGCCACCGTGAAGATCCGTTACAAGCCCGCATCCGGCGGACCGAGCACGCTGTCGTCGTTCCCCGTCGCCGCTTCAGCCGGCGACTGGCAGCAGGCGTCGGTGGACTGGAAGCTCGCCGCGAGCGTTGCCGAGACCGGCATGTTGCTGCGCGGCTCGAAGAACCGCGGTGCAGCGACGTGGGCAACTGCGCTCGAGCTCGCGCGCGAGGGACGCGGCGACGACCCGCACGGCTACCGAGCCGAGCTCTCGACGCTCATCGAGACGGCGCGAAAGCTCCGGGCCCTCGGTGTCGCCGTGCGCTGAGCCGTCAGAGCTGGATCGGCCACGGGAGGTGGCGCGCGAACATGCGAGCGCGCACCTCTCGCACTGACTGTGGAACGAGGCCACCGAGCGTGCTCGACGCGCTCGCGAACGTGGTGCGCATCGAAGGCGCGAAGCCGGGGCAGTCGGCCTCCTCGAGCGGTGTGAGCATCGTGAGGAAGCTCGCGACGTAGACATCGAGCGCATCGGGCGCGGTGCCGCCGAAGAAGTCGCGACCGTCGAGCATCCGCTCCAGCACGGAGAGCTGCGTACCGATGAGCGAGGGGAGCTGGTCGGCGTCGGAGGCGACGTAGCCGTAGCGCTTCGCGAGGTACGCCGCGGTGCGCGGTGCAAAGCCGCTGACCCCGTTCGACGCGAGCCCGTCGTGGATCATCGTGAGGCGGAGGTTCCAGCCGAGGCCGCCTTCCCCCGCGACGAGCTCGACTGCGCCCATGAGCGCGGCGCGACGCGCTGGATCGGTGGGGACGACGCGACCCGGTGCGAGGCGCGCGACGAGCCCGACAATCGCGGCCCAGTTGCTGCGCACGGGCTCCTCGGCGTGGATGACCGCGGGCACGTTGTCGATGCCGGACCACGCGGCGACGCCTGCTGGATCTTCTCTCGAGCGGACGCCGACGAAAGGCAGCTCGGCGAGGTGAAAGAGGTTCTTGGCGGCCTCGGACCACGGGCTCGGCACCGTCGAGTGCGAGACGATGCGCGTGCCGGCGTGAGTCCTGGCCTGCTCGAGCGCGACGAAGTCGGTCACATCTCGGCGCTTGCGAGCTGCGTGGGCTGCGTGACGAGGTGCTGTGCCTGACGCGAGAGGACCTCGTCCACGAGCTTCTCGTAGTCCGCCACGCCCTTCCCCTGCTTCTTCAGCCCCTCGCCCTCGAACTGGTAGATGGTCTGGCGATGCGACGGCGCGGCCTTGTGGCGCGTGTTCACGCGGATCGGGGCGGAGAAGATCTGGTCGCCGAACGTGCGCCGCAGGATCTGCTCGACCTCGACGGTGATGCGCTCGCGACGGTCGTACATCGTGAGCAAGTAGCCGAGCACCTGTGCGCGCACGCCGAGTCGCGAGCGGATCTTGCCGAGCGTCTCGGCGAAGAGCTTGAGGCCGAGGATCGGCAGGTACTCACAGCTGACCGGCACGACGACGTAGTCGCTCGCGGCGAGCGCGTTGATGGTGAGCAGGCCGAGGTACGGCGCGGTGTCGATGATGACGTCGTCGTAGCCGCCCTTGACGGAGCGGAGCGCGCGATCGAGCACGAACTCGCGTGCCATCGCGCTCGCGAGCTGCAGGTCGACCGTGGCGAGCAGCTCGCCGGCCGGCGCGATGAAGAGGTTGTCCGTGGAGGTCGGCACGATGACGTCCTCGAGCGGGCGTTCGGCCACGAGCACGTCCGCCACCGATGGCGCGCCCTCGGGCAGCATGATCCCGAGCGCGGCCGACGCCGAGCCCTGGATGTCGAGGTCGAGGAGCAGGACGCGACGCCCCCTCCGCGCCAGGCCCGCTGCCAGGCTCACCGCCGTGGTGGTCTTGCCGACGCCGCCCTTTTGATTCGCGATGCATACGATGGACATGCGCACACGCTAGTGAGCGCGGATCCAGCGAGCAACTTTTTGCATTTCACGTGAGCCGTCAGGACGGCCATCGCGGTTCAGTCCTCGTCTTCCGCCGACGGGGTGGCAGCGGTGGTGGTCGTCGAGATGGGTCGCATGCGAGCACGTGCGAGCCACGTCGCAGCGGCGCGGGTGATGAGATCGTTGTCGCTGTTGAGGTCGATCGGCGAGTCACCGATGAGCTTCTCGAGCGCATCGCGCGCGAAGTAGCGGAGGATCGGGTACGGGTGCGTGAGCTGCGCGGCGACGAGCGGCGCGGCCTTCACCACCTTGCCCTCACCGAGCGCGTACAGCGCGACCGCCTGCTCGTGAGGCTTGCCGCGAGCGAGCGTGGCCATGAGCACGTTCGAGGTCGGATCGCCGTAGAGCAGGCGCAGTGCGGAGCGATCGATCTTCTTGCCCCACCACTTCTCCATCGCGTCCGCGAGCTCGCCGACGCTTTTGTCCGCGTGACAGATCGCGCACTCGAGCGGCCGGTCGTGCTCGACGCGCGCAGGGTCGTTGGGCGAGCCGATGCGGTGGTACCGGCTCAGCTTCATGTCGAGCGACATGTTCTTCTTCGGCATGTGGCAGTCCATGCACACCGCGCCCTTGCCAGAGGGGTCGTGGTGCGAGTGCGCGCGCAACGCTTCGGCGGTCGCGTACTGCGTGTGACAGCCGATGCACAGCTTGTTTCCCGGGAGGCCTTCGAGCTTGGCGCGCTGGGCATCTCCGTCGGCAGCGTGCGGATCGTGACAGCGCGCGCAGGAGAGGCGGGTCTGGCACGCGCCGAGGAGAAAGTCGCGCGCCTCCCCCGAGCTGATGTGGCTGCCTCCCGGGAGCGAGTCTGCCCGACGACCGCCTTCCCACGTGAACGGGTAGCCCGTGAAGAGCACCTGGTGACAGCGCGCGCACGCGTGGTTGATGGCGCTCGCGCGCGCGACCTCCGGCTCGCCGGTGGTCTCGACGGCGATCGCACCGCGCGGCGCGAAGCTGGGCTTGGTCTCGTAGTGCTGCACGTGCTCCTTCGAACCGAGGTGGCACGACTCGCAGCCGATACCGATCTCGACGAGCTTTCCGGCATCGAAGCGCTTCCGGATGGCGCGGATCGCCTGCGCCGCGAGCCCATCGGCGGGCTGATCGACGAGCGGCTGTGCACCGAGCACCTTCATCTCGGCGTCGAGCGCCGTCTTGAGCGCGCGATGATCGGGCACCCACAGGTGCGCGCGCCGTGACTCGGGCAAGAGCCCGTCCACGACCTCGCCTTGATACGGCGCGCGCGACGTCGTGAGCGCCCCCAGCGCCGTGTCGAGGTACGGCACCGTGTTGTGACAGAAGATGCACGTGCGGCTCCACACGGCACCGGGACGCATCCCGGGACGCTCGGGCGTCATCACCGAGTAGCCCTTGTAGCGGTAGCCCTTCTCGGCGAACACGTACGACATCGGCATGATGCGCTCGTCGCCCTTGCCCACGACGACGGCGTTCGTGCGCGCGGCATCGACCTGCACGCCCGCGTAGTCCTCGCGGTACCTGCCTCCGATGACGCGCGTGATGCGGTAGATGCGCTCGCCCTGCGTCTTCGAGTCGAGCGTGCAGAAGTGATCTCCGCCGTCCTTGGTGAGCTGCACCGAGTCGCTCTTGTAGCGGAACGTCTCGCCCGCGAACGGCGCGCGGACCGCGGCTCCGTGGATGTCACGCGTCATGTTGTGCATCGGCGACTTCATGAGCGACTCGGTCTCGTCCGTGTGGCAGCCCGCGCAGGCCGCCGAGCCCGCGTAGTCGGCGCGCGCGACGTTGCTCGTCACCAGCGCCGGAGCGGCGTGTCCGGTGGGTGCAGGCGATTGCGTACTCGAGGGACGCTGCGGCCGCGGCGCGCAGGCCGAAAGGACCGCGGTACACCCGAGCGCGAGGGTGCCCACCCAGGTTCCCAGCAAGGTGCCGACGACCCGCTTCATGCCGGCATCGTAGGACACGACCCGCGTCAAGGCACGCGTTCAGCGTGATACCGTTCTTGCCCCGAGGTCCTTCATGCCGAGCCCCTACGCAGGACGTCCCGCACCCGCGTCGATCCTGGTCGATGTCGACAAGCTCATCGCCGCCTACCACGACGTCGTGCCCGATCTGTCCGACCCCACGCAGCGCGTCGCGTTCGGCACATCGGGGCATCGTGGCTCGTCGCTCAAGGGCGCGTTCAACGAGACGCACATCCGCGCGATCACGCAGGCCATCTGCGATCACCGCAAGGCCGCCGGCGTCAACGGGCCGCTCTTCCTCGGGCACGACACCCATGCCCTCTCGATCCCCGCGACGCAGACGGCGCTCGAGGTCCTCGTCGGCAACGGGGTGCATGTGATCGTCGATGAGCACGATCGCCCGCTGCCCACGCCCGTCATCTCGCACGCGGTCATCTCGCACAACCGCGGCAAGAAGACCGGGCTCGCCGACGCCATCGTCGTCACGCCGTCGCACAACCCGCCCGAGGACGGTGGCTTCAAGTACAACCCGCCGCACGGCGGTCCCGCGGACTCCACGACCACGAAGGCCATCGAGTCCGCGGCCAACGCGATGATCGCCGGAGGCAACAAGGCCGTGAAGTGCGGCGATCCGAAGCGCGCGACCGGCCGCGACATGGTGCTGCCGTACGTCGACGACCTCGGGGCCGTCATCGACTTCGACGCGATTCGCGGCGCCAAGCTCAAGCTCGGCGCCGATCCGCTCGGAGGCGCGGCGGTGCCCTTCTGGCACGTCATCGGCGAGCGCCACAAGCTCGACCTCACCGTCGTCTCCGAGGTCGTCGATCCGCAGTTCGCGTTCATGCGCGTCGACAACGACGGCAAGATCCGCATGGACTGCTCGTCGCCCGCCGCCATGGCGGGCCTCGTCGAGATGAAGGATCGCTTCGACGTCGCGTTCGGCAACGACACCGACGCCGATCGTCACGGCATCGTCGTGCCGTCGGTGGGATTGCTCAACCCCAACCACTACCTCGCGCTCGCCATCTCGCACCTCTTCACGCACCGGGCCGGCTGGCGCGCGGACGCGGGCATCGGCAAGACGCTCGTGTCGTCGAGCCTCATCGATCGCGTGGCGAAGAAGCTCGGTCGTCGGCTCGTCGAGGTCCCCGTCGGGTTCAAGTGGTTCGTGCCCGGCCTCGTCGATGGCAGCCTCGGCTTCGGTGGCGAAGAGAGCGCCGGCGCATCGTTCCTGCGCAAGGACGGCGTCACGTGGACCACCGACAAGGATGGTCCCCTCCTCTGCCTGCTCGCCGCCGAGATCCGCGCCCTCTCCGGACGCGATCTCGGCGACATGTACAAGGACCTCACGGCCGAGCTCGGCGACCCGTCGTACAAGCGGGTCGATGCCCCGGCCACACCCGCGCAGAAGGCGCGCCTCGGCAAGCTCTCGCCCGACGAGGTGAAGGGCACCGAGCTCGCCGGCCAGCCCATCATCGACCGCCTCACGAAGGCCCCCGGCAACGGGGAGCCGCTCGGCGGCCTCAAGGTCACGACGAAGGACGGCTGGTTCGCTGCTCGTCCGTCCGGCACCGAGGATGTCTACAAGATCTACGCGGAGAGCTTCCTCGGACCCGACCACCTCGCGCGCATCATCGACGAGGCGCAGGCCATGGTCGGCCGCGCGCTCGAGGGCAAGGAAGGCGTCTGAGGTGCAGTACGCGGAGCTGACCTACGCGCTGCCGGTCGCGCTCGCCGAGGCCGCCGCGACCGCGCTCGTCGAGGCGGGCGCGAGCGGCGTGGAGGAGCGAGACGCGTCCACCATCGAGCGACCCGAGCCCGGCGAGGTGCTGCTCGTCGTGTGGATCGAGCCGCCGGCGGTGGACGCCTTCATCGCGCGCGTCGCTGCGGCGCTGCCGACGGCGGGTGACCGCGCGCGTCCGCTCCGTCACGATCGCGACGACGACGAGTGGAAAGATGCGTGGAAGCGCTACTTCCACGCGCGTCCTGTCGGGCGCTTCGTCATCGTGCCGAGCTGGGAGACGTACAGCCCTGCGCCCGGCGAGATCGTCCTCGACCTCGATCCGGGCCGCGCCTTCGGGACCGGGGGGCACGCATCCACGCGCCTGTGCCTTATCGCGCTCGATCAGGTCGAAGGCGAGGTCACGAGCATCCTCGACGTCGGCTGCGGCTCGGGCGTGCTCGCCATCGCGGCGGCTCGTCGCTGGCCGCAGGCCCTGGGCTTCGGCGTCGACGTGGATCGCGACGCCATCGAGGTGTCCGTCGAGAATGCGGAGCGTAACCACGTCGCTGATCGTCTCGAGTTCTCCACGATGAACGCCGATCGTACGGCACCGGCACAGCTCGTCTTCGCCAACATCCAGCCGGAGGTGCTCATCCCGATGGCGCCCGTGCTGATGGCGCGTCGCCAGGGCAACGGCACACTCATCCTTGCGGGCATCATCGATCCCGCGGCCGACTCGGTGAAGGCAGCGTACGCGGCGCTCGGTGAGCCGAAGGTACTTCGCGAAGAGGGCTGGACCGCGCTGGTGTACGGATGACTCGCATCTTCGTCGATCCCGAGAAGCTGGGCCTCGAGCTCGTCACGCTCACCGACGAAGACCATCGCTACCTCACGCGCGTGCTCCGGCTCGAGGTGGGCGATCTCGTGACGCTGTTCGACGGGCTGTCCTCCGAGGGCGAGGCCCGCATCACGCGGATCGGGCCACGCGCCGTCGAGCTGCACATCGAGCACGTGCGCAAGGTCGGCGCGCTCGATCGCCCGGCGCTCACACTCATCCAATCCCTGGCCAAGGGCGAGAAGCTCGAGTTCGTGGTGCAGAAGGCGACCGAGCTCGGCGTGACGCGCATCATGCCCGTCACGTCGGCGCGCTCGATCCCGCAGCTCGAGGCGATGCGCGCCATCGGGAGGCGCACGCGCTGGCAGAAGATCGCCCGCGAGGCGGCGCGGCAGTGTGGCCGGGCCGATGTCCCGGTCATCGAGTCGGTCACGCCGCTGCCGACCGCGCTGCACGCGGTGTCGAAGGACGCGCTGCGGCTCTTCGTGTGGGAAGGCGCGCGTGGCATTGGCATCGGCCCCGTGCTGCCGACCACCAAGCCGGCGGAGGTTGTGGTCGCCATCGGTCCCGAGGGCGGCTTCTCGTCAGCAGAGGCAGAGCTCGCGAAGGCCGCGGGGTTCCTGGCGTGCGGGCTCGGGCCGCGCATCCTGCGCACCGAGACGGCCGCGCTGGCCGCGATCGCCATCGTGCAGTTCGCCCTCGGAGACCTGGGATGACGATGCGGGACCGTGTTGCGTCGACCGAGATCCACATACTAATGTGGCGATCGCATGGCGAGTGAGCGCAGCTCCAGCGTCGACGGTACGGCAGGCGGCGCTCGCGTCCGTGCAGCCGGCCTGTTCCGTCGCGTGCTCGCGGGCACCGTCGATCTCTTCCTCGTCATCGCGCTGTTCGTCGTGCTGCAGGCGCTCGCGTCGCTCGTCGTGGGTCACGGCATGCCGCGACTCGCGCAGCTCGGTCCGGGAGGCCTCATCGATGCGCTGCTCGCGGGCAGCGGCCTCGCGGCAACGGGGCTCGCGCTCTTCTGCCTCCTCGGCGCCGCGTACCTCGTGCTGCTCCACACCGGCCCAGGTCAGACGCTCGGCAAGCGGCTCGTCGGCATCCGCGTCATCGACGGGTACGGGCTCCCGCTCGGGCTCGGTCGCTCGATGCTGCGCACGCTCGCGCTCGTCCCGTCGGCCGGTCTCGCGGGGCTCGGGGTGCTGTGGATCGGCTTCGATCGCGAGCGTCGGGCGCTGCACGACCGCCTCGCCGATACGCACGTGGTGGTGACGTGACGTCCCGCCTCGCGTCGCTGCTGGTGCAGGAGAGCCTCGTCGCGCCGAAGTCCATGGCCGATGCGTTCCAGCGCCAGGTCATCTACGGCGGCAGGCTCGACACCATCCTCCTCGAGATGAAGGCCATCACCGAGCCGCAGCTCTACGCCGCGCTGGCAAAGGCCAACGCGCTGCCCGTCGCGGATGCACCGCCGCAGATGGCGGCGCTCGAGGCGGCGGGGACGCTGTCGTGGTTCGACGCGGCCGCGGCCGAGCGCCTGAGCGCGGTGCCGCTGTTTGCCGATGGGTCGGTGGTGCGCGTGCTGGTCCTCGACGCGCCGGAACGTCGTGCGCTGGATACCTTCGGCCACGAGAACGGAAAGACGATCGAGCCGTTCGTCGCGCCCGAGCACCGCTTCGTGCAGGCGGTCGGGATCGTCTACGGCACGTCAGCACCCGCGCGCTTCCAGAGCCTCACCGCGCGCATCGCCAAGCGCTCGGGTGCAGCGGAGGTCGTCGCGTCGCCGCTCGTGACGGCTCCGGTGCTCAGGTCCTCCGTATCGAGCACGGCGATGCCCGTCGCGACCCGCAGCGATCCGGCGCTGCGTGCGATCGTGACGGATCTCCCGCAGCGCGCACCCGTGGTCACGCCCGCTGCGCCCGTCGCTGCGATGCGTGAGGAGCCGACGCCGCGCTCGATGCCGCGCGATGCCGCTGCGCCCGTGCCCGTGCTCGGAGAGACCGCACCGCCGTTGGAGCACGACAGGTTCTCGAGCGAGCCCACCGATCCGCTGTCGAGCGCGCTGGCGCTGCGGGCCATCGACGAGGCCACCGACCGCGACCGCATCTTCGTGGCGGTGTGTCGCGGAGCCCGTTCGAGCGCGGACGTGGTGGTGCTGTTCACCGTGCAGGCCGAGACGATGACGGCACGCCTGGGGCTCGCCGATCGCTGGATCGGCGCTCGTACGCTCAGCGCGGCATCGCTGTCGCTGGAGGCCAACACGCCGTTCCGCACGGCGACGCAGGGACACGCTCCGCTCATGGCGAAGCTCGGCGAGGATGCGGCGAGCCGGGAGCTCCTCACCACGATCGGGCGTCGTCCTCCGCTCGGCGCGGCGCTCGTGCCCATCGTGTTGCGAGACCGCACCGTGGCGCTGCTGTACGCCGACGCGAGCGGCAAGCGGCTGCCCCCCTCGGCGCTGGCGGATCTTTCGGCCCTCGCGAGCGCGGCTTCGCGCGCGTTCCAGCGGCTCATCCTCGCGGCGAAGGGCCGCGACTATCGCGCCACCGACGCCAGTCCGACCGCGAAGGTCGCTCCTCGCGAGGAGCCGCGTGGTGCCATCGTCGCGCCCGGCGGCTGGCGTAGCGCCGCGGCAGAGCCGAGCGCGCGCGTTGGTTCACCGCTCTCCGAGCAGCAGACGCAGCGCCTCGATGCTTCCGAGATCATGGACTTCGACGCGCTGATCGCGTCCGTCTCGCGCGGCGACGAGCGCGCGCGCCAGGCCGCCGACCGCATCTACACGCTCGGCGTGCGGGGCGCGGAGCAGCTCGTCGCGCGGCTGCCCGGACCGCTGCGCGTCGATCGCACGAGCCTGCGCGGTTCGACGCCGCCGCTCGAAGCGCACGGCCCGCTGCTCTCGCTCCTCGAGCGCTTTGGCGCCACCGCGGCGCCGTTCCTCGAGCCGCTCCTCGAAGATCAGAGCCACGACCTCCGCTACTACGCGACGCTCGCGCTCGGCGAGCTCGACGACAACGCGCACACCGCGCGCATCGGCAAGCGCCTCTTCGATCGTGACGCGGATGTGCGCAAGGTGGCCGTCGAGGTGCTGCGTCGCCGCGCTGACAGTCCCGAGCGCACGACGATCCTCGAGTCGTTGCGTGGCGAGCTGCCGGGGCCCGAGCGCGATCGCCAGCGCTACGCCGCGGACGCGCTCGGCGTGTTCGGCGACATCGACTCCGTACCGCGCCTCATCGAGCTCGTGAAGAACGACGACGTGACGCTGCGCACCGTCGCACACCGCGCGCTCGTGTCCATCACCAAGCAGGACTTCGGCACGAGCCGCTGGCGCTGGCGCGGATGGTGGGATCGTCACCGCAACGAGCCGCGCGTGGAGTGGCTCTTCGAGGGGCTCGTCCACAGCAGCGACGAGATCCGCGCCGCGTCCGCGTTCGAGCTGTACGAGGTGCTGCCCGAGACGCACGGCTATGCGTGGGACGCACCGAAGCGTGAGCGCGACGAGGCCAAGCGCAGGTGGCTCGAAGCGTATCGCCGCCGCTGAGGCGCCGGGGATGCGACAGAACGGATGGCGGACCGGAAAGTCCTCCGCCCGATAGCGCGGCTACTTCTTCTGGAAACCGTCGCCCGAGAACGTGTAGACGGCTCGCTTCGCCGCGGTCCACGGCAAGAGGATCGGCTCGACATCGGTGGCCGGCGCCTCGCTGTACGTCGCGGTCGACAAACCCTGCGCCGCCTGCGCCTCGAGGACGAGGTCCGTGCCGCGACCGTGGGACCTCAGCGTCACCTTCGTCACGAGCGTGCCGCCCGGCGTGTGCTTGCCGACCTCGGCCGCGAAGACGCGCTGCAGCGTTGCACCGGAGAGGCGATACGCCGCGAGGATCTCGCGCGAGCCCTCGCCATCCCGCTCGATGTAGCGCAGCAGGACGGCCGGACGACCGTCGCCAGCGAGATCGACGAGCCGCGGATCCTTCACATCGGTGCCATCAGAGACGGGGAGCTCGACGAACGTGTAGCCGTCGGTGAGCGCCGCGAGATACTTGCCGGCCTGCACGAAGTCGACGGAGCGCCCGTGATCCCTCGTGCTACGGGTCCAGCGGACGACCGAGCGCGAGAGGCTTCGCTCCGTCAGGAACGAGTCGAGCGTCGACGGACCGGACGAAAAGGCGAGCTCACCCTCGACGACGGCGGTGTGCTCGGTCTTGAGCGCCGCGGCCGAGTCGCAGTCGGCGAACGTGAGCGAGTACGGGATGCGATCGGGGTGGGCGCCGAGGCCGATTGACTTGAGCGGCATCGACAGCTCGACGACGAAGCCCGTGTCGCTGCTCGACGAGGCCATGCGCGCGGACGGCGTCACCTTGCCGCGCACCGTCCCCGACGAAGGGAACACCTTGAACGTCTTCTTGCCGACCTTGAGCTCGAGGTGATCCTCGCCCGCGTGCGCAGCGCTCGTGCGGATGACGCGCTTGTCGGTGGCCTCGACCTCGAGATAGAGCGTCTTGCCCTCGACATCGCAGCGCAGCGTGACGCCGGCCTCCGCGTCACCGCCGCTCACGGCCTGCGCGTCGCGCCAGTCATCGGCGAGACCGTCGAGCGCGATGTTGCCCGACTCGACGGGCGGGCACGGTAGATCGGCGGCCCATGCGGTCGTGATGAGCAGCGTGAACGAGAGGATCGAGGTGGCGACTCGCATGACGGCGCGAATCGTAGCCGAGGTGACGTCGATCGGCGCAGTCAGTTGTGGTAGACCGTCGCCATGCTCGAGACCCTATCGAGGGGCTTCAAGAACGCCAAGGCGCGCCTCACCGGCGTCACCGAACTCACGCCCGACAACATCGAGGAGGCCCTGCGCGACGTGCGCATGTCGCTCCTCGAGGCCGACGTGGAGTTCAAGGTCGTTCGCTCCTTCCTGGACCGCGTCAAGGAGAAGGCACTCGGCGAGACCGTTCAGCTGCGTGCCAAGGCAGGCGATCGCGCGCTCTCGGCCACGCCGGAGCAGCACTTCGTCAGGATCTGCCAGGACGAGCTGACGGCGCTCATGGGCCCGGTCGACACCGAGATCACGCTCGCGAAGAAGGGACCGACCAGCATCATGATGGTCGGTCTCCAGGGCTCGGGTAAGACGACCACGGTCGGCAAGCTCGCGCGCTACTACGAGAAGGAGAAGCACCGCCCACTCCTCGTCGCCGCCGACGTTTATCGTCCGGCAGCCATCGATCAGCTGAAGGTGCTCGGCGAGCGCCTGAACATGCCGGTGTTCACCCTGCCGGGCGCGTCGCCGCCCGACATCTGCGAGGCGGCCGTCAAGTTCGCCTACGAGAACAACCGCGACCTCGTCATCTTCGACACCGCAGGCCGCCTCGCCATCGACGAGCCGCTCATGCAAGAGCTCGAGGAAATCAAGCAGCGCTGCAAGCCGCAAGAAGTGTTCTTCGTCATCGACGCGATGAT
>JBDTCO010000195.1:0-23865 GCA_039923495.1 Polyangia bacterium
CTACGCGGCGAGCGGTCGCCTCGACGAGGCGCAGCAGCAGCTCGAGCTCGCCGATCGACTGCGACCGGATCAGCTACAGACGCTCTCGGCGCTCGCGTCGCTGTACGCGCGACGCAACGATCGCAGCCATGCACTCGAGGCGGTCTCGCGCGCGCTCGCCGCGCACCCCGCAGACTCTCAGCGTGAAGCGCTCGAAGCGTTGCGCATCCAGCTACAGAGCGGAAGGGTCGACGCACGATGAACCTCCGCTATCTCCCGTTCGCGCTCGTCCTCTCCGGCTGCATGCACCACCTGCCTCCCGTGCAACGACCGTACGTGCAGCCCACGCCCGAGGTGCTCCTCGAGTCGCTGCGCGCGCGCGCGGCGAAGATCACGTCGCTCCAGGCCGATGCGCGCGCCGAGCAGTCGGGCCCGGGCCATCCCCGCGTCAAGGTGAAGGTCTCCGCGTGGCTGCAGCGGCCCGACAAGCTCCGCCTCGAGATCGAAGGTCCGCTCGGCACCGGCGCGGCCACGCTCGTCACCGACGGCAACCGCTTCTCTCTCATGGACGGCTCGACGTCACGCCTTTACACGGGCGCCGCGGTCGGCTGCAACATCGCGCGTCTCGTGCAGGTCGAGCTCGAGCCCGCTCAGATCGTCGCGGTCCTCGCGGGCGGCGTTCCGCTCGAGGATGGGCCCGTGTCGCTCGGCTGGGATCCGCACGACGGCGGTCGCGAGCTCGTCGCGATCCGCACCGGCGACGGCGGTACCGAGCGCCTGTGGCTCAGCGGCGAGGCCAACGTGTGGGACCCGGTGAAGGCGGAGCGCAGCGATGGTCATGGCAGGCTCGTGTGGCGCGTCGAGCACGACGGCTTCGCGGACGTGGACGGCCGCCGCCTCCCGAGCCACACTCGCGTGCGCGATCTGCGCCGACACGCCGAGATCAAGCTCACGTGGAAGGACCGCACCGTCGATCCCGAGCTGCGCCAGGAAGGCTTTTCGCTCGAGCCCGGTGCCGGCATCCCGACGCTGCCGGTCACCTGCAACTAGGACGCGGTCCCAGCGGCTGAACGGGTTCCGTTTACAGGAGTACGTCGTCGTCGAGCTTGCCGGTCAGGTAGTCCGACTCGAGGCGCTCGATGAACTTTTGCCACAGGTCGCGCGCAGGCTCGTCGACGAAGCGGAAGACCACGCCGACGCCGCGATCGTTGCCGTCGGAGGCGCGAGCGACCTCGCCCGAGACCTCGATGGGTCGGAAGCCTACGCCCGGTGGATACACGAGCAACGGCACGACCTGGCTCACCGGCAGGTTCTCGGCGGTGCGCACGAACGCGCCCTCCTCGTTGAGATCGCGCGTGAAGTTGAGGCGGCGACCGCGCGGGGTCGAGTATGCGACCTTGAGGCGCAGCGGCAGCCGACGGCGCTCGCGGACGTCGAGGAGACCACCGCGGACGTAGCCGTGCAGGTACTTGAGCTTGGCCTGCTCGCTCGGGAGCGGCTCGATACCGATGCCTGCGCGCGCCCGCTGATCGCCGGTGTTGCGACGCCACTTCACGGTGCCATGGATGAGGACACGCGGTCCTTGCTGGAAGATCATCTCGACGAGCACGCGCGCACCGACGGCGTGATCGCTGGCGCCTGGTACGAAGATGCCACCCGTGCCGAGCGCAGGATCGGTGTAGCGCTGGAAGTCCGTGCGCTCCACGAGGTGCACCTTGAGTCGGTTGCTGCTCACGTCGCGTGGTCCATCCGGAGACCGGATGATGCGCCGAGGCGCCAGCGGTAACAAGGCTCGCACGCGACGGGGCGATGAGCGGCCACCTCGAATGGAACGCGCGCCGGCTCTCCACACCACGAGCAGGACGGCGTGACATCGACGGGACGCTGCTTCGGCGTACGCAACGAGATGGCGCGACGCTCCGCCTTTAGTGCCTTGCGACATGGAGCGCAGCGACGGGGCGGATCGGGCAGCCCGCGCTCTGCGTAGAAGCGCTGCTCGCCGCCGGTGTGCAGGAAGGTATCGCCGCAGCGCTCGCAGGTGCGGTGCTCGTCCGTGCCGCTCATCGTCTCACCCCAGCATGCCCCACATTGGTGAGTCGGCCGCATTGGCGGTAGATAGAGGCATGCGCGCCGTCACCAGCCTCGTCCTCTCGTTCTGCGTCGCCGCGGCGTTGAGCGGCTGCAAGGAAGATCCCGCGATCGTCATCCGCTTCGATCCGCCGGACCTCGCCGGCCGGAAGACCGATGCGGCGGTCGCGGTCGTCGCGCCGACGCCCGCCGACGCCGAGTGCGAAAAGGACGCGGACTGCACGATCGAGGTCGATGGGTGCTGCGACTGCGCGAATGGCGGCAAGCAGAAGGCCGTCTCGCTGAAGCACCACAAGGTGGCACCGTCCGAGCCGTGCGACAGCGTCTGCACGATGATGATGTCGACGGACCCGAGCTGCTCGAAGCGCCCGGTCTGCGTCGAAGGCGCTTGCACGATGCGCGAGGCCAGGCCCGGCGAGGTGAAGCCAAAGGTCGTGCGGCGGAAGAAGCCTACGCCGTGATCTGAAAGCGTAGCGTGAGGGGGTGGCCTTCGCGAACGAGATCCACCGCGAAGTGGTCGGTCACGCGCACCCAGTTGTAGGCGGCAGATGCGTCCTCGGCGCTGCGGAGCGCACGACCATCGACGCTGCGGATCACGTCGCCGCGACGTAGCCCCATGCGCGCGAGGAAGCTGCCGGGGCGGAGGTCGGCGACGCGGAAGCCTCCACCCGCTGCCAGCTCGAGCGCAACGGAGTCGTCGAGCGCGCGGAAGTCACCGAGGCCGCGATCGAAGTCGGTGCGCGGAACCGACATCGCGGACGGCGTCGGCATCGGCACCGCAACGGAGGCCGGCGCAGCGAGCGGAGCAGGCGCAGCGACCGGGGTCGCCAGCTCCGGCGGTGCGATGAGTGGCTGCACGAAGACGATCTTCGGGGCACCGGGCGGCAGCGCCTGCTCCGGCGCACCCGGTGAAGCGATGGTCGTGGTGTTCTGCGGCGGCACGACGGCCGCGACCGGAGTGGCCGCAGGCGCGGTGACAGCGACCGGAGCCGGCGTAGCCGCGACGGCGGTGGCGCTGGCCGGGCCCGAAGCGACGACGGGAGGCGCGCCCGAGACCGTCGCCGTGGCAGTCGCCGTCGGAGCGGGTGGTGCAACGACAGCCACGGGGGCGGTGACAGCCACGGGGGCGGTGACAGCCACGGGAGCAACGACAGCCACGGGAGCGGGCGCAGCGATCGCGATGGGCGGCGTGACGTTCATCGGCTTCATGTTGATGACCATCGGCTCGAGCGTCCTGGGCCTGGGTCGCGGATCGGCAGCCAGGTTCAAGAGCTCCTTCGAGCCGCCGCGGATGAGGACCACGTCCTCCGCGCCGATGGCCACGACGCGACCGCCGTTGACCTCGTCGCCGAGGCGCACGATGCGGTACTCGTTGGTCTCCTCGTCGAGGAGGACGGCCTGCGTGGACGAGAGGGCCTGGCCGACGACGCGGCGGGCGGCTGGTGGCTCGGCGAACGCGACGCCCGGGGCGAGGCCGAGGGTCGGGCTCATGGTGAAGATCGACAGGCCGAGGATCGTCCAGAGGTGCTTGTTCATGAGAGTCCTGAGCAGCATCCCGCGTGCCAGCGAGCAACGACTGCGAGGAGGGCCGGATATCGCCGGGATATCGCCGGGATCTCGCCGGGATCGAGGGGCCCGAGGACCGAGCGTGACCATCCGTTCACGACGGAGCCGTGAACGGATGGCGCTGCGGATTACGACTCGGACTTGGCGGCCGCCTTCGGGGGCGACTCGTCCTCGTCTTCACTTTCGCTGCCAGCGCTACGAGCACCGAGCGACTTCGGCGTGGTCGACTCGCCGGACGCAGGCAGGGCCGCGACGCCCATCTTCGCCTTCAGCGCCGCGAGCGCCTGATCGGCACCCGGACTCGAGGGCGCGCTGAGCTTCTTGAAGCGGTGCTCGAGCGTGTCCCCGTTGAGCTCACCCGCGAGCTCCGAGGATGCCTCGGCCTCGGCCTCGATCTGGTCGACCTTCTCGGCCATGCGATCGAACGTGTCGAAGGCCGACGTGTCGGACAGGCCCGCCATCGTCTGCTGGATCGTCTTCTGTGCCTCGGCCCGCTTGGCGCGCGCGACGAGAATGTTCTTCTTGCGCTTGGCCTCCTCGATCTTGCCGTTGAGGCTGCGGAGCTGGTCCTTGAGCTTGTCGACCGCGTCCTTCTGCAGGTGCCACTGCTGCTCGAACTGGTGCGTGAGGTCCTCGTGCTCCTTCTGGCGCACGAGCGCTTCCTTCGCGAGCTCGTCGTCGCCGGCGTGGACCGCCGACATCGCCTTGCGCTCCCAGTCCTTGGTCAACGCGATCTGGTCGTCCCATTGCTTCTTGAGGCGCTTCTCGTCGCCGATGGCCACGGCCACCTGCTTCTTGGCCTCGAGCAGCTGGTTCTTCATGTCGACGAGGACCTGAGAAAGCATCTTCTCCGGGTCCTCCGCCTTGCTGATGAGGTCGTTGATGTTCGACTTGATCAGCGTACCCAACCTCGAAAAGATGCCCATCAGGCGGCCTCCCGGAACTTTGCGAGCCGGCCTCGGTGCGAGGCAACGGCCATGGAAATGTCGTCGATCGTGGCTGCGAACTCGTTGAAGTCGAGGTTCTCGAGCTGCAACGCGTCGCAGATGACCACCGAGTCGCCCTCGACGCCATACGCGCCGTGCATCATCTCGGTGGCGTTGAGCTCGAGGAGCGTGCGGAACAGCGCCTCGCGCTCGTGAGTGGGGACCTCCATCAGCTTGATCCGGAACACGACGACGGGTCCGGCGAGCGTGACGATGATGTTGTCGAGGCCCTCGTCGCCCGCGACGACGAACGTGCCTTCGCGCGGCTCCTCGTAGGGCAGCTCGAGCTTGTAGAGAAAGTCCTGGATATCAGCAGCGGTTTTCATGACCGAACACTCCTCACTCCGACGAGACCGATCCCCTCCGCTTGCATCTTCAGCGTAGGCGAGCAGCGTGGCCCTTTCAAGGCAGCATACGCGCAGCTGCGCGAAACGGTCCCTAGGATCTGTCGACGGTCGCTCGAAGTGACCGGCGTCGCCTTCGGCGCTCAATGGCTCACGGGCAGCGTGAGCTGCGGGCCGCTGTTGACGAGCTGCCCTGCCTGCATCGAGAAGATCTCCGTGAGCAGCATGAACGTTGCCTTCGAGTCGAGATCGTCGTCGCGGATGAAGAACCAGTGGTCCCGGTGCCGCACCTTGAGGTACGCGTTCTGGGGCTCCTTCTCGGAGCTCTCGACGCGGAACAGGTTGCCCAGCACGCGCTGCCAGTCGAACGCGCGACCGTCGGGCTCGTGCGTGATCTCGACGATGCCGGCGGCGGCGTGCGCCGGCGGGATCTCCACCGCCTCGGCGAGGTAGAACATCATGCTCAGCACCGAGCGCAGCCGCAGCGCGATGCGATCACCGCCGAGGTCTAGGAAGTCGCGCGTGTAGCGGAAGCGCGTCTTGGCCGGCGAGAGGTCGAGCACCTCCTTCACGCGCGCAGGCTCGACGAGGTGCTGCGAGTCCGAACCGAGCTCGAGGTATGGGCCCTGATCACCGCCCTCGTTCACCGACATCGTGATCAGGTTGGCGTCGTTGAGGATGCGCAGGTCCTCGATGAGCGCGCGAAACTCGGCGTAGCGCGGCGGCTCGGAGGGGGTAGGACCTGCGGCCGTGGGCGCGTTCACGATGCGGTTCATCTGGTCGACGGAGAGCGCGAACAGTCTGTCGAGCCGCCACCCGGCCTGCCCGAGCTGCAGCAGCGCGTAGATGGTCATCGGCGACACGAGCTTGCGGGTGAAGGCCTCGCCTTGCAGCGGTTGCATGATGACCGTGGGCGTCACGCTATAGCCGGTACCCAGTGACGGGTGCAGCACGTGGCCCGAGCTCGCCGAGGCGAGCCCGAGGTCGGTGTTGATGCCAGCGGTGGCGGACAGCGTCTGCTGCGTCGTGATGGTGGTCACATCGAGGAAGTACGGATTTTCGCGATACCGCATGCGCACGATGTTGAGGAGCAGCTGCTCGTTCAGCGAATTGGTGATCGCGTCGCCGAAGCTCGCGTGCGAGTACTTCACGCTCGAAGAGCCGAACGACGGACATCCGCCGAGCAGGAGCGGCAGAAAGCCCAGGAAGCAGAGGGGACCGAGCCGTTGGAGGGAACGCGAGCGCATGCGAGGACGCACCAGCATGGGCCGCCGCATCGTCGCTGTCACGTCCAGAGCGCAGCGCGGGCAGCATTGATTCGACGCGCGGAGTCATGGTAGGTGGACACCCGATGGTCGTCTCGAAGAAAGAGCTCCCTCGCCACGTCGCGATCGTGATGGACGGCAACGGCCGTTGGGCACAGCTCAACGATCGCCCGCGCGTCGAAGGGCACCGCAGGGGCGCCGACTCGGTCCGCGAGATCGTCCGCGCGGCGCGTGAGGCCGGCATCCGCGCGCTCACGCTCTACGCGTTCTCGGCGCAGAACTGGGAGCGCCCGCTCGAAGAGGTGAAGCTCCTCATGGAGCTGCTCCGCAAGTTCGTCATCGAGGAGCGCACCGAGATCATGGAGAACGGCATTCGGCTCACCACCATCGGCGACGTCGAGCGCCTCCCCGGCTTCGTGCTCGAGCCGCTCGAGGCGCTCCGCGCGGACTCCGCCGGCAATGGTGGCATGACGCTGTGCCTCGCGCTCTCGTACGGCGCGCGCGAGTCCATCGTCGAGGCGGCGCGCAAGATCGCCGCCGGGGTGCAGGCCGGCGCGCTCGAGCCCGGCGACGTCACCGCCGAGCGCTTCGCCGCCGCGCTCTCCACGCGCGAGCTGCCGCCGCTCGATCTGCTCATCCGCACCTCGGGCGAGCAGCGCCTCTCCAACTTCCTGCTGTGGGAGGCCGCGTACGCCGAGCTGTACTTCACTCCAACGCTGTGGCCCGACTTCTCGCGCGCGGAGTTCGCCGAGGCGCTCGCTGCGTACCAGGGGCGCGAGCGTCGCTTCGGCCTCACCTCCGAGCAGCTCCGGCTCATCGCCAACAACGGCGCCTAGCCGGTGAGCAACCTCACCGCGCGCCTCCTCACCGCCGTCGCCATCGTCCCGCTGCTGCTCGCAGCGATCTTCTGGAGCAACCCGCTCGGCGTCTTCGCGATCGTGTTCGTCTCGACTGGCCTCGGCCTGCGCGAGTGGATGAACATGACCATGCCGTCCGCGCCCGTCGCGGAGCGTGGCTTCGGCGTGTTGCTCGGCCTCGTGCTGTCGACGCACCTCTACTTCTGCACCGCCGACGGCCTCGGCCTCGCGCTCACCCTCGCCGGCATGACCATCGCGTCGGCCATCTACATCCTGTTTCGCTACGGAACCATCGAGACCGTCGCTGCGCGCCTCTCTGCGTTGATGACCGGGCTCATGTACGTCTCGGTGCTGCTCGTCTTCGTCGCGCTCCTGAAGAAGCTGCCGAACGGCGGCTGGTGGGTGCTCCTCACGCTGACGCTCGTGTGGTTCTCCGACACGGGCGCGTACTTCGCGGGCCGCTTCATCGGTCCGACGTTTCCGCGCAAGCTCTACGAGGCGATGAGCCCCAAGAAGACGCTCATCGGCGCGTTCGGCGGCCTCGGCGGCAGCTTCGTCGCGACGACCCTCGCCAAGCTGTTCTACCTGCCGGGCCTCACCTGGTTCGACGTCGTCGCGCTCACGATCCCCGCCAACGTGCTCGGTCAGATCGGTGATCTATGCGAGTCGATGATCAAGCGCTCCGTCGGTGTGAAGGACTCGGGCGCGCTGCTCCCCGGTCACGGCGGCATGCTCGACCGCATCGACGCGCTGCTCTTCGCCGCGCCGTTCATCTACGCGTACGGCCGCTACGTCTACCTTCACTGATCCGTGCGCAGCGCGCGGGTCGTGCAGAGCACACGGCGATTGCCGCCGCCGCCCACCGCGGTATCTAGCGGGCCTCGAACGAGTACGTCGCTGCCTTGGTCCGGTCCGCGATCGTGTGGCCCACGATCTCCTTCGGGTCGATGCGGTAGAGCATGAACGACTCGGTGTCCGCTGCGGGGAAGGGCACCTTGACGACGTGCCCGTCCGGGTGGTCGAGGACGAGCCACTGCCGGTCCTGGTTGCGCGGCAGCACCGACCCCTTCTTGCCCATGTGGAACATGTCGATGGCGGGCACGCGGAGCTGGTAGACGTGGATTTGCTTGCCGTCGGTGGCGAACGGCGCGGTGGCGGCGATGGCGACGTCGCGATCGGCGGCGACGGAGAGCAGCGGATCCGTCATGCCGCCCCAGCCCGTCAGGCGGTTCGAGATGGACCGCGCCACCGGGAGCCCGAAGCCATCGTCGCCACGCTCGTGCGTCGGAGTCATGCCGTCGAAGGTGGGCTTCGGCCAGATGATCCCGAGGTCCATGTCGTGCTGCGACAGGGCGGACTCGATGCCACGTACCTTGATGCGAGCGGCTCCTGCGGCGTCGAGGGCGAGCGCGCGATAGACCGTGCGCGTGCCGAGCGAACGCGAGAATGCGGCGAGCGCATCCTCGGGCTTCGCGTTGCGCAGGCCATGCTGGTCGAGGAAGCGCTTGAACTCGGACATGCGCGTGACGAGGCCGGGGTGATACGCGAGGCGATCGAAGCCCGGGCCGAAGCTGCGTAGACGGGCGAGCACGCGCGGTGCGGCTTCGCCGTAGAGGTGCGTGGCGGTCGCCTCCGGCGTGTCCTTAGCGAGGTGCTTGACGAACGCCGCGGGATCATGCAACGGCGCGGTGGCTAGCGAGGTTGAGGCGTGGGGTCGCGCGACCCCGGCTGCTGCAGCACCGACATCGCGAGCAGGGACGCGGCCGCGAGCACGATCGCGCCGAGCACGTAGGGACCGCCGAGGCCCCACGCGAGCGCCGCAGTGCCGATGAGCGGCCCCGTGATGCGAGCGAGCGCGCTGGCCGACTGCGCGACGCCGAGCACGCCGCCTTGCACGTCACGCCCCGCGAGGCGCGAGACGAGCGACTGCAACGCGGGGGCGTTCAGCGCGTTGCCCACCGAGACGAACGCGAGGGTGAGGAGGAGCAGCACGAGCGTGTGGACGAACACCATGCCCGCCATGCCCGCGGCCATGAGCGCGGTGCCGACGATGACGAGCGCCTTCTCGCCGTAGCGCGGCACGAGCCTGCGCACGAGCCCGCCCTGCACGACGATGATGAACACGCCGATGTACGTGAACAAGAGCGCGATGGCGCGGCGGTCGTAGTGGAAGCGGCGATCGAGGTAGAGCGAGAACGTGGCCTCGAGGTTCGAGAAGCCGAAGGTGACGACGAAAAAGAGCCCGATGGTGCCGAGGAGGTGCGGCGTGCCGAGCGTGGTGCGCAGCCCGGCTACGCTCAGCGAACGCGCGTGGGTGCGCTCGCCGGCGGGTCGCGCCTCGGTGAGCAGGAAGAACGCGAGGACGAAGTTGAGCGCCGCGAGGCCGGCCGCGACGAAGAACGGCAGGGCGCCCGACTTCGGGCCGAGCAGGCCTCCGAGCGCGGGGCCGAACACGAAGCCCATGCCGAGCGCGGCACCGAGGAGGCCCATGCCGCTGGCGCGATCTTTCTCGGAGGTGGCGTCGGCGACGTAGGCCTGCGCGGCCGAGATGTTCGCGCCGCACACCCCGGCGAGCCCGCGCGCAACGACGAGCCACACGAACGACGGCGCGAGCGCGTAGCCGAGCTGCGAGAGGCACGATCCAGCGATGCTGACGAGCAGCACGGGCCGTCGCCCCGCGCGATCGGAGAGGCGTCCCCACAGCGGCGCGAAGAACAGCTGCATGAACGAATAGACCGCGAGCAGGAGGCCGATCTGATGATCGCTCGCGTGCATCTTCTCGGCGTAGAGCGGGAGGATGGGGATGACGAGCCCGAAGCCGAGCAGGTCGAGGAACACCGTGAAGACGACGACGCCGAGCTTGCGGTCGAGCATGGGTCAGTCGTTGCGATCGACGATCGCGCGCAGCCCGATGCTGCTCGCGGAGGTGCTGCCGGCGTTGCTCTCCGTCTGCTCCGGCTTGCGTGGGAACACGTGCACGGACGCGTGCATGCCGGTGACGCGGCCTCCGCGCTCCTCGACCGACAGCCACAGGTAGCGACGCTCCGAGGGACTGCAGGCCAGCTCGCGCAGCACGGGCGCACGCTTCTCGAGCGCGCGCGCGAACGCGGCGGCGACGAGCGGCTGATCCTGGCAGATCGACAGGTCGTCGAAGCTGCGGATCACCGCGCTCGGGCGGAGCGCCGCGAGCTCGAGGAAGCGCTGGTTCGCGTAGCGGAGCGTGCCATCGACCTCGAACATCGCGATGGGCAGCGGGCTTTGCATGAGCTGCACCGGGAGCTGCGTGGTAACGGCGCCGGCGGCGATGGGCGCGGTGCGCGAGCGCATCGCCGTCATGTTCATGAACGTGCGCAGCTCGAACTGGAACGCCTCCACGGTCGGATGACGCAGCGCCGGATCGCTCGACAGCGCGCGCATGATGAGCGCCTCGAGGCGGCTGTCGAGCGGCTCGCCTCCGCCCCGGGCCGACGGGGGCTGCGGCGGTGGACCGTCGAGCTGCTGCTCGATCACCTCGAGCATCGAGCCGACGAAGGGTCGAACACCGGCGATGAGCTCGTAGAAGATGACGCCGAGTGCGTACACATCGCAGCGCGCTGTGGGCGGAAAGCCGCGCAGACGCTCGGGTGCCACGTACGGAGGCGTGCCGCCGTGTCCCGGCTGCGTGTCGTCGTTGCGGAACGAGAGACCGAAGTCGAGCAGCTTGGCGAGGTGCACGCGGCGGTTGTCGCCCGAGACGCGGACCAGGAAGATGTTCTCGGGCTTGAGATCGCAGTGCACGACGCCGCGGCCGTGCGCGTACCGGACCGCGCTGGCGATCTGATCGAGCACGTCGCACACGATGCGCGTGGGCAGCGGGCGCTCTTCCATGCGATCGCGGAGCGACGCGCCCTCGAGCAGCTCCATGACGAGGAAGTAGCCGCGGGCCTCGTCGATCCCGAAGTCGGTGACCGATACGATGTTGGGGTGGCTGAGCGAGCTCGACAGCCGCGCCTCGCGGAAGAAGTGCTCGCGCGACGCCTGGTCCTCGTGCGGACCGATCGGCAGCAGCTTCACGGCGAACGTACGATCGAGGTCGAGGTGACGCGCTCGCCACACCTCGCCCATGCCGCCCTGCTTGAGCCGCTCCTCGAGCCGATAGCGACCGTCGAGCAGCTGGCCGGGTGGAGGCGTCGGTTCCGCGGCCATGGTCGCTCAGAGTACCGCGCCTTCCGGCTGCGAGGAAGCGCGCTTGACCCCGGGACGTCGAGCCGATATTCGGCGTGGGGTGAAAGGTCCGACCCTGGGGTTCATGTGCGCCGGTGCTGCGGCGACGCACTTGCGGGGGACCGCGATCTGGTGCGACGCCGCCCGCGCGGGCGCCGTGTCGTTCGTCTCGCGAGCGGACGTGCCGCTCGGGCGCGGCAGGGCAGAGCGCGTCGTCGCCACCGAGGAGACCGCGGGGCTGTGTCGCCGCCTCGGGCGCGCGTTCGCCGATCCGCTGCTGCCTCGCTTCGGTCGGCCGTTCGCGATCGGACGCCTGCGGCTCGAGCTCCTGCCGTCGGGGAGAAGCGCGGGCGCGGCCCAGCTGCACGTCGAGCTGGGCTCGTGGCGCGGCGTCTACGCGGGCTCGGTGTGGCCACGCGCAGGCCTCGGCGCGTTGCCGCTGCAGGTGCGCCCTTGCGATGAGCTGGTCCTCGATGGCCCGAGCGTCGGAGTCGCCGACAGCGCGGAGACGATCGCCGTGCGCCTCGACGCGGCGGCGCAGCAGAGGCTGTCGGTGGAGACGGACGACCTCGCGGTGCTCGAGCACCTGAAGGGACGTGTCCACGCCGGGCCCGCGCTTCGCCGGCTCGAGCCGCGTCGCAAGGCCACGCGCGTCGGAGCGCTGCAGGTCGTCGCGGGCCTCCGCGATCGAGAGGACGAGAGCTGTCTCGCGCTCGGGGACGCTGCGACGCTCGAAGAGCTCGTGTGCTACGCGCGTGACACCGGTGCGCGCCGGGTCTGGGTGCGAGCGTCGCGCGAGGGCGCAGGCACGCGCGTGGGCGTCGAGTCCCTCGTCGCCGCCTTGCGCGAGGACGGCATCGACGCGATGCCGTTCGGCCCGCCCGAGCAGCTCTCGCTCTTTGCGGGACGGCGGTCTAAGATTCCGCGCAATGACGCGTAACCAACTCTGGTTCGCAGCGAGCGTGGGGCCCGTCGCCGGGATCGTCGTGGCGTTGCTCGCGTTCCCTGCCACGCGTGGCATGTTGCCCGCGCTGCTGCTCGTCGCCATCTCCGCGGCCGTGCCCACGCTCGTGGCGGCGCTGCGCCTGGTCGACGTGGTCGACGAGAAGCTTGAGCAGGATGCGGCGCGCGCCGAGGCGCTCAAGGCGCGCGGTGGGTTCGTCGAGGAGGCGCGCGGCTCGTTCGAGCGCCAGACCACCTCCATCGAGGAGACCTCGTCGTCGATGCACCAGATGTCGGCGTCGCTCCGGCACATCGCGCAGTCCGTCGAGACGCTCGCTGCGTCCGCCGAGGAGTCGTCGTCGTCCATCCTCGAGATGTCCGCCGCCAACGACGAGGTCGCCGAGAACATGAGCAACCTGGCCGGCGCGGTACAGGAGTCCGCCACGTCGATCGAGGAGATGACGTTTTCGATCCGCGAGGTCGCGAAGAACGTCGAGGCGCTCTCCACCACGACGGAGGAGACGTCCGCAGCGATGAGCGAGATGGACATGTCGATCCGTCAGGTCGAGAACAACGCCAACGAGACGTCGCGGCTGTCCGAGGAGGTGTCGCGCGCGGCAGCAACGGGCGCGCAGTCCATCGGGCAGACCATCGACGGCATCAAGAAGATCAAGGACTCGTCGGAGCAGACGGTCAGCATCATCACGAGCCTCGGCGGCAAGATCGGGGAGATCGGTCGCATCCTCGAGGTCATCGACGAGGTCGCCGAGCAGACCAACCTCCTCGCGCTCAACGCGGCCATCATCGCTGCCCAGGCTGGCGAGCACGGCAAGGGCTTCGCCGTCGTCGCCGACGAGATCAAGGACCTCGCCGAGCGCTCGGCCAGCTCCACGAAGGAGATCGCCGCCCTCATCAAGAGCGTGCAGAAGGAGTCGGCGAACGCGATCGGCGCCGTCGAGCGCGGCGCGCGGTCGGTCGACGACGGCGTCAAGGTGTCGCATCAGGCCGAAGAGGCGCTGCGCCGCATCCTCGACTCCACCGAGCGCTCCACGCAGATGGTCCGCGAGATCGCGCGCGCCACCGTCGAGCAGGCACGCGGCTCGAAGCAGGTCACCGACGCCATCCAGTCCATCGCCGACCGCACGCAGGAGATCGCGCGCGCCACGAGCGAGCAGGCCAAGGGCTCCGAGCAGATCATCCGCTCCGCCGAGCGCATGCGCATCATCACCAAGCAGGTGGAGCGCTCCTCGCAGGAGCAGAACCGCGGCGGCAAGCAGATCTCGAAGGCAGTCGAGTCCATCTCCGAGATGGTCGCGCAGCTCAACGTCGCGCAGCGCGAGCAGGCCAAGGGCGCCGAGCGGCTGCTCTCGTCCGTCGAGCGCCTCCGCGACCTGTCCCTCGGGCAGGTCGATCGTTTCGAACGCCTCGCGCGAGACAGGTAAGGGCGAGGCGCGCCTTGCCCGTCGGAGACGCGCGTCGTATGATCGCGTGAGATGTTCGGTCTAGGCCCCACGGAGCTCATTGTCATCTTGGTCCTCGGCCTCGTGCTGCTCGGACCCAAGAAGCTGCCCGATGTCGCGAGCGGGCTCGGCAAGGCGATCCGACAGTTCCGCAAGGCGACGCGAGACCTCACCGATCAGCTCGACATCGACGACGACGTGAAGCAGCCCTTCCGCGAGCTCAAGGCCGCGCTGCGCGACGAGCCGCCGCCGTACGTCTCGCCTGCGCCGTACATCGCGCCGCCTGCGCCGATCCAGGGCGCCGTCGTATCCGCGCCCGTGCCGTCGATGACCGAGCCGGAGTTGCCGAGGCCGGAAGCCGGGCCCGCCGTCGCCGTCTCGGTCGACGCACCGAAGCCCAAGGTCGGATAGTTCTCGGGTGGCCGACGCCGCAGCAGAGGAGCCTTCGTCAGACGCAAGTTCGGAGGCAAGCCACGAGGGCGCCCGCATGGGCTTTCTCGAGCACCTCGACGACCTGCGCACGTGCCTGCGCAACGCGTGCCTCGCGCTCGTCGGTGGCACGCTCGTCTCGTACCTGTTTCGCGGGTACCTCTTCGCGATGCTCGCGCGCCCGCTGATCGAGGCGTGGCTCGTCGCCGAGAAGGACTCCGGCATCGGCAAGCCCGAGATGGTGTTCACCTCGCCGCTCGAGGCCTTCATGGTCCTGTTCAAGCTCGCGATGCTCGCCGGCGTGTTCCTCGCGTCGCCGTTCGTGTTCCGCGAGCTGTGGCGCTTCATCTCGCCGGGACTCTACGAGCGGGAGCGACGCTGGGGTCTCGGTTTCATCATCGCGTCGGTGTTGCTGTTCTTCGGCGGCGCGATGTTCGCGTATATGTACGTGCTGCCCGCCAGCTACAAGTACTTCCTCGGCTACGCGGGCGAGAGCATGTCGATGATCAAGGGCGTGCTCGGTCAGCACGTCGATATCAAGCTCTCCGAGGCGTTCACCATCCGCCCGATGATCACGATGGACGAGTACTTCGGCCTCACGTCGATGCTGCTGCTCGTCTTCGGTCTGGTGTTCGAGCTGCCGCTCCTGCTCTCCATCCTCGCCGTGCTCGGCATCGTCTCCGCCGGCACGCTGTGGCGCTTCAACCGCTACGCCATCCTCCTGTTCGCCATCGCCGGCGCGGTGCTGACGCCGGGTGATCTCGTCGTCGGACAGCTCGCGATGACCGTGTCCCTGACGGTGCTCTACAACATCAGCATCCTCATCGCGCTCTTCGTCGGCAAGCGGCGCGCGCGCGAAGAGGCCGCGCTCGCCGTGGCCTCGAACGATGGCGCGCCGCCGTAACATTTGACGCTGGAAATGCGTCACGCATAGGCTCCTGGCCATGCGGATCATCC
Organism: Polyangia bacterium; assembly: GCA_039923495.1. Lineage (GTDB taxonomy): Bacteria > Myxococcota_A > Polyangia > Palsa-1104 > Palsa-1104 > JBDTCO01. Next base: position 15,077 of record JBDTCO010000195.1, read on the forward strand.
CGGTGCTTGCGCTCTCCTCGTCGCTGCTGCTCCTGGCGTCGCTCGGCGCCTGTCACGCGAAAAAGGACGCGGCCAACGCTGCGTTCATGGGCTACTCGCTCGCGTACACGCGAGTGATCGCACGTGCGGCGGCGTTACGCCCCGTCGAGAACCAGGCGCAGGATGCGATCACAGCGCTCGGTGCAGCCGGCGCTTCCGTGCAGGCCGAGCTCGACACGCTGGCGCTACGCTCGGGCGAGCTCGACGCGCTGATCGGCCAGGCCAACGATCGGGCGAACACGGCGCGCACCAGGCTCGACGCGGAAGGACTGCGTACGGCAGCGGGAGCGCTCGACGCCGCGAACAAGCAGGCGTCCGCGATCGAGACCAGCCTCACCGCGCTGCGCGTGAAGGTGGCGGCGTTGAAGCCCAACGCAGTCGATGCCGGCGCGAAAGAGGCCGCGAAGCCGTAGCTACATTCAGGTGAGCTTCATCCACGCGGCGGTGACCGCTGCCGCGATGAGACCCCACACGGCGAACGTGTTCACGACCGACGACTGGCTCTGCTCCTCGATCCGAGCGTCGAGCTGCGCGGCGTGCTGCGCGGCTTCCTCGGTCGGACGCGCGTGCTCTCGGGCGGACTGTTCGCGTAGATCGTCGACGCGCATCTGGGCTCGACGCGCGATCGGCGTGGTCACGATCCAGCCGACGAAGAGCCCCGCGCCGACGCCGATGAGGAGACGCTGTGTCGGGTTCGAGCGGAGCTTGCCGCCGAAGAGCTTGCCGCGGAGCGCTGCGGCCTCGGCGGCACAGCTCGGGCAGTGATCGCCGCGCATCGCGACGCCGTGGCTGGGGCAGCGCGGCAGGATCGGTGCGGGCTCCTGCTCCGTGCTGCCGTGTGACGACGCATACGGGGTCGGCTCGGACGCGGGCCGATCGACTCCGATGTCGAGCGGCGCGCCTCCGATGTCGTCGGGCGCAAAACGCGAGCGTGGCGGAGCGGGCGGCGGCTCGGCAGCGGGTGGCAAGAACGCGGTCGGCGGCGCAGCAGCGACGGCCGGCGGTGAGAACCTCGGCGCAGGATCCTCGAGCCCGATGGAGTCGTCGGGCCCGTCGTCGCCGTCGAGCCCGACGAGGCCGATGGAAGCGCCCGCATCGAAGAACGCGTTCGAGTTGCTGACGGGAGGCGCGGGCCTGATGGGAGGTGCGGGCGGCTTCGCAGCTGCACCTCCGCGACGTCGCAGCTCGACGACGAAGCCCACCGACTCGAGGTGCATGGCCATCGTCTCGGCATCAGCACGCGAGACGTCGGAGCGCAGCATCACGTGCGCGCCACCTTCGAGCGCGGAGATGTCCTCGACCTCGAGCGGGAACATGCTCACGAGCTCGCCAATGGCGACCGGGCGCGACTCGGGAGGCCCCGAGACGGTGACGTAGAGGTCGAGCTTGTCGGTCGCAGACACGGCGCTGCGCCGATCATACGCGTCGCGTCTCGCGTGCGACAAGAAGTCGACCCTCGAGACTTGAACGGCTTCGCACACCACGAGAAGTCGTGCGCGCCTCCGAAGCCGCGGTGTCCAGCTGGCCGGACCGGTCGCCAGGCGATCTGTTGTAAGCACTTGATTGGTCGCGCGTTGCAGCTGGCATCGGCCTTGCGTTCAAGCGGCTGGAACCATTCGCAGCTGAAGGAGAATCCCATGCGTTCGTTTGCTCTTGTTCTGGTCCTTTCCGGTTTGTGCGGAGTCGCGCACGCGGTCACGAAGCCCACCGTCGCGCAGCTGAAGGCCTACATCGCGGGCGCGAAGGTCACGCCGATCAAGGCGTCGGTCGCGCACAACTCGCAGGCATATCACTTCGAGCAGGCGCGCTCGACGCATGCCTCGTCGTTCCGCCAGCTCCACTTCGGCAACGCAGCGGCCGACGCGGGCAGGACGGCCTATATCCCGAAGTTCGTGACGAAGGGGCTCGCGAGCAACACCGCGTACATCACGGCGGAAGGTCGCGGCGGCTCTCACCTCGTCGGCAAGGTGAAGCTCCCTCTGTACTAGCCGCCGTCGGCGGCGAGCTTCTTCTCGGCGAGGTCGAGCGAGTGCTGTGCTTCCTGGCTCGTGGGATCGACCTTGAGCGCACGACGGTACGCGACGACGGCGTCCTTCGACTTGCCCTGCTTGTAGTACGCCTCGCCGAGGAGGATGAGAAAGCGCGCGCGGTTGGGCGAGAGCCGCAGCGCCTGACGCATGAGCGCGGCCGCGTTCGCGTAGTCACCCTGCTCGAACGAGACCTCGCCGAGCCCTGCAATTGCATCGGCGTTCTTCGGATCGGCCTCGCGCGCGCGCGCAAACGAGGTCTGCGCCCGCGCGAAGTCGCCGGTCGCGAGCTTCTGGCGACCGGTCTTCACGAGCACGTCGGCATCGCTACCTGCTGCAGCGCCGCTGAACGGATCGACGAACCCGCGCGGGATCGCCTTCGACGCAACGACTGGCTTCGGAGCGACGGGGGCCGCAGCCACCGGCTTCGGAGCGATGGGCGCTGTAGCAACCGGCTTGGGAGCGATCGGGTGGGCCTCGATGTGCGCGGGCTCGGGCTTGGGAGCGACCGGCACGGGTGTGCGCGCCACGACCGGCTCGGGAACGACCGCTGCCGGTTTGATGGAAGCCGCCACCGGTGCAGGCGCGATCGCGACGGGCCGCAGCGGAACAACGTCGTGCGGTCTGTCCGTCGGCCACAGGAGGAACGTCGCGATGGCGAGGAAGCTCACCCCGCCCGCGATTGACGCGATGAGCACCCAGCCGCGATCACGACGACCTTCGAGCGCGTCGAGGTCCTCCTCGGGGATGGGCGCGATCGCCCTGTCGCTGAACCAGCCATCGTCACCGACAGCGCGCTGCGGACCCGTCGGCTCGCCCTGCACCGTGAGGTCGGCACCCGGCACGAGCGTCACCGCTGCTGCGCGCTCAGCGGCCGCTCGCTGCGCAGCCTTCGTTGCGAGCATGCGCTGCGGTGCGGTCGGATCGTCGCGCAACTCCTCGGTGTGCAGCGCAGGATCTTCGACGACGATGCTGGGCGAGGCAGACTCCACGCGCTCGGGCCGCCGGATGATGCTCACCTCGCCGGACACGGAGTCCGTCGACGTGGGCGAGAATGGTTCCTGCGCGGGCAACTCGCGAAGGGCGGGCCTTCGCCCGGGATTCGTCTGATCGCGATCGCGCGGAGGCTCGGGCTCGTCGGGCTCGTCGGGCGGCGGAACGGCAGCGCGCGCGGCGGCCTCGACGGAGCTCTCGAGCGAGGTCTGCATCGCGAGCGTCTTTTTGTTCGTGCTGCCCGGGTTCGTGGTGGCGCGCGGTGTGGTGGCGCCGCCCGTCGCGAGCGGTACCGACGCCGGGGCGATGCGCGGCAGTGCTGCCTGCGGTGCTTCACTGGGTGCGACCTCGCCGCGGAGGCACGCGATGATCGCTCCCATCTTCTCGAAGCGATTCGACGGGACCTTCTCGAGGGCCTTCTCGACGACGGCGGCGAGCCAGTGCGGTACGCCGGGCTCGCGCATGCGCAGCACCGCGCCATCGAGCAGCTGCTGCACGACGTCGAACGGGCTCGTGCCGGGGAAGGGCAGCGAGCCTGTGAGCATCTCGAACGCCACGATGCCGAGCGAGAACACGTCGCTGCGCGCGTCGATGGTGCCACCGCGTGCCTGCTCGGGCGCCATGTAGTGCGCGTCGCCGAACGCCATGCCGAGCGCCGTCTGCTTGGTGTCGACGTCGGGCACCACGAGCTTGGCGAGCCCGAAGTCGAGCAGCTTCACGAAGTCGGGCTGGCCGCGACGCACCGACAGGAACACGTTGCGAGGGCGCAGGTCACGATGGATGTAGCCGCTGTCGTGCGCCTGCTCGAGCGCCTCGGCGATCTGCACGAGGATCGCGACGACGCGTGCCGGGGCGAGCTTGCCCTCGCGCTTCAGCGTGTCGTCCAGCGTCTCGCCGTCGAGGAGCTCCATCGCGAAGAACAGGCGTCCGTCGGCGGTACGGCCGAAGTCCATCACCTGGAGCAGGTGATCGTTGTCGAGCTGGCCGATGGTGGTGGCCTCGCGACGGAAGCGCTCGACTGCCGTCTCGTCGCGCGAGAGCTCACGGTGCAACACCTTCACTGCGAGCTTGCGGTGAAGGGTCGTGTGCTCGGCGCGATAGATGCCGCCGGACTTGCCCTGCCCGATCTTGTCGAGCACGAGGTAGCGATCGGCGATGGTCTGACCGACGAGCGGATCGGCCACGGTCTTCGACACCGTGATGACGGCCGCGCCGCAGCTCGGGCAGAACCTCGCGTCGGGCGTGAGCGCCTCGCCGCACTGCGTGCATACGCTCATCTAGAACGAGCCTCGCACCACCAGCTGACCCCCGCCCTGCTGTGTCTGGAGGCCGATCATCATCGGTTCGCGCTTGTGATCGCGGTCGTCGAGGACGAACAGAGGGATGGCAGCGACGACACCGAGCACGCCGATGGTGGTCATCACGGCACCTCCGGCGCGCGTGTGATAGATGCGCGGGCAGTTGACGGAGGGGTTGAGGGTGCTGCACGTGGGGCGGCCATCGATGACGAGGAGCGGGACGCCGACGGCGAGGCCGACGATGGCCACGCCGATCGCCGCGAAGCCGTACGTCTTCCACGGCACATACTTGTGACGCGGCTCAGGCGCCGGATACACGATCGTCGGAGCCGCCTGCATCGGCGACACGTACGGCGAGGGTTGCGGCGGCTTCTCTTCCACCACGGGTGGCTTCCGCTCCTCCTTCGGCATCGTGACGGCCTCGACGGGGAACGTGCGAGCGGCCACGGCGAGGTGAGCCGAGGTCTTCGTCATCGCGGCCTCAGCCTCTCGCACGGTGCAGATCTCGCACAGCTCGGTGGTGTGCGTCAGCTCCTTGCCCGCGCCGTCGTAGAGCCGCATCGTGATGCTGTACGATTTGCCAGCGACGGTGAGCTCCGTGGTGATGAGGCGGTTGACCTTGAGCGCGGTGGCGGCACGCGACACACACGCAACGTCGTTTCCGCAGCCCATGAGCTCCTCGCCGAGGAGCGCGCGCGTGTCGCTGGCGCCGAGGACGTCGCCGAGCTCGCCGTTCGGACCGCTCGGGCCCGACAGCGTGCCGAGGCCTTGCACGATCGTCTCGTGAAACTTGTCGCGCAGCTCGGGCGTCGAGCCGCCCGACTTCAGGATGGGCGGCATGGCGGCGGCGCGGATGGTCTGCGCGTGTGCGGACAGGGAGCACAGGAGCGCGAGGGTCGCGAGGGCTGCGGCGAGCCTGGTTCTCATGCGCGGCGACGTTAGCACGATGCCGATCACACGTCCTCGCCGCGGGCCAGCCTGCGCACCCGCTCCTCGAAGTCACCGCTCGCGAGCACGCCGCGCTCGACGAGCAGGTCCACCAGCGCGCGCAGCCGCAGCTCGAGGGAGCGCTCGTCCGGCAGCTCGAGGTGTGGCTGCGTCGACGGCTCCATGCGACCGTCCTGCCCGACGCGCGGGATCATGCGCGTGATCATGCCGCTGTAGAACCGCGGCAGCGCGAGGCGGACCTCGCCGACGGTCGCGACCTGGACCTCGACGAGGCATCCCGTGCTCTCCGTGACGTCGCGCAGCGCGTCGGCGTCGAGCGGGTTCACCATGGCCAGGGTCAACGTGCGTGGGTGATCGCCCAGCACCGTGAGCGGGACGACGAGGTGCGCGGCCGCGAGATCGTGAGGCAGCTCGCGGACCGCCTCGTCGTCGACGGTGCCGATGCGCGCACGGGGCAGGCCGAGGCGACGGCAGAGCACGTCCGCCAGGCGTCCCTCGTCGATGACGTGCTCGTCGGTGAGCACCTCGACGAGGTGCGTCCGCATGCGCAGCGCCGTCCGACGCGCTTCGCGCAGCCCCGCGGCGTCGATGAGGCGTTCGTCCTCGAGCAGCGCGTCGAGTGAGCGAGGCGTGCTTCGTTCAGCCACGCTGCTGCTCGACGTACCTTGCGATGCGATGCGCCGCGTCGTCGGGAATCTGGAGGAACTTGAGGTGCATGCCGAACGGCGTCTCCTTCTCGACGCGCACGACCTCGGCGGTCACGCGGATGGGCGTCGCATCGTCGGGCAGCGAGAACCGCAGCGCCATCTGGGTACCGACGGGTTGAGGGACGCCGTTCTCGACGTACAGCCCACCCGCCGACAGGTTCGCCGACCGCTGAAAGTACGTCGCCTGGTCGCTCGTCTCCTCGATCCAGATGTCGAAAGGCGTGCGAGCTGCGCTACGGCGATCGTTCTCGGGGTCCATCGTCACCAAGGCAGCGTACCCGACGCACGCATCGCGAGGAAGCGAAGCGAAGTGCGCGCGCAGCAGGAGTCGAACCTGCGACCTTTGGCTCCGGAGGCCAACGCTCTATCCAGCTGAGCTATGCGCGCAAGCTTTGATTTCGAGAGGGGCGGTTGTGGTTCCTCGACGCTGCCATTTTCGACTCATGCAGACTCTCAGCAGAGGTGCACGAACTGCCCGCGGCCGAGATCGATAGCGAAGCGTTCGATATCCTGCTCCGAGAAGCGGTCGACGCGCAAGTGGCAGTCGTGCTTTCAGGAGCCGCTACAGAAGAGTGGCCGAGGCCCTTCGTCTTCGCTCAAAACCGATCTCGTGGTGCGGAGGCGGTCCCCGCACTTCCATCGTCCTAACGAATGCGGTCGTTGATCAGCGCCCTCAGGTGCGTGGAGTCGAATGGCTTCTCGATACGTTGATTTGGTATCTCCGCGAGGAAGGCTCGGGCCCGAACGGTAAACGCCCCGCCGGTCAGGAAGATCATCCGGTCGGCCTGCTCCTGCCCGACTCGAGACAGCTCGCCATGCAGGTCCATGCCGGTCATCTCGGGCATCATCAGGTCGCAGAGGATGACGTCGAATCTTTCACCGGCCTCGATTCGTTTGAGTGCGTCGTCGGCGCTGCCGAGCGTGGTGACGTCGTGTTCTGCCGACAAGATCCGTTGCACCGCTTTTGCGATCATCGGCTCGTCGTCGACGACCAAGATTTTGCCGCGTCTCTGAGCAGGCGTGCTGCCTGTAATCGGCGGCACCTCCTCCAGTGCCTCGGTAGCTGCTGGCAACAACGAGATCCGGAAGGACGTTCCCTTGCCCACCTCGCTCTGCACTTCGATTGAACCGCCGAAGCCGGCGATGATGCTATGGCAAATGGAGAGGCCGAGGCCGGTCCCCACGCCGATCGGTTTGGTTGTGAAGAAAGGCGTGAACAGCTGTCCCAGCACTTCGGGCGGCATCCCCGGGCCGGTGTCAGCGATCTCGACGACGACGTTCCCGCTCGGTGCCACCGTCGTGGAGATGCGGATCTCGTTGCTCTCCGCGCGTCCTTCTTGAATCGCCTGGGCCGCATTGACCACGAGGTTCAGAAACACCTGTCCGAGGCGAGACTCGCTGGCCCCGACCGGCGGCGTCTTCCCGTAGTTCTTCACCAGGCGCGCACGGTGCCGAATCTCGTTCCAGGCCATCCGCAGGGTCGATTCCATCACCCGCTGCACGTCTACAGCCCCTCGTTTCTCCTCGTCCGAGCGGGAGAAGATCTTCAGGTCACGGACGATGTTCCGAATTCGCTCCGCGGCCTCGCGTGCATCGCGAAGCTCTTCACCCACTTCACTGAGCTCGGTCATCAGGTCCAATTGTTCCGCATGCTCGGCCAGCTCTCGCACCGCCAGATCGAGGTTGGCCATGACGCAAGCCAGAGGGTTGTTGATCTCGTGCGCAACGCCGGCTGCGAGCGTCCCCATCGAAGCCATCCGGTCGGAGACCAGGAGCTGGTTGCGCAACTTCATCTGCTCGGTGCGGAGCGACCTCTCGCGCAGCTCTCGTTCGATGGCGCGGTTCAGCCGACCGAGCTTGCCTTTGGCCATGAAATCGTGGGCGCCGGCGAGGATGGCCTCGACCGCGAGATCCTCGTTGACCGTTCCCGAGACGATGATGAACGGCAGTTCGAGATTCCTCTCGTTGACGAGCGCAAGCGCCAGGTGCGCGCTGAAGCGAGGCATCGTGTAGTCCGAAATGACGATGTCCCACGCCTGCTTGGTCAGTGCCGCAGCCATTGCCTCTGGCGTGTCGACCCGCTCGAACGAAACGTCGAAACCTCCGCGTCGGAGCTCCCGCACGACGAGGAGCGCGTCCTGCTCGACGTCCTCCACCAGCAGCGCTCTGAGCGCCTTTCCCATCCCTCAGAGCTTCCGCATCGTGGGCGCGGTTTGATTCGTCACTAGCCAAAACAGACCGAGTTGCTTGACTGCTTCGATGAACTCGACGAAGTCGACTGGTTTGCGAACGTAACTATTCGCGCCGAGACTGTAGCTGCGGATCAGATCCTGCTCCTCGAGCGAGGAGGTCAAGACGACCACAGGAATGAGCCTCGTCAGCTCGTTGTCGCGCATCGCCTTGAGAACATCGAGGCCATCGAACTTCGGGAGCTTCAGGTCGAGAAGGACGACCTGAGGCATGGCGGTCGGGGCGCGATTGGCGTGCACGCCTCGGGCGAACAAGTAGTCGAGCGCCTCGACGCCATCACGCGCCACGACGATCGGGTTCGTGACGTTGGCCTTCTTGAGCGCGCGAAGTGTCAACGCCTCGTCCTTCTGATTGTCTTCCACCAACAAGACGACCTGATCGCTGCTCATGCCACTGACTCCGTTTCATGGAGAGTAAAATAAAAGGTCGCACCACGATTGACCGCTGCCTCGGCCCAGACTCGACCGCCATGTCGAGTGACGACGCGTTGCACGGTCGCCAGCCCTACGCCGGTTCCTTCGAACTCA
>JBDTCO010000196.1:0-44955 GCA_039923495.1 Polyangia bacterium
TCCGGCATGTCTTCCTGGAGGATCCAATGATGTCCCGATTCAACCGCTTGAGCGCCGTCACCCTTTCTCTGTGGATGAGCGCCTGCGTCTCCCCGCCGGTCGAGGCTCCGCAGTCGAACGTCGAGCAGCAGACCGACGTCTCCACCGATCAGAACGCCAAGAACAAGGTCGACCTGCTGTTCATGGTCGACGACTCCGGCTCGATGGCGCCCAAGCAGAACGAGCTGAAGAGCCGCTTCCCGCAGTTCATCGCGCAGCTCGACTCATTCGCGGCATCGGGTCACTCGGCCGACTACCACATCGGTGTCGTGACCTCATCGCTCGGTGCGCCGGGCTATGCAGGCACGTGTTCGAACCTCGGCGGTAAGCTCCAGAAGCGTGGTCTGGCCAAGACCAACACAGCCGGCTGCACCGGCCCGACGGGCAACTACATGGTCTACAACCAGCTCGACCACACGCAGGACAACTTCGACGCCACGCAGGGCGCGGCCGCCACGTTCTCCTGCATGGCCTCCGTGGTCGATCCATCGAATACACAGCACACGGGCTGCGGCTTCGAGTCCCAGCTCGAGTCCGTCTACACGGCGCTCCACGACACCTCGATCGTCGAGAACAAGGGCTTCCTCCGCGACGACGCGATCCTCGCGATCATCTGGGTCACCGACGAGGACGACTGCTCCGTCGACTCCAGCAGCGATCTCTTCAGCAACCCGAGCCTCGGTCCGGTCAACTCGTACCGCTGCGCGCAGAACGGTATCGTCTGCGATGGCATGCTCCTGCCGAGCGTACCCCAGGCGAGCTTTGCGAACTGCGCACCGGCCACGTACGCGCAGAGCGGCAAGCGCGAGACCGACCTCGAGAAGTACGTCACGTATTTCACGCAGTCGAACACCGCGGGTGGCGTCAAGGCCGACCCGCGCGACGTCATCCTCGCCGCCATCACGGCACCAGCCGACCCGGTCGGCAGCTACACGGCCACGGGCAGTGCGAACTGCGGCACGCTCGTCGGCGGCGGTCAGGTCACCACCTGCACGAACATCAGCCACTCCTGCACGCTGGATACCGACCCGACGAACTTCTTCGGCGACCCGGCACAGCGCCTCCGCTACGTCGTCGGCAAGGCGCAGAACCACGCCATCACGTCGATCTGCGACAACAGCTACGCGACCGCGCTCGCTGCCATCGGCCAGAAGATCGTCAACGCGCTGCAGCCCAGCTGCCTCACCTCGCCGCTCAAGCTCGTCACGGTCAACGGCAGCCAGCGTCCCGACTGCATCGTCCAGGACGTGACGAACACGAGCGGGGTCGTCACGCGCAACATCATGCCCTTCTGCCCGGACGCGCCCGGCATGTTCCCGTGCTGGGAGACGAAGGACAATGTGCAGTGCGCCGCGGTCTGTGACCCACAGTCGGCCACGTACGTGCAGACCGGCATCAACGTGAACCGCAACGGCGCCAAGGCCCCGGCCAACACCACCGCCGACGTCTCGTGCAACACGATCGCCATCGCAAACGCCGACCCCGACGCGATCTGCCTCGCCGCCGGCCACATGCCGCCCACGACGGGCATGTAAGCACGAGCGCCCCGCGCGCTCGCTCCAGATAAAAAGGCCGCGACCCCGGAAGGAGTCGCGGCCTTTTTGTTTTCGGACGTCGTGGCGCGCGGCGTCTATGCGCCCGGGGCGAGCGGCTCCGTACCCTGGTTGAGCAGCGCGACATACGGCTCGTAGGCGAAGCGACGGTTGCGTCCCTTCTTGGTGATCTCCTTCAAGAGACCGAGCCGTGTCAGATGCCCGATGGCGCTCGCGATCGTGGGCGGTGACAGCGAGAGCGCCTTCGATGCCGCGGGGATCCCGAAGATGGCCTTGCGCTGCATGTACTCGTGGAGGCGCAGCACCGAGCCCGCGGCGCTCGGCGCGGTGGATCTGCGCTAGCCGACGACCTTGTTGCGGCCGCCGCGCTTCGCCTTGTACAGGTTGTCGTCGGCGATCTTGATGAAGGGCTCGGGCAACATCTCCTTGTCGGTGACGCCGACGCCGAGCGAGACGGTGACCATGATGCGATCGCCCTCGAAGTCGAACGACGACGCCGCCACGAGCTTACGCAGATCCTCGGCGACCTTCATCGCCTGTTCGAGCGTGGTCTCGGGGAGGATGACCGCGAACTCCTCGCCCCCGTAGCGCGCGAAGACCTCTTCCTTGCGCACGCGCGACTTGATGCGACGGGCCATCTCGCGCAGCACGAAGTCGCCGGTGAGGTGACCGTGCTCGTCGTTGATCTTCTTGAAGTGATCGATGTCGAACATTACGAGCGCGAGAGGCCGCGCGTGGCGGGTGCAGCGCGGGATCTCCTTGTCGAGCGTGTCGAGGAAGTACCGCTTGTTGAACGTGTGCGTGAGGCCATCGATGATGGTCATGCGGTAGATCTCTTCGTGGTACGCGGCCTCGATGTTCGAGCCGATGAGGAACTTGAAGATCGCGTTGCCGATCTTCAGCAGATCACCGTCGCGCAGCGCGTACGCCGTGACCTGGTTGTCGTTGACGTAGCTGCCGTTGGTGGAGCCGAGGTCCTCGACCTGCCAGCCCGTGCCCTGCCGCGTGACCTTCGCGTGGCGACGCGAGACGGAGTCGCGATCGACCTGGATGTCGCAGTCGGCGCCGCGGCCGATGGTGCACTCACCGTCGTGCAGCTCGAAGCGCTTGCCGAGCTCGGGACCACCCGGATAGATGAGCACCAAGCAAGCTTGCTCGGCGTCGGAGGCCGGCTTCTCGACCGGCCTGATCTGCGTGATGCGGGTCTTCCAGTCGTCCATGCGGTACACGTCGGAGCGCGAAGCTCGACGAGCATTGTAACCGTAGCTCGATCGTCATGTGTGCCGCAAGCCGAGAGCGTTGCCTTGCCAGACACGCTGCGTGTACGCCAGAGTGCGAGCGATGGTCGACGCCGATACGCAGTTCTTGCCCGCTGCGTTCTGGACCGCGGGCGCCGAGGTCAGCGCGCACGCGCTGCGCAGGCCGTTCCTGCTCACCCCCGAGGGCACACCGAAGGCCGGCGTGCTGCTCATCCACGGCTTCACGGGTACGCCGTTCGAGATGCGGCTCCTCGGCGAGGCGCTGTGCCGCCGCGGCTACCTCGTGTACGCGCCGCTGCTCGCCGGCCATGGTCGGTCGTCGGATGATCTCGCAGCGACGGGATGGAAGGACTGGTACGCGTCCGTCGACGCCGCGCTCACCGAGCTCTGCGCGCTCGTGCCGACGGTATGTGTCGGAGGGCTCTCGCTGGGCGGCCTGCTGACGCTCGAGCTCGCGCGGCATCGCGGCCCGGAGATCACGGCCATCGCATCGCTGTCGGCACCTGTGTGGCTGACGCGGCCCGTCGAGATGATCATCAAGATCACGCGCTGGCTGCGTCGCACACCGCCGACGGTCGCGGTCCCCAAGAGCGCGGGCTCCGACATCGCCGACCCCGTCATGCGCCAGCGCAACAACCTCGCGCAGGGTGCCATCGGGCTGCCGATCGTCTCGGTGCTCAGCCTGCGCGACTTCATGGATCACGTGCTCGCCGGCCTCGGCGACGTGAAGCTGCCGACGCTGCTCATGCACGCGCGCAGGGATCACACCGTGCCGTTCTCGTGCCTCGCCGCGATCCACAGGGGCCTCGGTACGAAGCAGGTCGAGACGCGCACGCTCGAGAAGTCGTTCCACGTCGTGACGCTCGACCTCGATCGCGAGCAGGTCATCGCCGACGTCGACGCCCACTTCGCACGCCACCTCTCTCCACTGTAGTCCGCCCCTCGTCCAACGTCAGGAGACGACATGTCGCGCTTCCTCCTCGCCATCGATCAGGGCACCACCGGCTCGACGGTGCTCGTGTTCGACGAGCAGCTGACCCTCCGCGCTCGTGGCTATCGCGAGTTCCAGCAGCACTACCCGCAGCCGGGCTGGGTCGAGCACGATCCCGAGGAGATCTGGACCTCGGTACGTGGCGCGCTCACCGACGCGCTGCATGGGTCGGGGGCGAACATCGACGCGACGCAGATCGCCGCCATCGGCATCACGAACCAGCGCGAGACCACCGTGCTGTGGGATCGCAAGAGCGGGATCGCCATCGGCAAGGCGATCGTCTGGCAGGACCGCCGCACCGCCGATGCGTGCGGCAAGCTGAAGGCCGACGGCCTCGAGCCCACCTTCCGAGAGAAGACCGGCCTCGTCCTCGATCCGTACTTCTCCGGCACGAAGCTGGCGTGGATGCTCGATCGCGATCCGTCGCTGCGCGCCCGTGCCGAGCGTGGCGAGCTGTGCTTCGGCACCGTCGACAGCTGGCTCGTGTGGAAGCTCTCCGGCGGCGCGGCGCACGTCACCGACGTGTCGAACGCGTCGCGCACACTGCTCTTCGATCTGCACGAGATGGCGTGGTCCGACGAGCTGCTCGGTCTGCTCCGCGTCCCGCGTCAGCTGCTCCCCGAGGTGCGTGGCTCCGCCGAGATCTACGCCGAGACGCGCGGTGTGCCGGGCCTGCCCGATCGCATCCCGATCGCGGGCATGGCCGGCGATCAGCAGGCCGCGCTGTTCGGGCAGACCTGCTTCTCCGTCGGTGAAGCAAAGTGCACCTACGGCACTGGCGCGTTCCTCTTGCTGAACGTCGGCGGCACTCCCGTGATGTCGAAGAATGGGCTCATCACCACCGTCGGCTGGAAGCTGGGCAACGACGTCACCTACGCGCTCGAGGGCTCGACGTTCATCGCGGGCGCGATGGTGCAGTGGCTGCGCGATGGCCTCGGCATCATCCAGTCTGCGAGCGAGATCGAGTCGCTCGCGGCCTCGGTGCCCGACACCGGCGGCGTCGTGGCGGTCCCTGCGCTCGCGGGCCTCGGCGCACCGTACTGGCGGCCGGAGGCGCGCGGCATCATCACGGGCCTCACGCGCGGCACGACGAAGGCCCACCTCGCGCGCGCGGTGCTCGAGGGCATCGCGCTGCAGATCGCCGATCTGCTCGGGGCGATGCAGAAGGACTCGGGCCTGCCCATCCGCTCGCTCAAGGTGGATGGTGGCGCCTCGGCGAACGACCTGCTCATGCAGTTCCAGGCCGACATCCTGCGCACCGAGACCGTGCGTCCGAAGCTCGTCGAGACCACCGCGATGGGCGCCGCGATGCTCGCCGGCCTCGGCGTCGGCGTGTGGAGGACGACGGACGAGGCGCGCGGCGCCTGGGCCGAAGACCGTCGCTTTCAGCCCGCGATGCCCGACGCGGTCGTCGACGAGCACCTTGCCCGCTGGCGCGCGGCCGTCGAAAAAGCCTGAGCGAAACAGGCAACATCGCGCGTCTCCTGTTGCTCCTCTCCGTGTCCCATCCGCTCACGACGCGTGTCTCTCCCCGCACAGCGGCTCGCAACTCCTGGCAACCACGCCTGCACCGCACAGGCGCAGGCCTTGCGAAGCATCCGGACATCTCCCGGAGGCCGCCGATGCTCGCTCTGTCCACCCTGTCCGATGACCAGCTCCTCGCGCTCACGCTCGACCGCGATCCGCGCGCGTTCGAAGAGCTCGTGGCGCGATACCGCGGCCTCGTCTACCGCTGCATCCTGCGCGTGACCGGCCGCTACGCGCGCGTGCTGTCGAGCGAGTGCGTCGACGACATCTACGCCGAGAGCTGCGTCCTTCTGTGGGCCCACGACCTCCGTCGCCTGCGCGCCTACGACCCCGCGCGCGGCATGAAGCTGGCGTCGTGGCTCGGCCTCCTCGCCGGTCACGCGGCCTACGATCACCTGCGTCGTCTCTCGCGCCGCCCACCGCACGATGTGCTCGACGACCTCGACGACGTCCCGCGCTCGGCCGAGCCCGACGCGCTCACGACCCTGCTCGGCGACGAGCGCCGCGGCGTCCTGCGTCGCCTCGCGAGGGCGCTGTCCCCGCGCGATCGCGAGTTCGTCTCGCTCTACTTCGAGGGCGACGCGGAGCCCGAAGAGGTGGCGCGCACGCTCGGCATCTCCGTCGCGACCGTCTACTCGAAGAAGAACAAGATCACGGCGCGCCTCATGGCAGCGGCGTGAACACCAGGACGGGAAGCAGGAACCCGCCGCTCACTTGAACTGTACGCTGCCCACCGTCGCGGGCGACGGGTGTCCCTGCGACGTCTCGCCGACCTGGGGCGAGAGGATCGCGCCGCTCATCGCCACGGTGCCGGTCTTCGACTTGAGCGCGATGCGGCCGACGCCGCCTCCGCCTCCGCCACCCTGCGTGTTCGCCGCGGTGGGGACTACGCCAGGATCACCGGCGAGCGAGCCCGTGTGCCCGCCGTTGCCGCCCATCGTACCAAGGCTCACGCCCGTGCCACCGGCGCCGCCTTCGGCCTGGTCGGCGTCGTCGTGGCCATCCTCGCCCACGTCGCCCGCGCCGCCGCCCGCACCGGCACCGCCGTTGGCCGCGATGATCGCGCCACTGTTGACCTGCAGCGTGCGCGCTTCGACGAGGACGCTGCCGCCGGAGCCACCGCCGCCGCCCGCCGTCGGGATCCCCTCGCCAGGCGACCCGTGGCAGCCGCTGGCCTGGATGATCGCGGAGGAGCCGAGCGTGATGCCGCCGTTCGACGCGAGCTGCACCGCGCCCCCACCCGAGCCGCCGGCGCCGCCGTTCGACGCGACGCCACCCGCACCGGACGCCCCACCGGAGCCACCGAGGAGGACCGGATCGTTGCCGGAGAGATCTCCGAAGCGGACGCCGCCGGGGCCGCCGGACGTGGCGTTCACGCTCGTGGTCGCGCCATCGCCACCTATTTCCCCGTAGCCGCCACCGCCACCGCCGCCCGCGCCGAAGTTCGGGTGCAGACCGGGCCTGCCACCGCCCATGCCGCCGCCGGGGTTGCCACCATCCTGCTTCGGGGCGCCGCCTGCATACCCACCCGCGATGGGGGAGCCGGCCTGACAGCTCCCGAGCACGTCGATGGTGCCACTGATGACGATGTCCCCCGACGTGACGATGCTCAGCGGACGCGAGCCGACCACGTCGATGACGGCGTTGGCGGAGAGCGTGAGCGACTTCATCGAGAAGATGCCGACGGAGACCGTCGTGTTGGGCTGCGTCGCCTGGCGGAAGGCGATGCCGCCGATGAGGCCGGCCCCGCCCGCACGCGAAGGAATGTTGATCTGGCCGGTGTCGGTGTTGAACACGGCGGTGGCGTCCTCGGGGATGACGACGTCGACGAGGCCACCCTGCTGGTAGTCGCTCGCCTCCGCCACGCCGCCCGGATCGAACTGCTTGCAGTGCGGCGTCCCTTCGATCGAGCAGCCATCGGTGCACACCGTGGACGTGGGGACCGAGCCACTGCACACGACGAGCGTCACACCGTCGCTGTCGCAGGCCGCGGTCGGTCCGCCGTTGCACAGCCCCGCGAGGTCGGCAGGTGGCGGCGGCGCGAGATCGACGCCCGTGAGGTCGACGCCCGCGAAGTCGGTCGCAGGGTTTCCTGCGTCGTGGCTCGCGGCCGGCCCCACGCCGTCGACGTGGAACGTGCACCCCACGACGGGGGCGGAAGCGAACAGGAACGCGGTGAGCACACGGCGCATGGGACCCTCCCCCATGTTACCGCAACGGCGCTACGGCGTGTCGCAGTACGGCGAGATGGGCTCCGTGCCGGTTACGCACGCGTAGCCCTCGGTCTGGCGGCAGTCGGCGTTGGTGGAGCACTTGCGGCGGCAGGTGGTCTTGTTGACGCACACCGAGTCGGTGGGGCACGAGCCGTCGGTGACGCAGGGCTCTGCGCAGTAGCCGCCGGGCTTCGTGTCGTCACACTCGAAGGGCGTGGTGCCGCAGTCGCCTGGGTGTGTGCAGCGCTGACCGATCGGGAGGTACTGCGTGTTCGGCGCAGCCCCGCACGAGACGAGGAACAGAGCGAACGACGACAAAGCGATCCAGCGGCCGATCATGCGAGTCGTATAACACGCCGGATCGCGCGGCACGATCTTGTCGGAGATGCGATGTCGAGGACACGCCGAGGGTCGACACCCGGGCTTCGTCACAGCGGCGGCTTCACCGGCTTCACCGGCTTCTCCGGATGCGGACTCCCCGTGGGTACGCGGACCGCGCGCTCCTTCGTCGTCAGGACGGGGGCGACCTCGCCGGGCTTCAGCACGTGCGCGCCCTTCAGTCGCTCGGGGAGGTCGTAGGTCTTGCCGTCGCTGCTCTTGCCGGGCGCGGGCGGCGGTGGGAAGCCGGGCTTGAGCGGGCCGCCGCGATCGCCGGGCTTCACGCCTTGCGGGACGTTCCACGGGATGTCGGCGAGCGGCTGATCCTTCGTCGCCGTGTACATGTAGCGGGCCCACATCGGCACCGAGAGCATGAACGACGCGTCCTTGTAGCCGAGCTGGCGCTCGTAGGTGTCGTCGCCGATCCACGCGGTCGTCATCCACGACGAGGTGTAACCGATGAACCAGACATCCGACGTGCGCGAGGACGTGCCGGTCTTGCCCGCGCTCGTCACCTTCGTGGCGCGGATCGGTGCGGAGTGCCCGGTGGTCACGATCTCGCGCAGCAGCTTGCTCGTCAAAAAGGCGGTCCGCGGCGCGATGATCGGCGGCGGATCGGTGAGCGCCGTCGCGGCGAGACGATCGACGCGATCGCGCTGACGCAGCCACGGATCGTCGGGATGCGAGTGATCCTCGAGCACGTTGCCGCGGCGATCGAGCACGCGACGCACGCGCACCGGCGTGACCGGGTTGCCGTCCCGCGCGAACACCGCGAACGCGTCGGTGATCTCGTCGGGCTTCACGCACGAGGCGCCGAGCGCCAGCGACGAGCAGAACTCGCGGTAGCACTTGTCGCTGGTGACGAGCGGTGAGTGGATGCCGAGCCGCTGCGCCCACGCGGAGATGTCGCGCGTGCCCACGAGCTTGAAGATGTCGACGGACGGCGGGTTCTTGGACCACACCAGCGCGCGCTCGAGCGACACCGCCTGGCCGTAGCTGCCATCGATGTTCTGCGGCACCCACAGCTCGCCGGTCTCGGCATCGATCTCGGCCTTCGGCTTGTCGGTGAGCTGCGTGTCGAAGTCGTAGCCACGATCGAGCGCCAGCGAGTAGTAGATGGGCTTGTACGACGAGCCCGGCTGACGACACGCCTGCGTGACGCGGTTGAACTCGGAGCGATCGAAGTCGTCGCCCCCCGACAGGGCGAGCACGTAGCCCGTGCGGTGATCGAACGTGTACAGCGCGGCCGAGACGCGCGGGTTCTGCTCGAGCAGCAACGTCGGCTTCTGCGTCGACTTCTTCTCGTGCTTGCCTTCGTGCTTCTCTGGCACCCACACGACCTCGCCGAGCTCGTCGTAGGTGAAGTCGGTGAAGCGGTCGATCTCGCTCCGGTGCGACGACTTGACCCACACGACGTCGCCGTGGTGCAGCACGCTCGTCGCGCTCTCGACGACCTTGTCGTTGGTCGCGTCCTTCGCCGAGAACGGTGCGGCCCAGCTCATGTTGGCGAGCGGCAGCTCGTACGTCTGCGCGCCGACCTCGATCTTCGCGCCGCCGCCCTCGACCCGATCGACGAGCCCGAGGTACAGGCGCTGCTCCTCTACGAGGCCGTCTCCGTACAGGTCCTTCATGCGCATGCGAAACGTGCCGAACTGGGCGTCGTCGAGGTGCGCCTCGGGGCCGCGCCAGCCCTGCCGCTTGTCGAGCTTGCGCACGGCGTGATCCACGTTGTCCTGCGCCCACACGTCGAGCCACGGCACGACGGTGGTCTCGACCCGGTAGCCGCCCTCGTAGAACGCCTTCTGGCCGTACTTCTTCACCAGCTCGCGACGCACCTGCTCGGCGAAGTACGGCGCGACGTCGTGGAACGGGTCCTTGCGCGCGGCGAGATGCAGCGGTGCGACCTTCCACGTCTCGGCGTCCTCGCGGGAGAGCTTGTGGTCCTCGACGAGGTTGTCGAGCACCTCCGCGCGCCGCTTCGAGGCCATCGGCTCCGACGACAGCGGCGAGTCACGCGAGGGCGCGCGCGCGAGCCCGGCCAGCATCGCGAGCTGCCCCAGGTCGAGCTGCCACACGTCCTTGTCGTAGTAGCGACGCGCCGCGGCCTGCACGCCGTACGCGCCCGCGCCGAGGAAGATGTGGTTGAGGTACAGCGCGAGGATCTGCCGCTTGTCGTAGCGCGCCTCCAGCCGGCGCGCGAAGATCGCCTCCTTGAGCTTGCGCGAGTAGCTGCGCTCGCTCGAGAGGTAGGCCTTCGCGACCTGCTGCGTGATCGTCGAGCCGCCCTGCTGCACCGAGCCCGCGCGCATGTTGGTGACGAGCGCGCGCGCCAGGCCGCGGAGATCGATGCCGCCGTGCGAGAAGAAGCGACGATCTTCCGTGGACACGAACGCGTCGACGAGCTGCTGCGGGATCTTCGAGAGCGGCACGACCTCGCGTCGCTCGTTGGCGAACTCGCCGAGCATCGTGCCGTCGAGGGCGTAGAGCCCCGTGACGCCGGGCGACTCCGCGGCGTAGCGCGACAGCTCGGGCACAGGCGGCAGCTCGCGCGCGAAGTGAACGTACACGCCGATGCCGCACGCGACGAGCAAGAGCGCGAGCGCGAGCGCCGCGAAGACGTAGAGCCGGAAGAGCCAGTAGAAGACGCCACCATCGCGCAGGTTGGCGACGTGGACACGCGCGGAGGCCGGCATCAGTCGTCGAGCGGCTCGACCTTGGGCCGCGACTCGATGCTACCGGGCTCGTCGGAATCGCTGTGCTTGTGGGGACCGTGGCTCGACGTGTGCGAGGAATGCTGGACGGACGGCGTCGCGGTTGGGAGCGGATCCATCGGCACCTCGACGAGGCGTAGCGTCAGCTCGGGCGCGTCCGACGGTCGCACGACGTACGTGAGATCCGCGCGTCCGTCGTGCACGAGCGTGAGCGTGAGCCCAGGCGAGTCAACGGCCAGGCGCAGCGCGAGCGGCGTGGTCCCGACGAGGCGGGGGCCATCGAACACGCGCGCGTCACCCGGGTCCGTGACGAGGCGGACCGTGCGCGTCTCTGGCGGCAGCGGCGTGACGACGTCTGACCTCCCGAGACCATGCGCGGCCGTGGGCTCGGGCGCAGTGACGTCGGGGATCGTCTTGCGACTCACGAGGAAGATCCCACCCATGCCGACCATGAGCGCGAGGCCACCCGCGAGGAACAGGGTGCGCCGGCCACCGCTCGTGCCCGTCGGTGTGTCGAGGCGCTGGTGCGCGTCGGTCGGCGGCGCGAGGATGGACGAGCCGGTGATGGGCGTCGCGTCCTCCATGACGAGGCCGGAGAGCGACACCGCGCTCTTCGACGAGGACGAGGACTTCACCAGGTACTCCTTGGTGACGTTCTCGGGCAAGGTGGGCTCACGAAGCGCCGGCGGGAACAGGTCGCACATGAAGTCCGACATCTCCTCGACGGAGAACCGTGCCGTCGACAGGAAGCCGTCGAGATCGCGCGCCATGTGAGAGGCTCGCTCGTAGCGCCGCGAGCGATCGCGCTCGAGCGACTTCATGACGATGTCGTCGAGCTCCCGCGGGATGCGCGGATCGATCGACGACGGGATCGTGACCGGCATGTTGCGGACCTTCTGCAGCGTGTCGTAGTCGGTCGCACCCTTGAAGAGGCGACGTCCGGTCAGCATCTCGTGCAGCACGACGCCCGCCGCGAACACGTCCGCCGACGGTCCCGGGTTCTGTCCGGCGATCTGCTCGGGCGCCATGTAGGCGAACTTGCCCTTGAGCGCACCCGTGCGCGTCTCGTCGCGCATCGAGCCGAGCGCCTTCGCGATGCCGAAGTCGACGAGCTTGATGATGCCGTCGTACGACAGCATGATGTTCTGCGGCGACACATCGCGGTGGATGATGGGCCGCGCCGCCCCTCGCGAGTCGGTGTGGTCGTGAGCGTGCTGCAGCGCACGACACGTCTCGCGCGCCACGTACGCCGCGATCGCCGGCGGGATCGCGGGATCGGCGGGACGCTTCTGGGCCAGCTCGCGGAGCACGCGCAGCAGATCCCTGCCCTTCACGAACTCCATCGCGATGAAGAACTCGCCGTCGACCTGGCCGAGCTCGTACACCTGCACGATGTTGGGGTGCGTCAGCTCCGAGGCGATCTTCGCCTCGTTGATGAACATGTCGACGAAGCTCGGGTCCTCGTTGTGGTGCCCGAGGATGCGCTTGACGACGCACTGCCGCGCGAACCCTGCGACGCCTTCACGGCTCGCGCGAAAGACCTCGGCCATGCCGCCGTGGCCCAGGCGGGCTTCCAGGGCATAGGCGCCGAAGCGACGCGGCTCGAAGACGGGCGGGGGCACGACTCCCCAATACTACGCTAGGGCGTGTCGATCTTCACGGTCTGGAACTGCTGGGGGCTCGTCGTCGTGTCGATCGTCCAGACCTCGATGGGCGCCGTGAGCACGTCGCCGGTCACGGGGTCGAAGTCGATGGGGCCGGACGCTCCCTGCAGGTTGACCGAGTGCCCCATGGCCAACATGCCGTAGGCCGACAGGAATCCGTTGGGGCCCACGTCGATGCTCGTGCCCGTCGGGTCGGACAGGCGACTCATGCCGTCCGCGATGAACGAGCCGGTGACGGCGGAGCCCGGCAAGAGCGCGCCCATGGCCACGGCCATCGCGAAGACCGCGTCGTAGTTGTTGGACGTGAACGCGATGTTCGTGGCATCGACGCCGAACTGCCCACGGTAGCGGGTCTTGAAGTCCTGACCCGCCGGCGTATCGGGGTTGGCCGGACCGGTGCCGCGCACGCGCGCGAGCAGCGCCGTCGAGGCCGACGTGTCGAGCAGGGACTGGGCCTTCGCGCCGTCGGTGAAGAGGTACTGCGTCTTTGACAGCGAGGTACCTCCGCTGTCGAGGGCCTCGAGCCAGCTCGGCACGTCGGCGTCGGCGATGAGCAGCGCGTACTGCGGCACCGGGTTGGCAAGAAGGTAGCTCACGACGGCGCTGCCCATGGTGCCCTCGGGGAACGAGCTCGAGACCGTGGCCGGCGCGGGTCCTGGCGCGAACTGCGCCCCGAGCGCGGCGCTGAACGCCGAGTTGAGGCCGGTGCCGTACGTGCTGTCGACGTAGGCGCTCGTGACGTGGGTCGCGGTCGGATCGATGAGCGTGGCCAGCTCCTTGCCCTGCAAGAGGTCGCTCGCGCAGGTCCGCCAGACGAGGCCGAAGCCGGCGCCTGAAGGGACGTCCGCGAGGCTCGTGATGGAAGGCGACGTCGCCGAGCCCGAGACGACGATGACGTTGTACTTGGTGAGCAGGTTCTCCCCGCCGTTCACGAGGCCGACGACCTCGCTCGACGAGCTCGGTCCCACGAAGCCCACCGCACCGAACTTCTCGACGGCCTGGACGAGCGCGCGACGCGCCTGCGTGGCGTCACCCTTGGTATCGCAGACGACGAAGCGGAGCGGACGCGGGCTGTTCTTGTTCACGTCGGAGACCGCGAGACGCGCGGCGTTGGCGAGGTCGGTGTCCTTCTGGCCATCGGCGCCGCTGAGGCGGAACAGGCCACCGATGGTGACGGCCGCGGGGTTGCTGGAGCTCACCGAGTCGACCATGCACAGCCGGTCCGCCGGGACGTCCGTGCTGCAGATGTGCTCCATCGAGCAGTATGCGACGCCATCGGGGACGAGCTTCTGGCAGTCCGCGTCCGTCGTGCACTGGTTGAAGCTCAGCACGGCGCTGCAGCCGAAAGGGAGCGTGGCGAGCGCTAGGAGCAACAGTCGCTTCAAAACGTGCCTCCCAGCGACAAGCCTGCCATGCGCGGGCCTGCGAGCACGGACGCTTGCACCTGCGGCGGACGCTCCGGGTGGTACCCTCGATACAGAAAATACGCACCGATCGCGGCCGTCACGGCGGCGACGCCCCACAGCGAGTCGCCGATGATCGCCTGGGTGCGCGCGCGGTCACGAAGCTGCAGGCGGCTCGCCTCGGGCCCGACGGAGCTCTCGAACTGCGAGTGCACCTTGTTCGCTGCGACCCACAGGCCGGTGCCGCTCACCGCGCACGCCACACCGATGCTGCCGAGCGTCAGACCCACGATGCGATCCCGGTGACGACGGGCGTTCCAGTCGACGACCACGCGCTCCTGCTCGCGGCGCGCGACCGCCGCTGGATCTTCCGGCTGCTCGAAGAGCTGCTCGTGCACGACGCCTGGGCGCTGCGGTTCGGGCTCGCGCGGCGGCGGCTTGTGCGCCTCGTCGTACGCGGCCACACGCGCCTCGGCCTTCGCCTTCTGCGCAGGCTGCGTATCCGTGGAGTCGATGTAGCGACGGTAGCGCTCGATCGCCTTGTCGGTGTCACCGAGCTTCTCGTAGGTGCGCGCGATGTTGTAGAGGAGCGCGCCGACCTGCCTCAGCTGGTACGCCTTCTCGAAGAGCTCGACGGCGTGCTGGTAGTCGGCTGCGCGATAGGCGGTCTTGCCATCGGCCGCGAGCTTCTCGACGCGCATCGCGACCGGATCTTCCGTGGCTGCGCGCGCGGTCGGCATCGAGATCCCGAGGCACAGCGCGGCGCACACCGCCATCGTCCCCCCTCCCCGTCGCTGCGATCGCACGCGCTTACGGTAGGCAGGGCGCAAGCCCGAGTCAAATCCGCGATGGATTTTGGCTAGTTCGCGGCGCCCGGCGTGGAGGTGCCGAGCACGAAGTCGACGACGTTGTCGTTCGTGTCGATGCCATCGGGCGAGCGCGACGCCGACTGACCCGACGCGGGCGCGCTCACGGCGTGCGCCTCGACGAAGGCGTTCGTGGCCGTGCCCCAGCCGACGGAGTCGATGACCGCGTCCGTCGAGTCCTTCAGCGCCACGCCGCCAGCCGTGGCTGCCATGCCACCCGTCATGAACGGCTTTGCATCCGCGCTGCCCGCGTAGCCGGTGTTGGCGAGCAGGAAGTGACCGCCCGCGGGGATCTTCCCCGTCGAGAACGCCCAGAAGACGTAGACGTCGCTCGTCGACGCGGTCGCGCGGTACACGACCTTCGCACCGGCCATCGCCACCTCCACGGTGCACGGGTTGTATAGCTCGATGAACTCGTCGGACGCACCGCCGCTACCCGCGGTGCGGATCTCGTTCACCTTCACCGCGTGGACGTCACAGCCCGACACCGGCGTGGCGAGATCGGGCTGGTTCCCCGTGTCGTACACGACCGTGAGATCGGCAGACGCCTGCGCGCCATCGCTGGCGCCGGCAGACGCCTGCGCACCATCGCTGACGCCGAGGTCGCGGGTGGACTGCGAGTTCGGCGCGAGGCCCGTGTCGTACACCTGCGCACAGCCGCACAGCGAGACGACCGCCGCGAGGAGGGTTCGTCGAGCAGACCCACTGGAGAGGCGCCGCATCGAGGGCACCTAAGCACGTCGAATCGGCCACCGCAACGCAGATCCGCGGCCATGGCACGTGGGCAGGGTTACAAGATCGTGACAACGTCCTCGTCGGCGCTGGCATCGAACGCCGGGTCTTCGGCCAGGGGCTCCGGCGCCGGACGCACGGCAACGGGGCCGCCATCGAGCTCGGCGTCCGCGTCGAGCTCGGCGTCCGCGTCGGTCCCGGCAGCTCCGGCGTTGTCGGGCGCAGCGGTGACCTCCGCGGTCACCGCCGCGACTCTCGGCTCGAGCGGGACCTCGGCCTCGACCCAGTACGTGTCTTCCTGACGCTGGAGATCGAGGTGCACGTGAACACCGTGCGGATAGAAGCCGATGCCCGCGGGATGAAACGTCTTCTTGAGGAACGCCACGAGCGTGCGGTTGTCGATGCCCTCGACATGAAAGTCGATCGCGCTGCCGCTCATGTGACGGCTCTGGCTGCGGTTGCAGAACGCGCGCGGCCGGTAGCCGGAGAAGATCTCGACGCGGTGGCCCGGAAAGTGTCGTCCGATGCGGTACAGCGCCTCGGCGAGCTTCGGGTTCACGGCGTGGCGCTGGCCCGTCTGACGGCAGCGCAGCAGGTGCTCGAGCTCGCGATCGGCGATGCGGCTCGAACGCCCGCGCGCATCGAGCGGCTTCCACGTGAGCGCCTCCTGCACGTGTGCCCCGAACAGCGCGATCGCCGGGTACACATTTTTCAGCGACGTGTGCGCATGGCTCTTCGCGTGGATGAGGCGGGCCTGCTTCTTCGCGTGCGCGCTCGCGGTCAGCGGCACAAGCGCGAGAGCGAGAGCGAGGGCGCGGCGCATCGTTCCAGCTTCGCTGCGCGGTGCGGGAGCGACAACTTTTGTCGCGGCATTCTCGTCGCGAGCGGGTAGATTTCGCATGTGCTCCTCCTCGAGACCTTCCCGGTCGGCCAGCTCGAATGCAACTGCACCGTCATCGGTTGCCCCGATACGAAGGAAGCCATCGTCGTAGACCCGGGTGGAGATGCAGAGCGCGTGCAGCAGGTGCTCGACCACTACGACCTGTCGGTCCGCTGGATCGTGCACACGCACGCGCACCTCGATCACATCGCCGGCACCCGCGACGTGAAGGAGCACGCCAGCGAGTCGGGACAGGCGACCATCGCGCTCCACCGCGACGACACCTACCTCTACGACGCGTTCGAGCAGCAAGCACGCATGTTCCGCTGGCAGGTGCGGCCGGTGCTCCCCGTCGAGCACTGGCTGGAGCACGGCGAGTCGCTCGCGTTCGGCAAGCTCGCCGCGAAGGTGCTGCACACGCCCGGGCACACGCCGGGGAGCTGCTGCTTCCACCTAGAGGTCGACAACCGCTCGCTGCTGCTGTCGGGTGACACGCTCTTCAACCGCTCCATCGGGCGCACCGATCTACCGGGTGGCGACACGCCGACCCTCATGAAGTCCATCCGCGAGCAGCTCTACACCCTCGACGGCGACACCGTCGTCATCCCCGGCCACGGGCCGGTCACCAAGGTCGGCGACGAGGCGCGCGCCAACCCGTTCGTGCGCGCGTGACGCCGCGCACGACGGTGCCGCGCGTCGCGCTCGCGCTGCGACCGACGCCCGTCGCTCGCATGAGGTCCGAGCTGGGGCCCGAGCTGTGGGTCAAGCGCGACGATCTCACCGGCTCCGTGCTGAGCGGCAACAAGGTCCGCAAGCTCGAGTATCTCCTCGCCGACGCGCAGGTGCAGGGTGCCGACGTCGTCTTCACGTGCGGCGGCGTGCAGTCGAACCACTGTCGTGCCACCGCGATCGCGGCGCGGCAGCTCGGGCTGCCCTGCGTCGTCTTCTTGCGCGTCGATGACCCGTCGCAGATCCCCGCGCCGACCGGCAACCTGCTGCTCGACCGCCTCGTCGGTGCGGAGATCCGCTACATCTCACGCGCGGACTACGCGCGACGTCGCGAGGTCATGGCGGAGGCGGCAGCCGGCCGCAACGCGTACATCATCCCCGAGGGTGGCTCGAACGCGCTCGGCAGCCTCGGCTACTACGACTGTATAGGTGAGCTCGTCTCCCAGCTCGGCGAGGCGCCTCTGACCGTCGTCTACGCGGCAGGCTCGGGCGGCACCGGCGCAGGCCTCGTCGCCGGCGTGCTGAACCGCGCGCTGCCGTGGCGCGTCGTCGGCGTGAACGTCTGCGATGACCGCGCATACTTCGTCGAGGCCATCGGCGCCATCGTCGAGGACATGCAGGCGCGCTTCGATCTGTCGTTCGCGTTCGAGCGCGAGTCGCTCGAGATCCTCGACGGCTACGTCGGCCGCGGCTACGCGAAGAGTCGGCCCGAGGAGCTCGCCTGCCTCATCGCGCTCGCACGCGCCGAGGGCCTCGTGCTCGACCCCGTGTACACCGGCAAGGCCTGGTATGGCCTCACGCAGACGCTCGCCCGCGATGCGCACGCGCTCGGCTCACGCATCGTGTTCATCCACACGGGCGGCGTGTTCGGGCTCTTCGGCGAAGGCACCAGCCGCGAGCTGAGCGGGCTCCTCTGAGCAACACGCCTCTCGGTCCCGTCGCCGCGCTCGTCTCCTCCTGCACCTGGGCCTACGCCACCGCGCGCTACACGCTCGCGTCGCGGGAGGTCTCGCCGGTGCGCGTGAGCTTCGTGCGCATGCTCGTCGCGACGCCGCTGTGGATCGTGGCGGCCCTCGTCACCGGCGCCTCGCTGCACGGCGTCACGCCACGGTCCCTCGGCATCCTCGGCGGCTCGACGCTGTTCTCGTACGCGCTCGCCGACAGCGTCTTCTTCGCCGCGGCGAGCATCATCGGGGTGTCGTCGGCGCTCGCGATCGCGTCGACCTATCCGCTGTGGGCCGCGCTCGAGGGCACGCTCGTCCAGGGCGAGCCGTTCGGCTGGGCACGCGCATGCGGCACGCTGCTCTGCGCGGGCGGCGTCGCCGCGATCATCAAGCTCGGTGTCAAGGAGGGTGAGCGCGCCACTCGGCGCGTCAGCGGCCTGCTGCTCGCCGTCGCTGCGTCGCTCATGTGGGCGGGCAATGCGGTCGCCATCAAGATCGGCGCGGTCGACCTCGACCTCGCGTTCGTCGGTGCCTACCGGTACGCGGTCGCGCTCTGCATCCTCGGCGTCTTCGTGCTGCTCGGCCGCGCGCCCGGCCCCACGCGTCCACAGCGCGGCTGGCTCCCGCTCGTGCCCGCCATCCTCGCCGACTGCGTCCTCGGCACCGGCTGCTTCGTCTACGCGCTCACGCACACCGACCTGGCCGTCGGCGCCACGCTCACCTCGCTCGCCCCGCTCGTCTCGCTCCCCGTCGCCCTCTGGCTCCGCGTCGACAAGCTCACCCCCGCCAAGCTGGCCGCCGTGGCGACGACCGTGGCGGGCGCCATCCTCGTCTCCCAGTAGGCGACACGTTCAGCGGGGGAACGCCCTCAGGGCTTGAGGACCCGGGTGCCTGCCGGCGGGGTGAACTTGAACCGGGCGTCCTCGATGGGCTTGTTGGTCTCGATGCCGGAGAAGCGGATGAGCGACTCGCCACCCTGCTGATCGAACACCACGGTGCCGTTCACCGCGCCGGACTTCGGCTCGACGATGAAGAGCAGCGACTTGTACGCGGCGGTGGCGTGCTTGGGCGCGAGGCGCAGCACGACCTCGCCCGGCTGCGCGACGCCGGCAGGTGGGCTCTTCTCGATGCTCGGATCGAACTGATCGCGCAGCCGACCTTCGCCGA
Source organism: Polyangia bacterium (assembly GCA_039923495.1). Lineage (GTDB taxonomy): Bacteria > Myxococcota_A > Polyangia > Palsa-1104 > Palsa-1104 > JBDTCO01. Next base: position 19,057 of record JBDTCO010000196.1, read on the forward strand.
GCAGGAAGGCGACGGAGTCGGGCAGGTTGGTGCCGCGCAGATCCTGCTTGAACGCCTGCTCGTCCTCCGGCTCGTACACCCACAGCGTCTGCCCGTCGGCGACCATGAGCTTCTTCTCGGGCTTGGCGTAGTCCCAGCGCATGCGGCCGGGCTTCTTCAGCCACACGTCGCCGGACGCGCGCTTGCGCGTGCCCATCGCGGTCATGATGGTCTGATCGAAGTGCGCGTGCAGCTCCTTGGCGGCGTCGTAGTAGCGCTGCACCTGCTCGGCGGTCTGCGTCGCATCCGGCGCCGCGCTCCCCGGCGGAGCCGTGGCATCGACGGCAACTCCGACAGTGGACGAGAAGAGGACCGCGAGCATCAGCGAGAGCATGCATGGAGTATAGCGCCCTCGTTGACGTCACAGCGGACCGCGACGACGATGCGCGCGTGACGCATGCACGTCCCGTCGTGATCGTCGGCGCAGGCCCGGCGGGGCTGTCGACGGCACTGCACCTCCAGCAGCGGGCGCCGCACCTGCGCATCGTGGTGCTCGAGCGCGCACGCTTCCCGCGCGACAAGACCTGCGCGGGCGCGATCGCCGCCCGCGCCTTCCCGGTGCTCGAGCGGATTGGCTTCGACGTGAGCGCGATCCCGAACACCCGCATCGACCGCTTCGTCGTCGAGCTGGGCGGGCGTACCGTCGAGGCCTCGGAGCCGGACTGCGCTCGCGTCGTCCGCAGGCTGGAGCTCGATCACGCGCTCGCGAAGCTCGCGGCGTCGCGCGGCATCGAACTGCGTGAGGGGACGCACGTCACCGGCCTTGCGCGCGACCGCGACGGCCTGCGCGTCGAGGTGCGCGGCGGTGAGCCGATCGCGGCACGAGTCGTCATCGGTGCGGACGGCATCATGGGCACGATGCGCCGCGCGCTGGGGCTCCAGCGGGCGACGCTGCACGCGCAGGCCGTGGAGGTGGACACCTCGCGCGTGTCCGCGGACGAACCGACCGACACAGCGCGCTTCGTCTTCGATCCGACGCTGCGCGGTTATCGCTGGGACTTCCCCACGCCGCTGTCCGACACGATCATGATGAGCCGCGGCGTCTACCAGCTCTGCGACGATGATCATGCGCACGATCCGCAGGCGCACCTCCGCCGGCACCTGCACGAGCGCGGCGTGCCGTTCATCGCGCCGCGTCAGCTCGCCGAGCGAGGCTTCGTCCCGCACGCGCCAGCGTCGGCCCCTGGCGTGCTTCTCGTGGGCGAAGCGGCGGGGATCGACTTTCCAACGGGCGAAGGCATCGCGCAGGCGCTGCTCTACGGCGCCATCGCAGCGCCGTACCTGGCGGACGCGCTCGACCAAGGCAGGCTCGGCTTCGTCGACTGGCCCGACGCGATCCTCGCGCACCCCGAGGGTCGCTTCCTCGCGAGGCGTCACCGCGTCGGCAAGCTCCTGTTCGGCCGTGCTCGTCCGCTCGTCGAGCGCGCGATCGCTCGCGCACCGTCGGCGCTGCACGTCCTTCTGCGCCGCTTCGCCGGCCGACCGCTCTCGCGACGCGAACAGCTGCGGGCGGTGCTCGCGCTTACTGGATGGAGAACGTGACCGAGATCTCGCGTCCCCACGGCCCGATCATGTAGCCCGTGAAGTACGACGAGCCCTGGATGTACGACGATCCGATGATGTCGTTCGAGCCGACGGGATCGTAGTCCACCACGGAGGCGAGCACCTTGCCGTTGATGAAGGCCGAGCCGGGGAACAGGAGCACGGCGCCGTTCGAGTCCTTGAGGACGCCATCGGTGCCGATCCACGAGGTGGAGTCGGTGGCCGCACTGTCCGTGGGGTCCTTGCCGTTGTCGACGGGCACATTATCGTGCTCGGTCGTGCAGCCGGACACGAGCCCCGCGCCGGCGTCGTACCCGAAGCAAACGATGAGGTCTGGCTGAGCGCAGCCGGTGCCGAAGCAGTTGTAGTCCCAGCGGTTGCCCGACCCATCGGTGTTGTAGACCTTTGCCGTCGAGATCGTGACCTTGAACATGTGGCTCGGATCGAGCGCGTTGTCGCAGCTGCCGCTGTCGCACAGCGTGCCCGACGTACACGCGTTGCACGTCCCGCCGCCCGTTCCGCACGCGCTCGCGGTGTCGACGAAGCAGTGCGCCGCGCCGTTGAGCATGCCGCAGCAACCGCCCGTGCAGTTGGAGCAGCCGCCGCTGCCACCCGACACGCACGTGCCATCGACGGTGTTGCAGGTCTGGCCGCTGCAGCTCGTGCACGTGGTGCCGGTCGCGCCGCACTGCGAGTTGGTCTGCTCGGCGAACGCGATGCACGCGGTGCCATCGCAGCAACCCTGGCAGTCGCCGCACGGGTTGCCACCGCCGCCCCCATCGGCGATCGAGATCGTCCCGGCGTCGCCCGAGCAGCCGCCGCACGAGCCGTAGCTCGTGCCCGCGTCGCGACAGGTCTGCGTGCCCATGCCACCGCCTAGGCAGATGCACGAGCGCGTGACGCCCGGCGTGCACGAGTTGCCGGTGTTCATGCCACCGTCCGTGCCGCCCTTCATGTCGCCGACGGGCACCGTGCCTCCGGTTCCCGAGGACGCGCACGCGACGAGCGAGATCGTGCAAGCGAAGAGGAAGGAACGGAGAGACGTAGGAGTGCTCACCACCCCACTATATCAGCCGTTCACACGAAGTCAGCTTCGCGCGAAGTGCGGGACGTCTCAGTCGATGCGGTAGTGCACGACGACGACGCGGCCAAACGGGCCGTTCATGAAGCCGGTCGTCGAGTACGTCGAGCCCTTCACGAAGAGCGAACCGATGACATCGTCCGCGTTGAGGTCGTCGTCGTAGACGGTGATGACGGTCTTGCCGTTGATGAACGCCGAGCCCGGCACGTAGAACGTGGTCGCCGGCGAGCCGCTGGTGAGCACACCGTCCGTGCCGGTCCACGTGGTCGAGTCGGTGGCGGCGTTGTCCGTGGGATCCTTGCCATTGTCGACCGACACGTCGCTGTGCTCCGTGGTGCAGCCGGAGACGATGGCGCCGGTGCCGGGATCGTAGCCGATGCAGACCTTGAGGTCCGGCTGACCACAGCCGAAGCCGAAGCCGTTGTTGTCCCAGCAGTTGCTCGAACCGTCGGTGTTGTAGACCTGCACCGACGAGATCGTGACCTTGTACTTGTAGGCCGGGTCGAGCGAGTTGTCGCAGGCGCCGCTGTCGCACTGCGTACCCGGCGTGCAGGTGGCACACTGACCGCCGCCCGAGCCGCACGCGCTGGCCGTGTCCACGTAGCAGTGCGACTGACCGTTGAGCTGGCCACAGCAACCGGCGCAGTTCGAGTTCGAGCAGCCGCCCGCGTTCGCTGTGACGCAGGTGCCGTCGGCGGTGTTGCAGGTCTGGCCGCTGCAGCCGCTGCACGTGGTGCCGGGCTGGCCACACTTCGTGTTGCTCTGCTCGGCGAACGGGACGCACGAGGTGCCGTCGCAGCAGCCCTGACAGTCTCCGCACGGGTTGCCCGCGCCCGCGTCGGAGATCGTGAGCGTGCCGCCGTCTCCGGAGCAGCCGCCGCACGAACCGTAGCTCGCACCGGTGTCGCGACACACCTGCGTGCCCGTGCCGCCGCCGAGGCAGATGCAGGAGCGCGCATTGCCGGGCGTGCACGAGTTGCCGCCGCCACCATCGGTGCCACCGCTCATGTCACCGGGGTTGAACGTGGTGGTCTTGGGCCCGCCGCACCCGACGACAAACAGCGCGGCAAAGAGGGTGGCGCGGATCAGGTTGGAAGGGCTCACGAAAGGACTATAGCAGCGCTCACCTCGCCCGCGCGAGGACCTCCCCGGCCAGCGGTCCTGCCAGCGCTTCTGCCAGATCGGCTCGCGCGCACGAGGATCGACGCGCTCTGCTTCGGAAGAAATTTGCGCCAACCTCGTAGAACGAGGGCTCAGCCACAAGCCCAGCCGTCCAGCACGACGAAAGCGACGACATGAAGATGATGAACACCACCAAGCTCAGCTCCCTTGCAGTCGCACTCCTCCTCTCGGCCTGTGGCTCCTCCTCGACGAATTCGTCATCCGAAGACCTGTCGCAGAACGAGAACCGCGACTTCGCCGGCGCCGACCTGACGGGCGTCGATCTCACGGCTCCACACGCCGACGGAAGCATTGCGCCAGCGACGGCAGGCCACGTCGCCTACATGGCGGCTTGCACAGCGGGTTACACCAACATCGGCAGCCTGTCGGGCCTCGCGGTGTGCGAGAGCCCGCTGGCCAAGACGACCGTGTTGTCGACGGGCGCGACGTGTCTACACGGCACCCGTGTCGGTGACTACTCGGGTCCGTACTATCAGTCGGTCTGCGCGTTCGACGGCTATCTAGGCGTCGGCCAGTTCGCGGACGGTTCGTGCCCGAGCGGTCTCACCGATCTCGAGCCGTCGGCGAACGGCGCCGAGAGCTGCGGCAAGGTCGGCAGCGAGATGTACTGGAGCCAGAATTCCGGTTGTCCCACGGGGTGGACGAACGCCGGCTCCGGGCTTGGGGTCGGTCACATCTGCCGTCGAGACCAGGCTGGCACGCTCATCTATCTACAGGGGAGCTGCCCGAGCGAATGGGAGACCGTTGGTGAAGGGTACTGCGCGTACGCATCGACCGTGCTCGTCGCCGCCATCGACAACGCCTGCCCGAGCGCTTGGACCGATCTCGGCAGCGAGGGCGGGGCCGCGCGCGCCTGTCTCAAGCAGTAGTCGACCCGTTGCGCCTGCGCCTCGGCGCAGACGCTCGTTCACGACGCCCTCGATCGGGTTGAACTCGGGCGAGCACGGTGGAAGGCGATGGAGCTAGCCAGCGACGAGCGGTCCCGCCTCGATCAGCGCAGCGAGTCTCCGCGGCTGCTTCGCGTCGAGCCTCTGGGGCCTGCAACCAGCGCGTCAAATGAACTCTCGCAGCTTCCTCTGCGCCGCTCGGCAGCGGTCACATCGCCTGCGCGAGGACCTCCCGGGGCTTCGAGCCATTGGACCCTCCGACGATGCCTTCCTTCTCCATCTGCTCGACCATGCGGGCCGCGCGGTTGAAGCCGACCTGCAGGCGTCGCTGGATCATGGAGACCGATGCCATGCGCGTCTCGCACACGAGGCGCACGGCCTGGTCGTACATCTCGTCCTTGTTCTCGTCGCCGTCGATCGAGAGCTCGCCGTCCTCGTCCTCGTCGCCACGCGGCTTGAGGATGTCGAGATCGTAGATCGGCTGACCCTGCGTCTTCAGGAAGTCGACCATGCCCTTGATCTCTTCCTCGGTGACGAGCGCGCCGTGGATGCGACGCAGCGGTGCGCCACGATCGGAGAAGAGCGAGTCACCCTGGCCGAGCAGCGACTCCGCTCCCGACTGATCGAGGACCGTGCGCGAGTCGATCTTGCTGGCGACCTGGAACGCGATGCGCGACGGGAAGTTGGCCTTGATGAGGCCGGTGATCACGTCGACGGACGGGCGCTGCGTCGCGAGGATGAGGTGGATGCCGACGGCACGTGCCTTCTGCGCGATGCGTGCGACCGAGGTCTCGACGTCCTTCGGCGCGACCATCATGAGGTCGGCGAACTCATCGATGACGACGACGATGTACGGGAGCTTGCGCGGGGGCGGCTCGGCGGCCTTCTCGCGAGCCTTCTCGTTCGCAGCGCGTGCGGCGGAGATGTCGTCGCGGACCTCGCGATCGACGACGCCGCCCGCGTCGATGACGGCCTGCTCATCGGCCTCGACCTCGATCTCGCGCGTGGAGCCGTCTCCGTGGTCGAGCGAGATGATGATCTTGCGGTCGACGACTTCCGCCGTCTCGGCGATCTGCTTCTCGAGCTTCTTGTTGTAGCTGACGAGGTCGCGCACGCCCGACTTCGACACGAGCTCGTAGCGACGCTCCATCTCGTCGACGGCCCACTTGAGCGCGAGGTTCGCCTTCTTCGGATCGGTGACGACGGGCAGCAGAAGATGCGGGATGCCCTCGTAGATCGAGAGCTCGACCATCTTCGGGTCGATCATGATCATGCGGACCTCTTCGGGCGTGGCGTTGAAGAGGAGCGAGCAGATCATGCCGTTGACGGAGACCGACTTGCCGGAGCCCGTCGTACCGGCGACGAGGAGGTGAGGCATGCGCGCGAGGTCGACCGCGACCGGCGCACCGGAGATGTCCTTGCCGAGGCCCATCGTGAGCTTGCTCTTCGCCTTGTTGACGCCCTCGTCGGCGAGGATCTCCTTGAGGTACACCTTGGCGCGCGTCTTGTTCGGCACCTCGATGCCGCACGAGCCACGACCCGGGATCGGCGCGACGATGCGCACGCTCATCGCCTCGAGCGACATCGCGAGGTCGTTCGACAGCGACGAGATCTTCGAGAGCTTCGTGCCCGCGACGGGGACGAACTCGTACATCGTGACGACCGGACCGGGGTGGATCTGCACGACCTGCCCCTTCACTCCATAGTCGCCGAGCGTCTTTTGCAGGCGCTCCGCCAGGCTGAGCATCGACTGCTTGTCGAGGCCCGACGTCTCGCCGGGCTCCTCGTAATCGAGGAGATCCAGCGACGGCAGGTGATAGCCACCGGCCGCGGGGATGAAGGTGGCCTTCTCCTTGAGCTCCTTGACCGCGACCGCCTTCTTCGCGGGCGGCGGCGCCTGCACGATCATCGGCGCGGGCACCGCGGCCGGCAGCATCGCGATCGGCGCGTCGAGCTGATCGAGCGCGATCTCCGCGTCGACCGACCTGCCGTCCCCCTCGAACATCGACGAGGCCTCGGTGAGCGCGACGCGACGTGCGTCGTCGCTGCGCTTCTTGCGGATCGCCTTCTTCTCCGCAGCGATGATCACGGGCATCGCGGCAACGACGGGCGCAGCGGGTGCGTCGAGATCTTCGAGGTCCTCGTCCTGGGTGTCGTCGCGGCGCTTCTTGCTCGCGCGCGGCTCGTCGACGAGGCGGCGCTCGGAGGCCGGCTCGTCTTCTTCGTCTTCGTCTTCCTCGTTCGCGTCGTCGGCGTCCGAGTGCTCCGGGAAGATCGCGCGCACGCTCTCCCACGCGAACGTGGCCGCGCTCTTCATCGCGCGGACGCACAGCTCGGTGATGCCCTTGAGCGACAGCGACGTCACGAGGATCGCCGCGCACAGCAACGTGACGGTGGCGATGATCGCGGTGCCCGCGCGGCCGAACAGCGACGTGAGCAACTCGGCCGCGTACTCGCCGACGACGCCACCCGGGGCGTGACCATGCAGGCGATGCGTGCCGAACAGGAGGTGGATCGCGACGACGAGGCCGAACGCGCCGGCGAACGCGGCGCCGACCGTCCAGCTCGGACGCAGGCTGCCACCGACGAGGCAGCGCAGGGCGACGAAGCCCATCACCCACACGGCGACGTAGCCGCCGACACCGAGGCCCGCGTACACCGCGTTGGCCGCCGCGCCACCGACTGGGCCCATGAGGCTGCCCGCGCCGAACTGGAACGAGCACAGCGAGAGCCCGGTGAACAGCGCGATCCCGAGGAGCACGATGCCCCCGACCTCGCGGCCCCGACTTCCGCTCGTCTTTGCTGCTTCTGCTTCGGTGGTGCGAGTTGCGACTGCCGCGCGTGCCATCATGGCTCCCGGTAGGACCCTACATGTAGGATACCAGCGTACGTGTCCTCACCTGACTGTCCAAAAATTCTTCCATGGCGCACACTCAGGAGCGCTCATGTCGTCGCGACTCGACCACTTTCTCGACCTCTACAAGCTCGAACCTATTGAAGAAAACATCTTCCGCGGGCAGAGCGAAGATCCCGGCTGGGGCACCTTGTACGGAGGTCACGTGCTCGGTCAGGCGCTCGCTGCGGCCGCCAGGACGGTGCCTTCCGATCGGCTCGTCCACTCGCTTCACGGCTACTTCCTCCGGCCCGGCGATGTGACCAGGCCGATCGTGTACGAGGTCGATCGCATCCGCGATGGCGGCTCGTTCACGACGCGGCTCGTGGTCGCGGTGCAGAAGGGCCAGGCGATCCTCAACCTGTCGGCGAGCTTCCAGAAGACGGAGTCGGGCTTCGAGCACCAGTTCCCGATGCCCGATGCGCCTTTGCCGGAGTCGCTGCTGAGCGAGGAGCAGCGGCTGGCCACGTTCGCGCACCTCCTGCCGAACACGCTGACCAGGCGGCCCTTTCCCTTCGATCTGCGGCCCGTCGATCCGGTGCGCGATCCGTTTCATCCGCCGCCGGGTCCGCCGCGTCGCATGGTGTGGATGCGCGCCGACGGCGAGCTGCCCGACGACGAGGCGCTGCATCGTTACCTGCTCACGTACATCTCCGACTATGGCTTCCTCGCGACCGCGCTCCTTCCGCACGGCATCACCTGGCTCTCACAGGAGCTGCAGGTCGTGAGCCTCGATCACGCGGTCTGGTTCCACCAGCCCTTCCGCGTCGACGAGTGGCTGCTGCACGTGATGGAGAGCCCGAAGTCGCATGGCTCGCGCGGGCTCGTGCGCGGCGACTTCTACACGCAGGACGGCCGCCTCGTCGCCTCGACGGCGCAGGAGGGGCTCATCCGAAAGAAGACGGCGAAGTGAGACGCATCATTCTGTTGGGCCTGGTGCTGTCCGCCTGCGGGGTGCCGCAGGAGCTCTACAACACGCGCTCGCGCGAGCTCGATCGCTGTCACGCCGATCTCACGCGCACCCAGAGCGACTACAACGCCGCGCAGAAGAACGCCGACGATCTCGCCACCGATGCGTCCGATCTGCGAGAGCGCCTGAGCGCGCTGCAGAGCGATCACCAGAAGGCCGCGCAGAGCCTCGCCGTCGAGCAGAAGAACCTCGAGTCGTACAAGAAGGACGCCGTGCTCGCGCAGAAGCGAGCCGACCTGCTCAGGGACTTGCAGTCGCACGTGCAGCCGCTCGTCGACAAGAAGCAGGTCGTCGTCGAGGAGGTGAAGGGCCGCATCCTGCTCCGCATCCAGGAGGCCTCGCTGTTCGACACCGGGCACGCCGAGCTGCGTCCGGACGGCCAGGAGCTGCTGCACGAGCTCGCAACGGTGATGAAGCAGTTGAACCGCGACGTTCTCGTCGCGTGTCACACCGACAACCAGCCGGTGAAGAACTCACAGTTCGGCAGCGCGTGGGAGCTGACGCTCGCCCGATCGGTGGCGGTCGTGCGCGACTTCCAGGGCGAGGGGGTCGATCCGCGGCGGCTCGGTGCGGCGGGGTACTCGGAGTTCAACTACCTCACCGACAACTCGGACGAGGCGGGCCGTGCGCAGAACCGGCGCGTCGAGCTCATCGTGATGCCGACGCAGGAAGAGCTGTTGCCGCTGCCGCCGCTCGCCGTGGCGAAGCCGGCGCCTGCCGTCACGAAGCCGGTGCCAGCCGTGGCTGCACCCGCCGGAAAGGCTCCGTGACTACAACGCCGCGAGCTCGGCCGCGCACTTCTCGACGATGATGCGCTGCACGCGCGCGCGCACGCGGTCCGCGTTGCAGCAGAGCCATATCGTCTCCGGCTCGGGCGACCAGTCCTTCACGCGGAGCTCGACGAGCCGACCATCGTGCACGTGCGATGCCGCCGCGAGCACCGGGCCGAACACGATCTCGTCGAGCGTGCACGCGAGCTCGAGCCCGATGCCGAGCATCTCGACCTCCTGACCGAGGCGCCGGCGTCCACGCGGCAGCGGGCAGCCATCGTCGATGGGAGACGTCTGCCCGTTGATCACGAACACCGGACTGATGAACGGGACGTCGGCGAGCTTGTCCGCGTCGATGGGCGACGTCCCGAGGCGCTTCGCCAGCCGCGGGGATGCGAACAGCCCGCGGCGCAACACGCCGAGCTCGCTCTGCGCCCACGCGTCGGGGAAGCGCTCCTTGCCGATGGTGATCGCCGCGTCGAAGAGGCGCTCGGCCGCGTATGCACGCGTCACCGACTGCGGCAGAGAGATGCAGCGCAGCCGCTGGGTCGGGAGCGCCGCAGCGATGGCGGGCAGGAAGAACGAGTGCAGGAACGACGGCGCCGCGAGCGTGAGCTCCGGCAACGCCTCGTGCGCGTCACCCCCACGCAAGGCGCGCAACCGCGTGATGATCTCCTCGATGCGCGGCACGCAGCTCATGCCGGCCTGCGACACCGTCACGCCGCGCGGACCGCGCACGAGCAACGAGACCGCAAGCGCATCCTCGAGGCGCGCGATCGCCTTCGACACCTGAGACGGCGTGACCCCGAGCAGCCGTGCGGCCCCCGTCACGGACGACGCCCGGTTCACGGTCAAGAACGTCAGCATGTCTGCGACGCGAAGATCGAGCAGCGGATCGTCCATGAGGCAGAATCATAGACGAGGCCGGCGTCCTCCATGGGTTTCTGCGGCGTCCATCAGGACTTCGCGGCGCAGCTCTCCGTACTACGCAGCCCGCGCCGTGCGGGGTCATTCGAAGGGGTCACCGGGGAGGAGGCAGCAACCACTGCGGGCGACCCATCGCGGCGACGAACGCCTTCCACTCGTCAGCGTGACGAATCGCGCCCACGATCGATCGACGCACCATCTGCCCTGGCTGCTCCAGACACAGAAGCGCGAACACCGCGGCGTTGAGCGCGTCGAGGGCCAGCACGCAGTCGCGGAAGGTCGAGCGGCTTACCGTCGGCGCCCAGTGCGAGAAGTAGTTGATGGCCAGCGCCCGCTCGCGCGCCGCGTGCTCGAGGAGGATCGGGAGGCGGAAGCGTCGCGCGCAATCTGCTGTGTTGTGCGCCTGCTGCACCTCGTTGAGGCCGGTGGCGAGCTGCCAGCGGCGCTTGGCCTCGTCGACATCGGGCACGTCGATCCACTCGGCGAACTCCCGCGGGAAGTCGAAGTGAGGTGACCACCCAGGTGGGACGTGCTCGTGACGGCGCGCGAGCCACGGGAAGTCGGAGAGGAGCGCGTCTCGTGTGGGCGGCGAGAGCGTCGCGCGAAACCGGACGCCCGCGTCGAGCACCGCGCGCACCGTCGCGAGGAAGCCATAGGCGTTCACCGCGCGCGGTGCCATGCCCGCGTGATCGTACCCGCGCTGCAGGCCCGAGGTCAGCGTCGCACGCTGGGCGCTGGCGACTGCGCACCACGTGTCGCAGAGCCCGGCGAAGTCGCCCCGCGCGTACGCGGCGAAGGGCGCGTCGATCTCCACGTCGAGCGCGGTACGGAACAGCGGCAACGCGACCAACCGCGCGAGCAGGGACGGCTCCGCGATGGCACTCACCTCAGCTGACCTTGCGGTGCGTGGCCTCTGCCGTCGCCTGCGCGTCGCCGGGCGCAAAGCGCCCGAGGAGGGACGAGAACGGTACGCCCGAGGCCATCCACTTCAGTCCGTCTGGCCACAGCCGCATGCGCTGCGCGTAGCGCTCCATGTAGCCCCAGGTGCGGGTGAGCTTGAAGAAGTACGGACGCGCATGCGGCAGCTTCCACAGCGGCCAGGTCACGGCGTAGATGGTCTTGCCGGGGAGCAGCGCCTTCTTCAGCAGCGGCTTGTTGCCGAGATCGCGATCGCCATCTTTCTCGAGCGCCGTGCTCATGAATTGCTCGAGGTCGTGGAGGCGCTGCGGCGTCGACCACTGCAGTCGGTAGTGCTTGCTCAGCACCGCGGGCGTCCAGCGACTCTTGGCCTGCATGTGATAGAGCTCCGCAATCTCGCCGAGCTCGTAGAGGGCGGTCTGCATCATCACGTGAGGTCTTGCCCACGCGTGCTCGTACTTGAACTTGTTGAGCTTCACCACCGACGTCTGGGTGAGCTCGAACTCCATGTTGAGCTTGTCGATCGTGGCCGCGCACGCGCCGGGACCGCGGCAGGCATCGACGATGAGGGGCACGACGGCGACGAGCTGTCGGCACGCCGTCTCGATGCCGATCGAGTAGAGCGCATCGACGAACCACGCAGCGTCGCCGATGAGGCTGTAGCCCTTTTTCGACACCCAGTGCTGCGAGCGATAGGGCAGGTGCGCGTAGTACTGGAACGGCTCGAGCGCGCGGGCGCCCTTGAGCGCGTTGTACGCCGGCGGGTGCTTCTTGAGCATCTCCCAGAAGCCGTGGTCGTCGGTCTTGACGTTGGGCTGATGCTGCTTGTTGTCGAACGACACACCGACCGAGGTCATGTCGTTCTTCTGGTGGATCCACCAGATCCAGAAGCCGGGGCCGGTGAAGTGAATGGTCTGACGACGACGATCGACGCCGCCGAAGGTGCGCCAGAAGTCCTCGTCGGCGTTGACGTTGGAGAAGCGGTTCCACACGCTCGCGGTGTCGAGCTCCTTCACCGGATGCGTGATGCCGAGCTGGCGTCCCAGGAGGTTGCGCCGACCGCTGGCGTCGAGCACCCAGCGACACCGCAGCACATGGGACGCCCCATCTTGTGCGTAGCGCACGCTATGGCTGCCATCGCCGATCTCGACGCTCTCGACGGAGGCGCCGCTCAGGTAGCGTGCGCCCGCCTGGCGAGCGAGCTCGGCGAGGTGCGCGTTCATCGCGGTGCGCTCGACATGGTAGGTCGGGATGAGGTGCGGAAACGCGCCTGGCATCTCCTCGAACGGCTTGAGTGACAGGAGGAGCTCGTGGCAGCCCGCGGCGGTCTGAGGCAGCTCGCCCTCACGCGGCAGGGTCAGGAAGTCGAAACCGAACTTGCGAAAGGTGTTCTTGCTCAGCCATTCGGTGAGCCCGAGCTCGTGCCTCAGAAAGACGCTGGTGCCCTCGGTGAGCGCTTCGCCGACGACGGCCTTCTGCTCCTTGCCGACCGGACGGGACTCGAGCACGGTGACGCGCAGCCCGCGGCGCGACAGCATCGTCGCCGCCATCGAACCAGCCAACCCACCGCCTATCACCACCACGTCCACGTCAGTTTCCATCGAGCTCCTCCAACGCCAGCTTCGCTGCCATCTTGGCGGAGAGACATACCATCGGAAGCCCCGCGCCCGGGTGTACCGTGCCGCCTGCCAGGTACAATCCGGCGATGCCAGCGACCTGGTTTTGTGGGCGCCTGAACGCCGCGAGCTTCGAGTTGGACGCGATGCCGTACAGCGCGCCCCGGGAGCCGGGGAAGCGCGCGGCGAAGTCGACGGGCGTCTGCTCGACGAGCGCTCCCGCGCGGAGCGTCCATCCGTGCCGAGCCAGGCTGGCGAAGATGCGCTCCTTGCAGACCGACGCCTCACGCGTCCAGTCGAGTCGCGCGCCCCGCTCGTCCAGCGGGGGAGCGTTCGTCAGGAAAAAGCACCGCTCCTGCGCGGGCACGACCGCGCCCGGGACGCGATCGTCCGCGCAGAGATACACCGTCGGGTCGCTCGGCGTGCGACGCTGAGCGACGAGCTCCTCGAACTCGAGCTTGTAATCGCGCGAGAAGAACACGTTGTGGTGAGCGAGCTCGATCGGCGCGCGCTCCGCGACCGTGCAGAGCACATAGGCCGAGGAGGAGAGCTCCTGCTTGGCGTACGCTTCGTCGAGCTTCTTCGCGGGCCGGGTGCGCGGCAGGAGGCGCTGGTACACCTGCGCGACGTCGGCGTTGGCGACCACCACACCCGCCCGCTCGATGGCGCCTCGCCTACGCACCCCGACGGCACGATCGCGCTCGACGATGATCTCTTCGACCTCGGCGCCGGTCTCGATCTCGACGCCCAGCGAGCGACACAGACGCTCCATCGCCTCCGCCAGTCGGTAGATGCCGCCTCGGCAGGAGAAGATCCCGTACGCGTTCTCGACATGCGCGATGACCGACAGCGTCGCCGGCGCGTGGAACGGTGAAGAACCATTGTAGGTGGCATAGCGACCGAAGAGCTGGCGCAGGCGCGGGTCCGTGAAGAAGCCCTCGAGCGCCTTCCACATCGTGCGCATGCCGTCGATCTGCGTGAGCTGGACGATGGTGCTCGGGCGCAGCAGCTCGAACACCGCCAGCGGTCGCTCCATGAACGGGCCACGGACGATCTCGTGGATCTTCCTGGCATGCTCGCGAAACGCCATGTAGCCACGCGCGTCTGCGGACCCCGCAAAGCGCTCGATGGCGGCGCGGGTCCGCTCGACGTCCGGAAACAGATCGAGAACCGACCCATCGGGGAAGAAGTGGCGGCACAACGGATCGAGCGCCTCGAGGGGGAGCGCGTCGGCGAGTTGCGCTGCACCGCCGAACAGTTCCTCGAAGACGGACTTCATCGTGAAGACGGACGGTCCCGCAGGAAACCTCGCCTCACCGATGCGGATCTCGCGCAACTTCCCGCCGAGCGTGTCACCGCGCTCGAGGAGTCGCACCGCGATGCCGGCGCGGGCCAGGTGGATCGCCGCGGCCATACCGCCCACGCCGCCCCCGATCACGATCGCAGTGCGAGCCGTCATGGCAACGGAGTAAAGGCCATGCCAGCTGTGTAGGCAACGAGAAAGCCGCCGTGAGCAAAAGGCCACGCTCATCGCGCTCGCCCGGCTCTTCGCGCACCGCCGGCGCCGCATTCCATGGTCCGACCCGGCTCGCGGTGCTACCGCTCTCCCTCCGCCAGCGCGGCGGCGATCTCCTCGGCGAGCGAGAGCGCGGGCATGTCGACGACAGCCTCCTCACCGTCTTCCGCGGCCGTGAGCGTCTCGAGCTGCGCGGCGGAGTCGTCGAAGAGGAGGTCCTCGCGCTCGCTCACCTCCTCGGGCGTGGTGCCCTCGTCGGCGAGCGCTTCCTCGCCGAGGGCCTGCTCCGTCTCGGCCTCCGTGCGCGGAACGCTCTGCCCGCCGAGGTACGCCGCGACGGATTCGGCCGCCTTCTGCGTCATGTTCGGCGCACGCGACAGCGCCTCCACCGTTGCTGCGCGCACGGCCTTGAGCGATCCGAAGTGCTTGAGCAGCTCGCGCTTTCGACGCTCGCCGATGCCCGGCACGTCGTCGAGCGTGGAGTGCAGCGTGCGACCGCGCCTGAGCTTGCGGTGGAACGTCACCGCGAAGCGATGCGCCTCGTCGCGGATGCGTGAGAGCAGGAAGAGCTCGGCGGTGTTCGGCCGCAGGTGGATCGGATCCTTCGCGCGCGCGAGGAACACGCGATCCGGCTGGTTGGTGCCCTGGCCGTCCTCGCGCTCCTTGGCGAGGCCCACCACGTCCATCCCCATCTGGCCGGTGTCGATCTCCGCATCGCGCAGCGCCGCGAGCGCGGTGTTGAGCTGACCCTTGCCCCCGTCGATGACGAGCAGATCGGGCACAGCCCAGCCCGCGCGTGCCTCGTTGGCCTCGGCCGTCTTGCTGCGCCGGAAGCGCCTCGAGAGCACCTCGTACATGGACGCGAAGTCGTCGTTCTTGGCGCTCTTCACCTTGAACGTGCGGTACTCGCTCTTCTGCGGCTCACCATCGACGAACACGACCATCGACGCGACCGTGAGCGCGCCCTGCATGTGCGAGATGTCGAAGCACTCCACGCGGTGCGGCACGCGCTTGAGCGAGAGGCGCTGCTGCAGCCGCGTGAGCGCGAGCTCGGCGTCCTCCGCCTTGTTGCGTCGCGACACGAACGAAGAGCCCGCGTTCTTGTCCGCGAGCTCGACGAGCCGACGCCGCGTCCCGCGCTGCGGCATCATCACCTCGCACTTCTTGCCGCGGCGATCGGTGAGCCACTCGCTCTTGAGCGCCGCGTCGTCGATGGCGCACGGCAGGAGCACCTCGTCGGGCACGTAGCTGCCGAGATCGTAGTAGAGCGAGACGAACGACGACACGATCTCGCTCGTCGGCAGCTCCTGCCCACCGAACGAGAAGTTGCGGCGCCCGAGGAGCTTGCCGTTGCGCACCGACAGGACGGCCACCTCGACGGCGAGCCCGTCGCGGAAGAGCCCGACGATGTCCTGATCGCGGAGGTCCTGCGATACGACGCGCTGGCTCTCGAGCGTCGACCTCAGCGATTCGAGCTGATCGCGCACCGCGCCGGCCACCTCGTACTCCATGGCGAGCGCCGCCGACTTCATGCGCGCCTGCAGGCGCGAGATGAGCTCGTGATCCTTGCCCTCGAGGAAGAGCCCGACATCGAGCACCTGCTTGCCGTACTCCTCGGGCGCGACGGGGAACACGCACGGCGCGTCGCAGCGCTTGATCTGGTACTGGAGGCATGGCCGCTTGCGGGTGCGCATCACGTGGTCGGTGCACGTGCGCAGCTTGAAGTGACGGTTCACGACCTGCAGCGTGTGACGGCACGAGGTCGCCGAGTGGTACGGGCCGAAGTACTTCGCGCCGTCCTCGCCGAGCTTGCGTCGCACCTCGAGGCGCGGAAACTTCTGGCGCACGTCGAGGCGCAGCACGAGGTAGTTCTTGTCGTCGGTGAGCTTGACGTTGAACCGAGGCTGGTGCTGCTTGATGAGGTTGTTCTCGAGGAGCAGCGCCTCCTTCTCGTTGTTGGTGACCACCGTCTCGATGTCCCCGAGTAGCTTGTCGAGGTGCGCGATGAACGCGCGGCCATCGCCACCGCGGTTGAAGTACGAACGCACCCGCGCGCGCAACGAAGACGCCTTGCCGATGTAGATGACGCGGCCCTTGCGGTCCTTCATCAGGTACACGCCGGGCTCGGTCGGCAGCGTCTCGAGGATCTTGGCCACCCGCTCCGACGGCCCCTTGTGCGCGGGCACCGGATCGTCGTTGTGGTTGGCCTCGAGCAGATCGGCACGCCGATCGCGTGGCGGGACGACCTCGGTGTCCTTGCCCTTCTTCATCGACCTCTCATCGTAGCAGACGCGCGAGCAAGAACGCGGCGGCGGCGGCGAGCCCACCGACGAGGAGCGTCTGCAGCCCGGCGCGCAGCGGCGACGCGCCGGTGAGCTTGCCCTTGACGCCCCCGAACACGAACAGCGCGACGAGCGTGACCGCGCACGACACGGTCAGGGCGTGCTCACCACACACGAGGTACGGCCACAGCGGCACCACGCCCCCTGCGATGTACGACAGCGCGATCGTCACGGCGCTCCTGCGCTCGCGGCCGCGGTCGGGCTGCTCTAAGCCGAGCTCGAAGCGCATCATGAAGCGGACCCACCGCGCGCGATCCGCAGAGACGCTCTCGACGACCGGTCCGATCGCGGCCTCTGCCACGCCATACTCGCGCAGGATCGCGGCCACCTCCGCGCGCTCCTCGTCGGGGATCTCGATGGTCTCGCGATGCTCGCGCAAAAGCTCGCTCTCGTAGTGCTCGCGATCGGTGCGCGCCGCCAGGTAGCCGCCGAGGCCCATCGCGATCGCGCCGGCGGCGATCTCTGCCCCGCCAGCGGTGACGACGAGGTGCATGCTCGACAGCGTGCTCGACAGACCGGCGGCGAGCGCGAACGGCACCGTGAGCCCGTCCGACATGCCGATCACGATGTCGCGCACGGTGGCGGACGAGAGGAAGTGCTTCTCCACGTGCGGCGTCGCGGGCATCGCCTGTCGTTATACCCGCACCTCTGCTACATCGCTGCGGGTGAAGCAGCGCGCCGCGATCTTCGCCGTCTTCGCGACGCTGATGTTCGCGGGCATGGCGCTGTTCGCGAAGGCTGCGGCCGTCGAGATCGCGCCACCACAGCTAGGCTTCGTGCGCGCAGCGTTCGGGCTCATCGTGGTCGGGCTGTACTCGCTGCGCGTGCCGCTGCACCTCGTGAGCAAGCGCGGCCTCTTCAACCGCGCCGCGGCCGGCGCGGTCGCCGTGTACCTCTACTTCACGGCGATCGCCCACCTGCCCGTCGGCGTCGCGACCCTGCTCAACTACACCGCCCCCGTGTTCACCGCGCTCTGGTGCGCTGTCCTCTATCGCGAGCGCATCGAGCGCCGCACGCTGCAGGCGCTCGCCATCACCACGGTCGGCATCATCCTCGTGCTGCGCGGACGCGCGACGGGATCACTCACCGGCATCGGCGTCTACGAGCTCGTCGGCATCGGCGGCGCGGTCTTCTCCGGCCTCGCGATGTGCTTCATCACGGAGGTCCGGCGCACCGATGGTTCGTGGGAGATCTTCGGCGCATTCTCGCTGGGCTGCTTGCTCGTGACCACGCCGGAGACGGTGCTCCACTGGCACGCACCGAGCGCGCACGCGTGGCTGATGATCATCTGCATGGGCATGCTCTCCGTGACCGCGCAGGTGATGATGACGCACTCGATGGGATATCTGAACGCGACGCTCTCGGGCGTCATCAACCAGCTGACGCCGGTTGCTTCCCTGACCGCGGGGACCTACGTGTTCGACGAGCGGTTCGGCACGCTCGCGTGGTGCGGCATCGGCCTGACGCTCGTCGGTGGCCTCTTCGGGGCGTGGCTCGGTGCCACGCCCCGGAGACGGAGCGCTTAGTTAATTGGCGGCGGAGCGGAGCTGATGACCTTGAGGTCGAGGCCGCCTGGATACTGGTAGCTCGTCTGCGAGCCGTAACCGACGATCTGGATGCCGAACGGCGCGGAGCCCGTGAGCGTGTGGGCGCCGTTCTTCGTGCCGGCCGGCAGCGGGATGCGGACGACGCTGAAGCCGCCGCCGACGAACGCGACCCCCGTGGTGACCGCGGCGCCATCGAGCATGAGCGTGGTGCCGTCGGGCATGACGACGTCGGCGAAGTTGGTGGGGTAATCCGTGGGCGCGAGGAAGAGGTACTTGTCGCGAAACTGCGGGACGGCGACCATGAAGCTCAGCGACGGGTCACCCTGCGGATCGACGAAGTTGCTGCTATCGACGATCTCGCCGCTCTGCTGCTCGGACGAGACGACGAACTCGGTGGTACCGGACACGACGAAGTCGGTCGAGGTGGTGAACTTGGCGACGGTGCCGGCCTTGATGATCGACGGCGCGCCCGAGACGGCAGGCGTGAGCGTGAGCGTCGAGTCGGCGATGCCGCCGTAGATGCGGACCACGTGGCCGGGCTTGTTACCATTGGGGCCCGTGGGACCCGTGACGACGTACTGCTTGCCCCAGGTCTGGACGGGCAGCACGGTCTCCTCGACGTGGTCGCAGGTGCCCGTGTCGTCTCCGGCCGCGGTGCACGGGTTGCCCACGATGACCTGCACCGGCGCCGTGGCCTGCACGATCGAGCCGGTGAGATCGAACGCGGTGCCGTTCGACGTGAGCAGCTCGAGCACGTCACCGGCGTCGAGCGTGAACGTCACCTTCGCGGGCGACGTCTTGTTCTTGACGGTCTTCGGGATCTTCGTGTTGCCGGAGCTCGCGATGAGATCTGCCGTCGCGGAGAGCTGAACGATGACCGTCGTCGCATCCGCGGTGGCGGTGATGACGGCATAGGAGGAGTTGTTCGGGTTGCCGTTGAGGTCATCACCCGACAGGCCGGTGATGACGTAGTTGTCAGTCATCGCCGTCGACGGCAGGAGCAAGGAGGCATCGTTCGAGTACGAGTTGCAGGGGAAGCCAGCCGCAGGGCATGTCGACCAGTTCGTACCGTTGAGATCCTTGCCGGTGCCCGCCTTGTACTCGAGCGCGTTGAACTGATAAACGAGCACCGGCGCGTCGGCGACGAGGTGATACGCACCCTTCGCCGCGAACACCGACGCGGTCATCGGCGTCGGCATTCCCTGCGAGTCGGCGTCCTGGCCCTTGAGCGTCGGCACCCACGGCAGCGCGATGTACGTGAGCTGCCCCGGCGCGACCATCGCGGTCTTCGGCGCGGACAGCGCGCCACCCGAGACGGTGACGTTGACCATGCTCGTGCCGGGGTTCGACACGACGACCGCGTAATCGAAGACGCTCCACACCGCGTTCGCCGTGACGGTCGGCCAGTAGTCGCAACCGATGTACGACTTCGACGTCGCTGCTTCCGCGCAGGTGGTCGGATCGTGCGTCATGCCACCGCCGTCGCCGACGACGTTGCCGCCATCGTCGGTGATGATGTTGCCACCGTCATCGAGGGTGAACCCACCGTCGCTGTTGCCATGCGAGAGGTCGGAACCCGAACCCTTCGTGCGACTGTTCGACGAGCAGGCGGATACGAGCGTGAATCCCAGGACAGCACCAAGGACAAAGACATTTTTCAAGGGGCACCTCCGACAGTCCGGACCGTAGGAAAATTCTACAGGTGGACGCAAGCGCGACGAAGACACAGTGCTCGTCGACAGCATTATTTAATGCAACGAGCGTTCGTCAGGTCTGACGTCGCGCAGCGAGCGAGGGGCGCTTCGCACCGACGACCGCGAAGATGAACTCGAGGTTTGCCTCGAGGCGTTCTTCGATGAGCGCGTCGTCGATGCCCTCGCCCACGCCGAAGAGCAGCGCGACCTGCTTCTCGTCCGCGAAGTACGAGATCGTCATGCCGTAGATCGTGATGAGCAGCTGCCGCGCGTTGACGGGCTTGAGCTCGCCACGCTCGACCGCTCGATCGATGAAGCGCACGCCGCGCTGGAACAGCGGCCGGAAGAAGTTCTCGAACATCGTGCGGAGGTAGCCACCCTCGGAGCCGAGGTCCATGGTCGTGAGCCGCGAGAAGTTGCGGTGACGCGCGCAGTAGTAGAAGAAGCCGCGATAGAACTCCTCGAGCACCTCGGCCGCGGACCTGGGCTTGGCGAGGATCTCGTTCGACAGCGAGATGAGCTCGAAGAGCACCTTCTGCAGCACCTCGCGGAGCAGCTTCTCCTTGGACTCGAAGTAGTAGTAGATGAGCGCCTTGTTGACGCCCGCGCGCTCGGCGATCTCGTGCGTGCGCGCGCCCGCGAAGCCGCGCTGCGCGAAGAGCTCCTCCGCCACGTTGAGGATCTGATCCTTGGTGTCGGCGGGCTGATCGCCGAGCACCTTCTTGCGACGCCCGCGGACGGGCGCAGCTGCTCTCGGCAACGACTAATGTCCGAAGAGCTTCGGGATGTCTTTTCCGAAGGTCACGATGAGCATGAAGGCGAGCAGCACCATCATCCCGTAGCCGTGGATGCGCTGCTCGGTGTTCTCGGAGATGCGACGCTTCGCGACCATCTCGTACCCGATGAATGCCATGCGTGAGCCGTCTAGCGCGGGGATGGGCAGCAGGTTGAAGAGCCCTAGGTAGACGCTGATGATGGCGACGATCTCGAGCGCGAAGCGCGGACCATGCTCGATCTGCTTCTTCATGACGGTGAGGATGCCGAGCGGGCCGGAGAACTCCGCCTTCTGGCGACCGCTGAAGATCTTCGCGAACCCGTCGAGGATGAAGCCGGAGTAGCGGATGGGGAAGCCGACGCCGAATGCGAGCGTCTCGCCGATGCCCTTCTTGACGCGCACGTCCTTCGTGTCGAGCTGGATCCCGAGGCGGTACTCGGTGCCCTCCGGCGCGGCCTTCATCGAGTAGCTCATCGGCTTGCCGTCGCGGACGATGTCCATCTTGAACTCGCGACCGGCCGTCGCGGAGATGAGCGCGGGGACGTCCTTCACGTCGGCGATGACGTGACCATCGACACCGACGATCTCGTCCCCGGCGACGAGGCCGGACGTCTCGGCGGGCTTGCCCTTGACGAAGCCACCGACGAGCGGCGAGGTACCCTGCTCGGGCACGCCCCACACGAGGCACGACACCACCATGACGAGCGCCGCGAAGACGTAGTTGGTGGCGGGACCGGCGAAGATGGTCGCGAGGCGCTGGTACGCGGGGCGGTTGGGGTACGAGCGTGGATCGTCGGGTGCGATGCCCTCTTCGCCGGGGTTGAGGCCCGCGATCTGGACGAAGCCGCCAAAGGGGATGCAGCCGATCTGGAACTCGGTCTCGCCGTGGCGAAAGCCGATGATCTTGGGGCCGAGGCCGATGGAGAAGCGATCGACCCGCATCCCGGACCAGCGCGCCATCAGGTAGTGGCCACCCTCGTGGACAACGATGAGGATGCCGAGCGCAAGGACGGCGAGGAGGAAGGTCCCGAGATCTGCAGCCGGCAGCGGAATGTGCATCACGCCCTCAACGTAGCATCCGAACCGAGATCGACAAACCCGTGCTCACAGGCGGGTGCTGGGCAGAAAGACGCGCGGCACCGCGAGCGCGTAGCGCAGGCGGTCGGCGAGACGGGCCAGGAGCCCATCGTGGCGCGGGTGCAGCTCGGCGACGCGCAGGCCGAGGGTGCGGGCGCGACGCAGGAAGCGCACCGGCGCCGACGAGCGCCGCACCGTCGTCAGCGACTCGAGCGCACGCAGCGCGCGGGTGCGACGGAACATCACGAGGCGCCCACCGACGGAGATGACGTCGGCGCCGCGTTCGGCCCGGGAGAGCGCATAACCGAGCAGCGAGAGCGGCGACTCGTCGCGCACGTCGGCGAGCACGACCATGCGACCCCGCGCACGGCCCGCACCGACCACGTAACCACGACCCGGCGTCGCGTGGAGCGTCTCGAGCTCAGGGTGCTGCTTGCGGAGCAGCGCGGCGATGGCGAGCGTGTTGTCGCCCGACCCTTCATCGACCACGAGGAGCTCGTAGCGCAGGTCCATGCCGCGGAGATGCGCGGCCAGGCGGGCGATGGTGTGACCCACGTGCTCCTCGTCATCCAGGCTGCGGAGGACGAAGGTGAGATCGCAGTCGTTGTTCAGGTTCGTCATTCGACTCCAGCCGGGATGCGCCGTTACCGCCTGCGCAGAATCTTCGTCGGTAACCGTAACCGCCCTTCAACCAGCTCGCAACAACTCGTACGCACGCACACGGTTGGATACAGACAAACCACGAGAAGCATCCAGCTCTTACAAGCGGGTGATCGCGAGGTTTCGGCTAGTTATGTCATGGGTTGCGAACGGCCAGATCGCGGGACCGGCCGTGAGCCAGGTGATCGGCGCAGGGATCGGGACGGAGCGCAGACGGCCCGGTTCGGCGTGGAAGCGATCGAGCGTTCGCCTCAGCTCGCCGGGATCCACGATCCAGCCCCCTTCGCCGACCAGATCTGGCAGGCCACCGACCCGCGTCGCGAGCACCGGCAGGCCCGCCGCGTGCGCCTCACCGACGACGGTCGGCGCGCCGTCTCTCCTCGAGGGCACCACCAGCAGATCGGCCGCTGCGAGGAGACGCGCCTTGTCCTCGGCCCGCTGCGTCCCGAAGAAGCGCACCCGCCCCCGAGTCGGCCGACGCTCGAGGTGCTCGCGCTCGGGCCCGTCGCCCGCGACGAGCAGCGTCACGCCGGCAGGCAGCGCGTCGATGAGCACGTCGCAGCCCTTGTCGTGGATGAGCCGGCCGAGGAACAGCGCCACCATCCCTTTTACCCCGAGGACGCGACGCGCCTCGGCTCGATCCACACGCACGGTCGACATGGGTGGCATCGGCTGCACGATCCCCGGCGCGCCATCGATGCGCAGCGCATCCGCCACGTAGACCAGCGAGGCGTGCCTCGCCAGGAGCCGCACGAACGCCTCGCCGCCGGGCAGCGCGCGCAGGAGCGCGATGTCCGAGCCGTGCGCGATGGCCACGTGCGGCAGACCGAGCGTCATCGCCACCGCCGACGACGGCACGAGCCAGTGGCTCACGACCGCATCCCAGCGACGAGCGCGCGCGGCGATGAGCAGCTTCGCGCTCAGCGTCGCTGCGAGCCACGGCCGACGGCGCAGCTCCGCGGGCAGCCCGCCCGTGTCGAACGAGCCCGCGCTCGCGACCAGCACCTCGACGTCACCGACGTGATCCGCAAGCCAGCGCGCGTGCGCGGCGACGAAGTGGCCGGCCGGATCGTGTGCGTCCTCGGAGCACGAGGTGCACAGGACGCCGACCTTCATCCGGCGTCGTCGGAGACGGGCAGGGCGGCCCGCGCACCCCTCTGCAGGTAGCGCACCGACAGACGCCGCAGCAGGGAGCCGAGCAGCACGAACGACATCGGGTACACGACGGTGCCGAGGCCGATGCCCGACTTCCAGTCGCGGCCGTAGACGGCGCGTACGGGCACGTCGGCGACGGTGAGGCGCTCGGCCCACAGGCGCGCGAGCAGGTCGTTCGGGTAGCCGTAGCGTGGGAAGAGGCCGGCGCGATCGATGACCTCGAGCGCGCTGCGCGAGGCGGCCGTGTAGCCGCACTGCGAGTCGAACACCGAGCCGTAGCCGCTCGTGAGCTTCGTGAGCAGCGACAGCACGACGTTCCCGACCACGCGGAGCGGCGGCATCGCGCGGAGCGTGCCGGGGCGTGCGAAGCGGTTGCCCTTGGCGTAGTCGCAGCGTCCGTCGACGACCGCGTCGAGGAGCGCGGGGAGATCGAGCGGATCCATCTGTCCGTCCCCGGCCATGACGGCGGCGATGTCGCAGCCCAGCGCGAGCGCGCGACGGTAGCCCGACGCGATCGCCGCGCCGACGCCGCGGTTGGCGGGGTGGCACAAGAGCTCGAGGCCGCGACGCTTGCCGCGGCGGACCGCGCGGCAGGTGCGATCGGTGGAGGCATCGTCGACGACGACCACATGATCGACGAACCCGGGCACGCTCCGGACGACGGCAGCAACGGCACGCTCTTCGTTGAAGGCGGGGATCACGACTGCGATGCGACGTCCGCGGTACATGGCCGCGACGACACTAGCAGAGCGTGTCGGAAACTCGACCGGTGAATCGGGGCAGGACGTTCAGTCGAGCGTGACGGCGTCATCGCACGCCGGGCGCCACCATCGTGAAGTCCGCCGCCGTTGGTGCACCCCGCCTGGCCATCTTCCCGCGATAGGCGACCGGGCGCCCTGTCGTATCGACGACCTCCAGGAAGTCGCTCCGCATGCCGTCGAACGGCGTGCGCCAGGTACAGAACCGTTGCGGGTCGCGGCCGCGGTTGGTGACCGTGAAGGTCGCGGTGCTCCCGGACTCGGCGTGGAGCGAGACCGCCAGCTCGCGAGCGCGCGGATCCGCCTCGGACGTCACGGAGACGGCGAGCGCGTTCGAGCGCTGGAGCGTGGCGAGCCCGGTGCGCGTGCTGATGTGATAGAGGCCCGATCGCAGCGGGTAGCTCGGGACCACGTCGAAGCGCACCACCCTCGACTCACCGGGCGCGAGCGTGACATAGCTCGACGGCCCCGGCGCCTGCCTGCTCGCGAGCGGGCCCGTGAACCTCAACGCGGTCCCGCTCGCATCGACGACGTCGAGGATGTCGTTGAGGAAGCCCTCGAACGGCGTGTAGTAGGTGCAAAAAACGTGTGGCTGCACATCGCCGTTGTGAGCGACGAGCTCGAACACGGCGCTCTCCGGAGAGGCCGTGCCGATCTGAGTCAAGGTGACGTCGAACGTGCCGGAGGTGCCGGAGGTGCGTGGCTCCGGCGGCGCGATCGATGCGACCGGCGCCCGTACGGCGGGCCTGGGAGCGACCACGCGGCTCACGACAAAGACCCCGAGTGCGAGCGCCCCTACGATCCACCACAACGCGACATGCATGCCTCGAAGATACGCGTCCGCGGGCTGTTCCCTCCACACCGCGCCACCATCGGCGATGCCCACGCAACTTCTCCGGTGCGCTGCCGATGGTGACCTCGTGGACAGTTCGCGCTTGCCTCCGGGCGGATCGGCGGCGAATACTGCGCGTTCGTTCACGGTTGGGTCATCGCGGTAGCACGGACATTTAAGGAGACAAGCATGGCGGGTAGCGTCAACAAGGTGATCTTGGTCGGGAACCTGGGGCAAAAGCCCGAGGTGAAGTTCCTGCCCTCGGGGCAGGCGGTCTGCGAGATGCGCATCGCGACCAACGAGGTCTTCAACGACAAGAACCAGCAGCGGCAGGAGCGGACCGAGTGGCACCGCGTCACCGTCTGGGGAAAGATGGGCGAGAACTGCGGCAAGTACCTCGACAAGGGCCGCTCGGTCTACATCGAGGGTCGGCTGCAGACGCGCTCGTGGGACGACAAGACGTCCGGCGAGAAGCGCTACATGACCGAGATCGTCGCGACCAACGTGCAGTTCCTCGGCGGCCAGGGCGGAGCCGGTGGTGCTGACGAAGGCGGCGCGGGCGGCGGCGGTGGCGGCGGCGGCGGCGGCGGCTACTCGCGCGGTGGTGGCGGTGGCGGCGGCGGTTCTCGAGGAGGTAGTCGTACGAGATGACCTTGATGGGCGGCTCGCCGGCCTTCACGCGGCGCTCGTTCTCCGCGTCGAGGTCGTCGAGGATCTT
>JBDTCO010000197.1:0-4110 GCA_039923495.1 Polyangia bacterium
CCCGGGTGCGGGCGGCGGATCAGTAGCTTGCTCGATCCTCGTGGTCAAGCCACTCGAAAACCAGAGGTCACCCCGACAGCTCCTCGAGGCTCTTGCCCTCCGAGTCCACCCCGAGCCACAGCGCGACGACGGCTGCGATGAGCATCAGCACCGACGCGAACGTGTAGCCGAGCACGAGGTTGATGGGGCGGCCGCTCTGCACGAGCATGCCGAACACCGTCGGTGCGACCGCGCCGCAGGCCGTGGCGACGGCGTAGAAGATCGCGATTGCCATGCCGCGGATCTCGATGGGGTACAGCTCGCTGACGGTGAGGTACGCGCTCGACGCGGCCGCCGACGCGAAGAAGAACACCGCGCACCAGCAGATCGTCTGCGTCACGGCGGTGAGCACGCCCGCGTAGAACAGCGCGCCGGTGCCGAGGAGCAGGAGGCCCGACATCGCGTACGTGATGGCGATCATCTTCTTGCGGCTCTTGTCGAACATCCCGCCGAGCAGCACCGGCCCGAGGAAGTTGCCGATGGCGAACGGCACCATGTAGAGGCCGACGTGGTGCGCCGGTACGTGGTGGAAGCGCTGCAGGATCATCCCGTAGCTGAAGAACACCGCGTTGTAGAAGAACGCCTGCGCGATCATCAGCGCGAGCGCGAGCACCGACCGCCGCGGGTAGCGCTTGAAGAGCACCTCGACGAGGTGCGCGATGCCCGGTGCCTCGAAGGTGCGCACCTCGACGGGCAACGGTGGCGGCGGGATGTCGTCGCCGTGGACCCAGTGCTCGATCTGCGTCGTGACCTCGTCGGCCTCCTTCGCGCGGCCGCGGATGAGCAGCCAGCGCGGGCTCTCGGTGAGGTTGCGACGGACGAACAGGATGCCGAGACCGAGGACGGCACCGAGGCCGAACGCGAGGCGCCAGCCGAGGTGCACCGGCAAGAAGTCCGGGTTGGTGAAGACGAGCGTGAGGCCCGCACCGAGCGCGACGCCGATCCAGTAGCTGCCGTTGATGCCGAGGTCGACCTGGCCACGCACGCGCGCGGGGATGAGCTCGTCGATGGCGGAGTTGATGGCCGCGTACTCGCCGCCGATGCCTGCGCCCGCGAAGAAGCGCAGGCCCGCGAAGACCCAGAAGTTGGGCGAGGCACCGCAGAGCGCCGTCGCTGCGAGGTAGAGGCCGAGCGTGACGAGGAACAGCTTCTTGCGGCCGAGCCGGTCGGTGAGCCACCCGAAGAACAGCGCGCCCACCACCTGGCCGATGAGGTAGACCGAGTTGGTCATCCCCACGTGCGCGGGGTCGAGGCCGAGCGTGCGCGGGTCCTCGAGCGTGGGGCCGAGGTTGGCGATGAGCGAGGCCTCGAGCCCGTCGAGGATCCACGTGATGCCGAGCGCGATGACGAGCCGCACGTGCCACTTCGACCACGGCAACCGGTCGAGGCGCGGCGGGACCGTGGAGAGGAGGATCGCGCCGGCGATGCCCATGTTCGCTACTCGTGGGTCAGCGCGACGGGGACACCGCCGGACTTCAGCGAGCGGTCGGCGGCCTCGAGGATCTCGACCACGCGCAGGCCCGACTGGCCGTCGGTGCGTGGCGTAGTAGAGGACCGGATGCTCTCGATGAAGTGACGGCACTGCAGCTCGAGCGGCTCCTGGCCATCGACGCGCGGGATGTGGATGTCGCCCTGCCGCACCGTGAGGTACTCGGAGTACTTCGTGAACTCGGGCGGGCGGTCGTAGCCCTTGTCGTAGATGCGCAGCTTCTCGGTGGGGTGCGCGTCGTCGAACTCCACCATCTTCTTGCTGCCGACGACGGTGATGCGGCGCTCCTTGCGCGGGTCGAGCCACGACAGCTGGATCTGCGCCATCGTGCGATCGGCGAACGCGATGTTCACGAACACCACGTCCTCGACGCCGGGCTGCAGGTACGCCTCGCCGCGCGCGGTCACGCTCATCGGTGCAGAGGGCACGAGGTCGAGGATCATCGACAGATCGTGCGGCGCGAACGACCACAGCGCGTTCTCGTCGCGACGCAGGCGCCCGAGGTTCACGCGCAGCGCGTAGAGGTAGTAGACGCGGCCGATCTCGCCGGAGCGCACCATGTCGACGAGCCTGCGGAACGCCGGGTGGTAGAGCATGAGGTGCCCGACCATGAGCGTCCGCTGCGCCTTTTCGGCTGCGGCCACGACCAGGCGCGCGTCGTCGCTGGTGAGCGACATCGGCTTCTCGACGAACACGTGCTTGCCCGCGAGCAGCGCGGCCTGGGCCTGGCGCGCGTGATCGATGACCGGCGTCGCCAGCACGATGGCCTCGACGTCAGGATCGAGGAGCAGCGCCTCGAACGACGACTCGAGGCGAGCGCTGGGCGCGAGCGCCTTCGCCTTGCTGCGGGCCTTCTCGTCCGGGTCGCACACGACGGTGAGCGCGCAGCCCGGCAGCTTCGCAAAGGCGCGCACGTGGTTGATGCCCCAGTACCCGGCGCCGACGACGGCGAGCTTCACGTCAGACGTGGCCATGGAAGGACCTCACTTGCGCGACGACGTGCTCGAGCTGCGCCTCGCTCAGCGTGGGATGGACGGGGAGCGCGAGCACTTCCTTCGCCGCGCGCTCGGCGACCGGCCGCGACGCATGGTTCATGGACGCGAAGCAGGGTTGCAGGTGCAGCGGCAGCGGATAGTAGACCTCGGAGTCGACCTTCGCTTCCGCGAGGTGTGCCTTCAAGGCATCGCGTCTGGCGGTCCGCACGACGAAGTGGTGATAGACGTGCCCCGGCTCGTCGGCGGGCAGCTCGAGGTCGAGGCCGGCGAACGCGTCCCGATAGCGCGCGGCGTTGCGTCGGCGCGTCTCGTTCCACGTGGCGAGGTGCGGGTGCTTGGCGCGCAGGATCGCGGCCTGCAGCGCGTCGAGCCGGAAGTTGCCGCCGAGCTGGTGGTGCACGTACTTCGGCTGGGAGCCGTGCTGCCGCATGATGCGCAGCTTGTCGGCGAGCCTGGCGTCGTCGGTGAGGATCATGCCGCCATCGCCGACCGCGCCGAGGTTCTTGGTGGGGAAGAAGCTGAGCGTGGTCGCGATGGCCGGCGCTCCGAGGTGCGGCGCGCCGATGGCCTGCGCGCCGTCGATGACGATGGGGATGCCGAGGTCGGCGAGCGGCGTGGGATCGAGCGGACGACCAAACAGCGGCACGACGACGAACGCCTTCGTCCTCGGCGTGACGAGCGCGCGCGCGTGCGAAAGATCGAGCTGGTACGTGCCGTCGACGATGTCCGCGAACACGGGCACAGCACCGAGCCGGACGATCGCGCCGACCGTCGCGAAGAACGAGAAGCTCGTGGTGATGACCTCGTCTCCCGGTCCGATGCCGAGCGCCCACAGCGACGCGAGCAAGGCGTCCGAGCCCGAGCTCACGCCGACCGCATATGCGCGGCCGAGCTTCGCCGCCAGCTCGGCCTCGAGCTGCGTGACCTCGTCACCGAGCACGTAGCGACCGCTGCTGAGCACGCGCGCGACGGCCGCGTCGATCTCCGTGCGATGCGCCTCGTACTGCGCTGCCAGATCGATGAGCGGAACGTGCATCAGAGCGCCTCCTCGATCGCGCCGACGGTCGGCCGGTACTTTCGATCGCACGAGGTGCAGACGAGCAGGTCGGGGAGGTGCTCGCCGCACGCGCAGGCCCAGCCGAGCCGGCGCGCGGGGTTGCCGACCATGAGCGCGTGCGGCGGGACGTCGTGCGTGACGACGGCGCCGGCGCCGATGAACGCGTAGCGCCCGAGCGTGTTGCCGCACACGATGGTGGCGTTGGCGCCGATGGTCGCGCCGTGGCCGATAAGCGTCTTGTCGTACGCGGTCTTCTTCGGGTGCTCCGAGCGCGGTCGCCTGACGTTGGTGAAGACCGCGCTCGGCCCCACGAACACCTGATCCTCGAGCTCGACCCCGTCGTAGATGCTGACGTTGTTCTGGATGCGGACGCCATCGCCGAGGACGGCAGTGGCCGCGACGTACACGTTCTGCCCGAGCGAGCAGTCGCGCCCGATGCGCGCGCCGGCGCTCACGTGGCAGAAGTGCCAGACCTTCGTACCTTCGCCGAGGACCGCGCCCTCGTCGACGACCGCGGTGGGATGGATGGT
>JBDTCO010000198.1:0-15210 GCA_039923495.1 Polyangia bacterium
CGTGATACGGTGCCGGCGTGTATCGCGCATGGCTGTTCGCCACGGTCGTCGTGTGTGGCGCCCCGGGTCTGGCGCGGGCCGACAAGCCAACGCCTCTGCTCGAGGACGACCTGCGCGCGAACAAGCGCACGACCATCGACGCGCCCACCGACGCCGATGACGCTGCGCTCGATACCGTGCTCGGGGGACCCAGGGGCTTCTCGACACAGGCGCTCGGAGCCGCCGAGGATCGTCTGCGCGCCGAGCTCAAGCGCGACCGCCCGCGCACCTCGCCACGCCTCGTCGTCTTCATGTACCCCGGGCGCGTGTCCGCCGAGCGCCTCAAGGCGATGCGCGAGGTCTTCGTCGACATCGAGCTGACGATCGATCCGTGCTCGCGCTCCGTGTGCGACGACGCGCTCGCGCACCACATCGAGATGGTCGGGCGCGCGGTCGAGCAGCCCGTGGTCCGGACGTCCGAGTTCTCGCTCGTCTACAAGACGCTCACGCTCATGGCCGAGACGGACGTTCGCGGCGAGGCGCTCATCACCGTCAGTGTTCCTGTCGCCGACGCGATCGCAGCTTCCAAGAAGCCCGGTGGCGGGCAGGCGCTCATGGACGCGCGACGCAAGGCCGAGACCGACTACGTGCCGCTCATGACGAAGGCCATCGCCCAGCGCGCGAACGGTCGGCGCGTGCCGCTCGCGAAGCCGCCCAGCGTCGCGCGGGCAGCCGGTAGCGTCGACGTCACGCTCGCGATGCCGGGAGAGCGCTCGCGCAACGATCAGCACGTCCTCGACGGGCTCGCCGCGATCGCTGAGGCCCTCGCCACGAGCCCCGCGACGCCCGCGCAGGGTCGGCTCGAGGTCAACATCGAGGCCGAGAGCCGCAGCGTGGGTGCCGCGCGCTATCGCTGCCCACTCGACGCGGCGCAGCGCTACGCACGTGGCGAGGTCGACTCGAAGGCGCTGCTCGCGAGCTACGTCGAGCACGTGAACGACGACAAGGGCGCGCAGCGCATGAACCTGGCCGACACGCCTGGCGCGGACGAAGGTGCGCCCGCGCCCGACGACAGCGAGGCCGTCAACGCCATCACCGCGAGCTTCTCGACCGTCGGCGGCTGCGCGAAGGCCGAGGCCGCGAGGAACCCGAAGTTCCACGGCGTCACGGTCGTCGTCGGCTGGGCTGCCGACGGTCGCGCGGCATCGGTCGACGTCAAGGAGCCGGCGCTGAAGAGCGGCGCGCTCCCAGGCTGCCTGCGCAGCGCCTTCCGGAACATCGCGCTGCCCCGCTTCTCGGGCGCGACCCGCATCATCGAATACCCCATCAAGCTGAAGTGAACGCGAGGAGAACGGATGTCGACTGAGCTGACGACGGTGCTGTGGCAGATGGCGCGGAGCTTCGGGTGGGCGATCGTCGCCGCCGTGAGCTTCGCGTTCGCGATGGCGCTCGCCATCAAGGTATTCGACGTCATGTCCCGAGACATCGACGAGTGGGAGGAGATCAAGAAGGGGAACCTCGGCGTCGCGCTGATCTTCGTCGCGATGATCCTTTCGGTCGGCCTCGTCCTCTACAAGGTGATCTGAGCTATTCTGCGGGGCATGCGGCGACTCGCGCTCCTGCTCCTCGCGACGCTCGTTCCAGCGTGTCAATCGACGAGCCAGCTCGTCATCGGGATCCTCACCGACCTCCGGGTGCCGAGCAAGCTGTCGGCGGCGCGGCTCGACGCGTCGCGTGACGGCGTGACCATCGTCCCCGAGCTGTGGCCAATCGCCGACACGACGGGGCTCGACTTCACGCTGCCCGGCTCGTTCGCCTATTTCTCCACCCGCGGCGGCACGCCCGTCGTCGAGCTCTCCCTCGTGGGGCTCATCGGCGACACCGAGATCGTGACGAGGCGTGCACAGGTGCAGCTCGTCGCCGGCGAACAGCTCTTCTATCGCATGACGATGGTGCAGAGCTGCCTCGGGGTCCACTGCGCGGAAGGCAGCACGTGCATCGAGGGCATGTGCAAGCCGGAGTCCGTCGATGCGCAGACGCTGCCTCGCTACCGCAAGGCGCTCGTCGACACGGTTCAGTGCGACTCCGGCACCGGCTTCATCGACACCGGCACGTGCTCGACCGGCAGCTGCGCGACGATCCCCATCACGGGGCCGGCGTGCCCCACCGACGAGGTGTGCCAGGAAGGCACCTGCTACGCGCGCAGCGCGCAATGAAGTATCTCGCGCTCTCGCTCCTTCTTCTGGGCGGCTGCAACCTCCACCGTTTCTTCAACGATCCGCGCTGCTACACGAGCGACGACTGTGACGGTGGGAAGATCTGCAGCGCGTACCTCTGCATCGGCAAGGGCACGCTCGGGACCGGTCGCAAGTGCTGGGCGTCGCGCGACTGCCAGGACACGCAGACGTGTCTGCTCGTGCCGGAGACCGATGCCGACGCCGGCACGTCGGGGTACGCGCAGCGCTGCGAGCCCGCCGGCTCGGGCATCGTCGGCACGACGTGCACCACGAGCGCAGACTGCGCGACGGGCCTGCGCTGCGACGTCGTCGGATTCTCGGGTACGTGCGCCGAGGGCGGCACCATCGACTACGGCGGGACGTGCAGCAGCACCGCCGACTGTCTCGCGGGCCTCGCGTGTGGACAGGGTGCCTCGTGCCTTCCGTACCCCATCGCGTATCCGCCGTACGCCGGCGTCACGTGCGCCGCCGAGACGGGCCCGTTCCGCGCGCACTTCGAGGTCGGAACGCCGCGCGCCGACTTCCTGCGCCTGCCGTTTCCGAGCGATCTGCGCGTCGATGAAAGCGGTGCGCTCGACCTCTCCGACTTCCCGCGCCCCGGTCCGATGGTCGTGGGTGTCGATCTCGTGGCGCTGTACGCGGACGCGCTCACCGCCTCGTTCGATGGCTGGTCACCGATCGCGCCCATCACGTTCCGCTGGTCGGCTGCCGTCGACGCGAGCAGCCTCGGCGGCACCTCGACGCTGGTCGATCTCACGGCCGCGCTCGAGGCGCCCGGGACCGGCGTCGTGCGCTCACGCGCCACGTCGTACGCCGCACCCACGAAGTACAGCTGCGCAGATCGTATCGTCGTCGAGCACGAGGCGAGCAACGTCCTCGTCGAGGGTCACACCTACGCAGCCATCCTCCGTGGCGTGCGCTCGACGACGGGCACGCTCGGGACCGCCGACACCGATCTTGCCACCCTGCTCGGCGTGACGCGTCCCTCTGGCACACTCGGCACCGCGTGGGATCGCCACGCATCGCTGCGCACGTGGCTCGCCAACACCGGCCTTGGCGACGTGCAGGCCGCGACCGTGTTCACCGTGAGCTCACCGACCGCCACGCTCAGGAAGGTCGCAGCCACCATCGAGGCCTCCGCGCTGCCGGTGCTGTCCGACCTCACGCTCTGCGATGCCGGCGTGCCGTCGCCGTGCTCCGACGGCGGCTCCGTGCGCGTGTGCGGCACCGCGCAGCCCGACTACTTCGAGATCCAGGGGCACATCACGATGCCCATCTTCCAGAGCGGCAACGCGCCGTACCTCACGGGCGGCGCGGTCTCCTCCGGCGTGGTGCGTACCGAACCGGTGTGCTTCGAGCTGCTCGTCCCGCGCAACCCGATGCCCGTCGGAGGCTGGCCGCTCGTCGTCTATCACCCGGGCACGGGCGGGTCGTTTCGCTCGCTCATCACCGATGGCATCGCGGTGCCGCTCGTCGATGGAACGCCACACATCGCGGCTTTTTCGTTCGATCCCATCGAGCACGGTGCGCGCAAAAATGGCTCAGCCCTCGCCGAGGACGAGCTCGTGTTCGACGTCGTGAACCCGGGCTCCGCCCGAGGCAACCCGCAGCAGGACGCCGCCGACGTGCTCACGGCGCTTCGCGTCGCCAAGCTCACGCTACCGTCGACGATCACCGGCAGCATGGTCTCGTTTGCATCGCGCGTCGCGTACTTCGGACACGCGCAGGGCGGCAATGCGGGTGTGCTCGGCCTCGCGTTCGAGCCCGTCGCGAAGGCCGCGGTGCTCTCCGGCACCGGCGGTGGCGTCGTCGACGGCTTGCTCGAGAAGAGCGCGCCCGTCGACACCTCGCGCGTGCTGCCGCTGCTCTTCGGCGAGTCGCTCGATCGGACGCACCCCGTGATGGTGCTGCTGCAGACCTACCTCGATCCGTCCGACCCCGAGGTCTACGCGCCGCTGCTCATCCACCAGCTGCCCACGGGTGTGCCCTCGAAGAACGTCCTCTTCACGTTCGGGCTCAGCGACACGTATGCACCGTCGCGCACGCTCGCGAACGTGACGAAGGCGCTCGGCGTGCCGCTCGTCGATCCCGTCCTCGCGTCCATCGACGATGGCTGGCCCGCCTGGCCCTCGACCTCACGACCGATCATCGCCGACCTCGAAGGCCAGGACGGGCAGAGCATCACGGCAGCGACGTTCCAGTACGACGCCATGGGCAGGTACGACGGCCACTTCGTCGCGCTCGATGACTCGCAGGCCATCGCCGACTGGCTCGCGTTCTTGCAGACGTACTTCATCGTGGGGACGCCGCATGTTCCGTAGCGCGCTCGCCCTCGCGCTCTCGCTCTCCATGCCCGTGTACGCGCACGCGCAACCGCAGCCATCGGAAGACGAGGGACCGCCGCCCGCCGGCACGCCGTCGGGGACGACCTTGCCGACGACGAAGCCACGGCCGCTCCCGCCGCCGACGCAGCCGTCGCGCCCCGAGCTGCCGCCGGGCGCAGTGCTCGTGCCCCTCCACGGGTCGGTCGAGAGCACGAACTATCCTCATGACGAGTGGGTGTCGCGTCGACCGAAGACGGGCGTGCTCGTGGCCGGCGTCGCGCTCCTGCTCGGCGGCTACCTCGGCGACGTCGGGTTCACCTACGGCTACAACCACCAGCCGGCGGGCACGTCGCTCATTCCTGTCGCGGGGCCCTGGCTCCAGCTCGGGCAGCACGTTGGCCTGTCGGGTCCGCCCATCGACACCGGGCTGCCCGACTCCGACGCCCGCGCGCAGAAGACCGTCGACGACGCGAACCGCGATCTCCGCGCGCTGGCCCGATCCGGCGAGGTGATCTCCGGCCTCATGCAGGCGGCCGGCGTGGTGATGATCGTGGTCGGCGCGGCCCTCAAACGTCGTGCTCGCGCGAATCCGGCGCATGAAGCTCCGCGGAAGCGCGTTTACCCCGCGATGCAGAACGGTTCGTTATCGTTACGGTTCTGATCCCGTCCCCGATGTAGGCATCTTTCTACCCTTGACGGAATTTTGGTTCTCTTCGTAAGGTGACAGACTGTGTGGCCTTCACGGCCGCATCGCAGGAGAAACAAGCAACGAGCACGAGTGGGGTTCGCGAAGTACGTGGCAGACGATCCTGGCCGATCCGACAGCCCGAGCGAACCCAAGCGGTAATCCCTAGACGGAGCTGATGGCCATTGCGAAGACAGACCAACCTCTCGACGATTCGTCTCGCCCTCTGGGGCACGATCCTATCCTCTGGCCTCTTCGTGCTGGGCGCAGCCCCCGCTGCCGCAAGCACGGTGACGCACGCGGGAGCCACTTCGGCTCCAGCGGCCGCCAAAAAGAAGCGAAAGAAGCATCGTAGCGCTGGTGGCTTCTCCGGTTCGCTCGCTCCGGCGACGGAGCTCCGCTCCGAACCCGCCGAGAAGCCGACCGGGCACCTCGTCTTGACGGCGGTGAACTTCAGTCGCGAGACCGTGGACGTCCAGCTGTACCGGGCAGACGGCAGCTTCGATCCCGACGCACTCGATCAGCTGAACCACGCGTTCCGCTGCCGTCGCACCCAGACGGAGAAGGCCATCGAGCCGCACCTCTTCGAGATGCTCTCGCGCATCTACGACCACTTCGGCAAGCCGCTCGAGCTGGTGTCGGGCTTCCGCAATCAAGAGCGCGTCACGTCGTTCCACTTCCACGGGTCGGCCTCCGACATCCGCATCCCTGGCGTCTCCGAGCACGAGCTGCACAAGTTCGTCACCTCGCTCGATGCAGGCGGCATGGGCATCGGGCTCTATCCGCGCGCCGGCTTCATCCACGTCGACATCCGGCCCGAAGCCTCCTATCGCTGGACCGACTACAGCCCCCCCGGCCAGAGCGACTCGGTCGCTCGCGGCACCTTCATCAACCACAAGAAGCACGGCAAGAAGGCGCGTCCCGCCACGTAGCTCCTCTCGGCGACGTCGAGCTCGTTCCCTGTGCTCACCACGCCGTATCCCGGCAACCTGCAGACCTACAACAACGGCGGCTCGCCCAACGTCTGCCCGTGAGGCTTCGCGCGCTCGCGCAGGTGCTCGAGCGCGCGCTTCGCCATGTCCTTGATGTCGGGGTTCGGGTGCGCTTCCGCGAGGAGCGCGAGGTAGTCGGTGGCCTCGGTGCCGCCGATGCGCGCGACCGAGTCGATGATCTTCGGGAGTTCGTCATCGTCGTTGAGCTTCGCCAGCGCTGTCAGCGGATGCACCGCGCGCGGATCGCCGAGCTCCGCGAGCGCACCGATGGCGCGGTCGCGCTGGGCCTCGTCCTCGCTCTTGAGCGCCTCGATGAGCGCGGGCACCGCCTCGCGATCGTGACGCGCGCCCGCGAACGCCATCGCGTCGAGGCGCAGGTCGAGATCCTTGCCGGTGATCGCCGCGCGGGCAGCCTCGGGCGGACCGAGCCACAGCTGCTCCGACGCGACGGCGGCACCCGCGGTCAGCGCGAAGGCGCGGCGGAGGTGGTTGCGAACCTCGTCGAGCGTCGGGAGCTTCTCCGCGTTGCCCTTCTCGAGGAGCGCCTCGCGCGCGATGTGCGTCGTGCCCGCGTCTTCGCCACGCGGTTCGAGCGCCGCGCGGCTCTGCGAGCGCAGGCTACCCTGCTGCCAGCCGAGCTCGACGCTCACCACGAGCTTCGTCGACGGTGCGCCTGTCGGCTCGTAGCGTAGCGGCCCGGGCGATGCCGCGATCGCGGCCTCGACCATCTTCTTCAGCTCCGCCTGCTCCGGCACCTTCAGCTCGTCCGGCCCGAGCACATGCACCCGCACCTCGATCGCATCTACGTGGGGCGCGACCGGACGCTTGCAGCCCGACATCCACCCGGCAGCCACCAGCACGAGCGCGAGAGACCTCACGCGGACAGCGCCTCGAGGAGCGCCGTCGTGAAGACCTCGCGCACGTCGACCTTTCGACCGACCTCGCGCTCGAGCGACGTCATCGTCACGCCGGGCATGCCGCACGGCACGATGCGCTGAAAGCCGACGAGCACCTCGTCATCGACGTTGAGCGCGATGCCGTGCATGGTCACGCGCCGGTGGACGTGCACACCGATGGACGCGAGCTTGCGATCCTCGACCCACACACCAGGTCGCGCGCGATCGAAGCGAGCCTCCACCCCGACGTGCGCCGCGGTGCGGATCGCAGCGCACGCGAGCGCCTCCACATGCGCGACGACACCACGCCGCAGCGTCATCACCGGGTACGCGACGAGCTGACCTGGACCGTGGTACGTGGCCTCGCCGCCGCGGCTCGCCGTGTAAAGCTCGACGCCGGCCGAGCGCAACTGCGCCTCCGGCACGAGCAGACCGTCCGAGCCCCCGCGCCGACCGAGCGTGACGACGGGCTCGTGCTCGACGACGAGCAGCGCCTCGGCGGCGACATCTCCGCCGATGACGCGTGCGCGCAGCGATACCTGCAGGGCCTCGACCTCCCCGAAGCCACGACGGCCGAGGTCGAGTGCCTGCACGTGCTTACGTCTCGTTGAGCTCGGCGAAGAAGTCGACGTCGACGTACGGAACCGGTGCGAACTGCATGCGAACACCGAGCTTCTTGTCGACGAGGAATGCCGCGATGGAGTCGCCGTCGTACACGGTGACGGCGCGCCCCGAACGCAGCTCGTCGCGCGCGTCCGAGGACAGTCGACCGATGGAGAACAGGAAGCCCTCGTCGAAGCCACGCGCATCGAGACCTGCGCGCAGCTCGCCAACCGCGCGACGCTGGAGCTCGGCCTCGCCGCTTCGCACGCCGATGAGCACGCGCGAGTGGAACGCACCGAGCGCGCGCTCGCCGCCGTAGTACGACACGCCCTCGCCACGCTTGACGAGCGTCGGACGCTCGACGCCGAGCGACTCGGCGCAGAGACGGCCGAGCTGCTCGAACGAGAACGGCGACAGCTTCGAGAGACGGCGACGCACGGCCGTGACCGCTGCAGCCTGCGCACGCTCGAGCGCAACCTCGAGAGCGCGCTCTGCATGCAGCAGCTCGTCGTCGAGCTTGCGATCGATGACGGCGTAGTTGCCGCCGCCGAGCGCGCGCAGCCGAGGACGCAGACCCTTGTGCGTGCGGCCGCTGAGCTCGCCGTGGAGTGCCATGCGCACCTCGCGCACCACCTCGGGCTGCGGACGACCCTCGAGGATCTTGCGCTTCTCCACTTCCTGGGCGAGCGCGCGCGCGTGCTGCGGGCGACCGTCCTGCGAGCGGAGGATGTCATACAGGTCGTTCGCGAGCGAGCGCGCACCGCCGGCGGCGGGCGCGGGCATCATCGGAGTCGCAGACTGCGAAGCCTGCGGTGCCGGGGAACCGGCCGGTCGCGCCGGGGCGAGGTGCGGCCCCTTCTCGTGGTGACGATCGCGATCCGGACGAGCGGGCTTGCCACCCCGCTCGGGGCGGCGACCACGACCACCACGATCTTCACGATCGCGACGCCCGAGGATCTCGCTGCGGACCTCGCGCTCCTCACCCGTGCTGGTGATCTCTTCGTCACCCGCGGTGGAGACCATGAGCGGCGCGCTGGAGCCGTCCATCTCGTATTCTTCGGCCTCGGCATCGGCGGCATCGTCGTCGTGCGTCTCGAGTATATCGGCGCGCGTCGTCGACTCTGCTGCGGCTTCCGCGGCAGCACCCGTCATCGCCGGTGCCGCGGTTGCGCCACTGGCGGCTGGCTGCTCGGCGCGCGAGGCCCCCCCGCCACGACGACGACGACGGCGACCACGGCCACCGGCGGCCCCTTCGGCCTCCGCGGGGCCGTCGAGCTCCTCGTCGATCTCCGTGTCGGCATCGCCTTCCACAGGAGCGACCATCGCAGGCTCGCCCTCGCGAACCGGCGGATACGGCCGCTCGGGATACGCGCGCAGGCCGAAGAGATCCGGCTGCACACGGAGGAGCTCGGCGTGCGGCGGTCCCTTGTCGAGGACCTCCGTGAGCCGGGCCTGCATGGTGGCCTCCGGATCACGACCGACGACGGAAAGGAGGTTGTGCGCGATGGCAAGCTCAGCAAGGCGGTTGACCGCAAGCGGCTTCCCCTCGCGGCGTAGGACTTCGATGGCTGCTTCCAGGAACGTCATCTTCAGGTCGTCTCCGAGGCCGAGACTGTGTCGTCGTCGGCACACGAGTGTCAAGCGACGCGTCGAAAGGATTGTCTTGCGGCCAAAAAGTTGCTCGTGAGCCGTGGCACCTGTAGCGATTGAGAGACGGTCCCGCGTGTCTCTTTCGACACGCCAGGCCACCACCCCCAAGAGTCACGCGGATCTGACCGCTGGCACGCCGCCAGCATTGACGAGCGGCAGGCAATACCGAAAACGGAGACGCAGATGCGCGGGAAGCGAGTCGGAGTTCTGATGGGTGGGCTGTCGAGCGAGCGCGATCTCTCGCTCCTCTCGGGAGATGCGGTGCACGACGCGCTGGTCGAGGCCGGGCAGGACGTGGTGCGCATCTTCGTCGACACGGATCTCGACGTGGTGCTGCGCTCGGAGCACATCGACGTCGCGTTCCTCGCGCTGCACGGACGCTACGGATCGGACGGCTGCGTGCAGGGCCTGCTCGAGATGCTCGGCATCCCGTACACGGGACCGAGCCTGCTGGGTGCGGCGCTCGCGACCGACAAGGTGAAGACGAAGGAGCTCCTGCGGCTGCACAACCTGCCGACGCCGAGCTCGTACGTGCATCGCGTCGGACACGGCAGCGCCACCGAGCAGCACGGCAACTTCGGCTTCCCCGTCGTCGTCAAGCCGCGTGCCGAGGGCTCGTCGCTCGGCGTGCGTCGCGTCGATGCAGCGGAAGACTTCGAGGCGGCCATCGACGACGCCGCCGGCTTCGACGATCACATCGTCGTCGAGCGCTTCGTGCGCGGTTGCGAGGTCCACGTGGCGGTCATGAACGGCGAGGCCCTCGGGCTCGCCGAGGTCACGCCGGAGGGCCCGATCTTCGACTTCGCGGCGCGCCGCGGTCGCGGCATGGTCACCGTGTTCTCGCCGCCGCGCCTCTCCGCCGAGCGTCAGCGCGGCGTGGTCGCGCTCGCCGAGCGAGCCGCGCGTGCGCTCGAGTGCGACGGCCTCGCCGAGGTCGACGTGATCGTCTCCGATCTCGGCAACGAGCAGATCATCGAGGTCGACGCGCTGCCCGCGCTGCGCCCGGACAGCATGATGGGCCGCATCGCGCGCTCGAACGGCATCTCGTTCTCCGAGCTGTGCGGCCGACTCCTCGCCAGTGCACGCCTGCACGCGCCTGATCGTCGTCGGGGCGCCCTCTGCGATCGCCGTCGCCCGCTCTCCTTCGCAAACATCATCGACGGACTCGAGCGCCGCATCGACGCCGGTCCGCACTAGCCGCACACAACGATGAACAAGCGCGCGCTCGCGTTCTGGACGGCTGGCCTCGCAGCCACGCTCGGGCTCGGTGCTGCCGCGTATCGCGCGCACGGCGAGCTCCGCCTCGCGCTGCGCACGGCGGTGGCGCACGCGACCGGTGTGGCGGTCGATGCGGTGATCATCGATCATGCTTCGCTCGGGCTGTCGGGCCTGCGCATCGATGGGATCTCGGCGGGTCAGCTCGCCGCCGCGCACGTGCGCTTCGTGCCGCGGCTCGGCGCGCTGCTCGGCGGCCGCATGGACGGAACGATCCACGTCGAGCAGGTCGTCGTGGAGGATCCGCCGCTGGGCGCCTTCGACCATGTCAGCGTCGAGCGCGCGGACGTCGTGGTCGGTGATCAGCTTCGTGTGCATGCGCACGGCGTGACGGCCGAGCTCGGGCCATGGGCGCGCCGCATGCCCGTCACCGTCGGAGACGTCGGCATCGAGGTCGAGCGCCGCGGCTGGGCGGTTCGGCGCGCCGCGTTCACCGCACTGTCGGCCGGACCGCTGCACGACCTCGCGGGTGGACTGCACCGTCGTGACGGCGTCGTCTCTCTGACGGCCGCTGCGCCCGGGGTCACCCTGCTCGCCCGCCTGCTCGAAGATGGACTCTCGGCGTCGACGACCCTGGATCACTTCGGCCTCTCGTTCGACGAGAAGTCGATGCCGTGGGGCGCCGCGCTCGGGGTACCGAGCGGGACGCTCGCCCTCACCGGCACCGCGTCACTCAGCGTTCCGCGCGGCGGCGAAGGTCCCGCACGCGTCCAGCTCGCCGTCGAGACGACCGGCAGCGTCGACGTGCCTCGCCTCGCACCGCGCCCCATTTTTGTCGACGGCACGTCGGTCGTGGCGAAGGGGTCGCTCGACGAGGGCACCGCCCACGTCGCGGTGGACGCAACCCGCGGCGGCGCCTCGATGCACACGACGTTCGAGCTCGCGGATGCCGACGACGATGGTGCTGGTGCCATCGCCACGACCACCGCACATCTTCCCGAGCTGTCGTGCGCGACGCTGCTCGCCGCGATGCCCGAGGCGCTGCGCCCCGCGCTCGATGGCATGAGCCTCGATGGAACCATCCACGGCGATCTCACGCTGATGGTTCCCGTCGATGCGCCAGCGCAGCTCACGCTCGACGGCGAGCTCACCAACCACTGCGTCGTCCTCGGCGAGCCCCCGCTCGCGGACGTCGCGCAGCTCCGCACCGAGGCGCCGCGCCTGCCGGATGCTCGCGATGCCCATGGGCAGCCTCGCGTGGTCGAGCTCGGGCCGTCGAACCCGTCGTACCGCACGCTCGACCAGATCCCGCGGATCGTCTCCGCCATCGTCGTGGAGTCCGAGGATGGACACTTCTACAAGCACCCGGGCGTCGACCTCGCGCAGATCCGCCGCGCGCTCTCGCGCAACCTCGAGACCGGCACGCCGAGCCGGGGAGGCTCGACCATCACGCAGCAGGTCGCGAAGAACCTGTTCCTGTCGGGCGAGCGCACCATTGGCCGCAAGCTCGAGGAGGTTGTGCTCGCGTGGCGGCTCGAGCAGCAGCTCGGCAAGCGCCGCATCCTCGAGCTCTACCTCAACCTCGTCGAGCTCGGTCCAGGCATCTACGGCGTCGCCGAGGGCGCGCGCGCGTACTTTCACAAGCAGCTCGACGACGTGACCGCCGACGAGGCGTCGCAGCTGGCGGCGCTACTGCCCGCGCCGCGTCGCGGGATGGACGAGGCGTGGGCCCGTCGTCACTCGCAGCTCGTTGCGCGCCTGCCGAGGCGCCTGCGGCCAGACGCCGTCGCAACGACGACGGCTGCGAACCTGCCGTAGGCGGCTCTCTCAGCCGTAGGCCTTCTCGATCCGCTCCTGATCTTCCTTGCAGCGGATGCACAGCGTCGTCTCCGGACGCGCCTCGAGACGCTTCGGGTGGATCGGCTCGTCGCACTCTTCGCAGATGCCGAAGCTGCCCTCGTCGATCTTCGCGAGCGCGTGGTCGATCTTCGTGAGGAACGTCTTTTCACGTCCGCGCAGGCGGAACGTGAAGGACTGGAGATACTCGGAGGAGGCGAGATCCATCTCGTCGGCGAGGTCGTCGGTGTCGAGGGTCATGTCGTCCAACAGCGTCTTCTTCGCGTTGGCGATGATCTCTTCGCGTTTCTCCAGAAGGATCTCGCGGAACCGCTTGAGATCCTTCTTCTTCATCCCTTCCGGGGCCTTCGCCGTCATCGGACCAACCTTTGAAGAGCAGTGCCAGCGGTATACAACTGCTTCTAACTCTAGAGGTATCCTCGGTTTTGGTCAATCTCCGGGACCGGCGTGCTAGGTTTGGGTAGCCCACGCATGAGCGATACGTACCTCTCCACCGCCGACCATGTGTTCACGCGCGTCGCCGCGATCCGCGCACGTGCCGTGGCGCTGCTCGAGGGCTCCGTAGGCAGCGAGGGCCTCGCGAGCATCGGTGCGGACGTCGCCGCCGAGCGTCGCGCCGAGGCCGACGCCATCGAGCTGCGTCTGCCTGCGCTCGTGCGACGCTTCGGGCTGACCGCGCTCGAGGAAGAGGCGCTCGTGTGCCTCGTCGCGGCCGAGTACGACCCGGTGGTGCGCACGCTCGAGCGCGCGCTGCAGCGCGAGGTCGGCCGGCCGTGGATGGAGGTCGGTACGCTCGCGGAGCTGCTCGGCCTGCCCGCCGATCGTGTGCCCGAGCTCGCGCGCTCGCTCTACCCCGATGCGCCTCTGCGACGCTGGGCGCTCGTCCACACGGATGATCCGTCTGCGAGCGAGGTGCCCGCCGTCTTCACGCGCGTCAAGATCGCGAGCCGCGTCGCGCAGCACCTCATCGGTCAGGATCACCTGCCCGAGGGCGTTCGGCTCTGCGATCCACCGAGGCCGCTGCTCGACAAATCACTCGTCGCACCGGCGGTGACGAGCGTCACCGT
Source organism: Polyangia bacterium (assembly GCA_039923495.1). Lineage (GTDB taxonomy): Bacteria > Myxococcota_A > Polyangia > Palsa-1104 > Palsa-1104 > JBDTCO01. Next base: position 13,506 of record JBDTCO010000198.1, read on the forward strand.
CACGCGGCTCAAGCGGGCGCGCGCCCAGGGTGAGCCGCTCGTCGTCGAGATCTCGGGCGTGCCTGGCACCGGTCGTCACGACTACGCCGAGGGCCTCGCGTACGAGCTCGGCATGCCGGTCGTGCTCTGCGATCTCGACGAGCAGCTCACCGACGATAGAGCCACGCGCCTCGACGAGCGCGTCGCGGTCGCGCGTCGCGAGGCAGCGCTCGCGGGTGCCCTGCTCGGCCTGTCGGGCTGGGCGCCGCGCAGCTCGGATGCGCCGCCGCTGGCAGATGAAGCGCACGGTCCGCCGCGCGACGTCCAGCGTCGGCTCGCACGCGCGATCGAGCGGCTGTGTGCGCAGCCCGACGACGTGCTGTTCCTGTTCTCGGAGGAGCGCGAGACGCTCCTTGGTCGCGCGACGCCGCTGCTCGTGAACGTGCAGATCCCGTTTCCTTCGCCGGGTCAGCGCGCGGCGCTGCTCGAGGCTGCCGTCACCCGCCTCGGTGGCCAGATCGATCCGGCGATCGACGTGCAGAACCTCACGCGTCGCTTCGCGCTCGATCCGGCGCGCCTCGAGGTTGCGGCCCGTGCGGCACGCGAGCTCGCGACCGAGCGCGGTCACGACACGATCATCGGCGCCAACGATCTGCAGGAGGCCTGTCGCCACCAGCTCAGCCATGATCTGAAGAGCCTCGCGCAGCGCGTGACCAACTCGCACAAGTGGCAGGACCTCGTCATCCCCGTCGACGTCTATCACTCGCTGAAGGAGATGATCTCCTACGTGCGTCACGCCGAGCGCGTCTACGACAGCTGGGGCTTCGGAGCGCGCCACAGCCTCGCGCAGGGTGTCTCCGCGCTGTTCGCGGGCCCACCTGGCACGGGCAAGACGATGTGCGCGAGCGTCATGGCGCGCGAGCTGGACATGGAGCTGTTCCGCGTCGATCTCTCGCGCATCGTGTCGAAGTGGATCGGCGAGACCGAGAAGAACCTCGGCAAGATCTTCGACGAGGCCGACCGGTCGAACGCCATCATCCTCTTCGACGAGGCCGACGCGCTGTTCGCCAAGCGCACCGAGGTGAAGTCGTCGGTCGATCGCTACGCCAACCTCGAGATCAACTTTCTGTTGCAGCGCATGGAAGCCTTCGGTGGCGTCACGATCCTCACCACCAACTTCGAGGACACCATCGACACGGCGTTCAAGCGACGGCTCACCTTCCGCATGCGCTTCGAGAAGCCCGACTCCGACGCGCGCGCGGCGCTGTGGACCAAGATCTTCCCGCTCGACGCGCACGTCGACGAGGACGTCGACGCGACGGAGCTTGGCGCGCTGTACGAGCTCGCCGGCGGCAACATCCGCAACGCCGCCGTGCGCGCTGCGTTCCTCGCGGCCGAGGCCGGAACGCCCATCAACCACCGGATGTGCATGCTCGCCGCCGAGCGCGAGGCCCGCGAGATGGGTCTGCTCGTGCGCAGCCAGATCGAGCCGGCGCGCGAGGAGCAGGAACCCGACGAGGAGGCGCCGCCGGCGCGCGAGGAGAAGTTCACCAACCTCGCGCAGCCGGAGGCCGCTTCGGGTCGACCCTCGCGCGTCATCCCGGTGACGCGGCCTCGACGTCAGAGCTGAGCCACCGCCACGACTCGGAGCGTCCGCTGATGCGCTGACAGAAGGCGGCCTCGAGCCGGGCGACAGCACCCCTTCGAGCCGCGACGCATGCGCGTT
>JBDTCO010000199.1:0-23254 GCA_039923495.1 Polyangia bacterium
GGCTCGACGAACGTGACCTCGTAGCCGCTGGTGCGCAGCTCGCGTGCGGCGGCGATGCCCATCGCGCCGCCGCCGACGATCGCGACCCTCTTGTTCGCGATGGGGTGACCGCCGCGCTCGATGGCACCGAAGAGCGACGCGTTCACCTGCTCGGTGTAGAGAGGGGTCATGACGTCGCGCTTGTAGGCCGTGTTGGAGTACGTGTAGTACGCGAAGCCGAAGCTCGAGCGCGGAAGCTGCCCCGTCGGGTTGACCGAGCGCACACGCCGCGCCCTCCACTGGGCGTCGAAGATCTCGCCCGCGCGCTGCTTCGAGGCCTCGTCGATGGTGCGGATCTCGATGAACCGGTCGCGCACGGAGCCTCGTTGCGCCTCGTCGAGCGTTGCGTGATCACGGACATCGGAGCCCAGCGCGCGCGGCAGCACCGCCTTGCCCACGCGCTCCCCGGCCTTCGTGATCTCGACGATGCGGAAGCGATAGAGCTCGTCGGCGTGGTGCTCCGCGATGTACTGCGTCGCCATGCCGCCGTCGTCGAACACGACGATCGGACCGTGGTTCGCGCGCGCCTTCACGAGCAACGCTTCGACCGCGTCGCCGACCATCTTCTTGGTCTTGTCGACCTCGTACGGCGCGGCCTCGACCTTCACGCCGCGGTGCTCGAGCAGCAGGCCCACGCGCTTGTCGAACGGGTAGGGCGTCGCCACGAACCGCGAGTTGCTCGTGTCGAGGCCGAGCGCCGTCAGCGCATCGACCATCGCGAGAGAATCTGCGTACATGTGGTTGGCGAAGAGCACGTTCGCGCCCTCGAAGGCGCGGTGCCCGATACGCGTCACCGCGGCCTGTGTCGAGGCGGGCAGCACGTGATCACCGCGGAACTTGCGACCGTCGTCCATCTCGCGGAAGTCCCACTTCGCCAGCGTCGGGTGGATCTTCCTCGTCTCGGCGATGATCTGCTCGACGTTGAACGACGAGCCCAGGTACGGGTGCTGCGCCGCGAGCTTCGTGGTGATCGCGTGCAGGCGCTCCGGGCTCGGCGACTCGTGCGCGAGCGCGTCGGACAGCGTGCGTGCGAGGCGGCCCTTGGCGATCTCCTCGAAGCCCATGAGGGCGCGCGCCTTGTACTCCGGATCAAAGGCCTTGAAGTCGATCGCCTCGGCAGCGTTGCGGACGTCGTGGTGATCAAACTGGTGCCGCTCGGCCACCTTGGTCCATTCGGCGTCGGAGAGAAGCTCGTGCCTCGGATCGAGCTCCGTGAGGCGTGCGATCGAGTCGTGGACGCGCTCCGTGAGCGCCTGCTTCTGGCGATCGTCGATGGGACGGTTCATGGAGCTCGTGAAGGGGTTGGCGAACGGCTCGAGCCGGTGCACGCCGATCCGCGCGCTCCGCTCCTGCGGGGTGAGCTGCGGCGTCAGCAGCTTCTTCTGCTTGATGTCGAAGCCGGGCGCACGCGGGCGGTACGCAGGGCCGGGCGCAGCCGATGCGGACATCGATCCGAGGAGCAACGAGATGAGGAGCGCGCGCGACACGACGCGTGGTTACGCAAGGGTGGGGCCACCGTCGTTGATCGATATTTCTAGTTGTTACAGTAGTTTAAATCACGGTTGGACACTGCCAGTCGGGCCTCGCCACCCCAGGCGCCTCGTCAGACCCCACTCACGGGGCCGCGGTCGGATCCATGGCGTGCTCGGGCGCGGTGAAGATCGGGTAGTACGTCACCGGCTTGTTCTCCAGCGCGTAGACGCCGAGGTTCACGAGACGGTCGAGCTCGGGCGTGAACTTCTCGAGCGGCACGTTCTGCACCTTGCCGCCGTGACTGATGGTGAAGCCGTCGCCGGGCATGTGGATCGTCTTGGTGAGGCCCGCCGCCTTGAACGTGTAGCTCGCCGACATCTGGCCGCTGTGCGGGGCCCAGGCGACGCGCGACTTCGCCAGCGCCTTGATGGACAGCATATCGAAGGGGTTGTCCTTCGACGACCCGTGCGCGAGGTACGCGCCGTCGTCGATGAGGTTGATCTCGTTGAGGCCGATGATGTTCTTCATGCCCGACATCTCGAGGACGATCGCGCGACCCGGCAGTGCCTCCTGCAGCGACGCGACGGCGAACTTCTCGCCGGTGAGGACCTTCGCGCGCTCCGCATCCGGCTCGACGAACGTGACCTCGTAGCCGCTGGTGCGCAGCTCGCGCGCCGCGGCGATGCCCATCGCACCGCCTCCGATGATCGACACGCGCTTGTTCGCCACCGGGTGACCGCCGCGCTGTATGGCATCGAACAAGGACGCGTTGACCTGCTCCGTGTAGAGCGGCGTCATGACCTCGCGCTTGTAGGTCGTGTTCGAGTACGTGTAGTACGCGAAGCCGAAGCTCGACTCGGGGAGCAGGTGATCCGGGTTGCGAGGGCGGGCTGGGTTCGGCGGACGACTGCTCTCCAGATCCCAAGCGCGCGCCGCGGCATCGCGCGTGCCCTCGTCGAGCGTCCGGATCTGGATGAAGCGGTCCCGGAGCGCCGCGCGGTTCGCGCCGCTCACGTAGCCGTGGTCGGAGATCTGCACACCCAGCGCGCGGGGTAGCACCGTCTTTCCGATCCGCTCGCCGGCCTTCGTGATCTCGACGATGCGGAAGCGATGGAGCTCGTCCTTGTGGTTCGCGGCGATGTACTCCGTGGCCATGCCACCGTCGTCGAACACCACGATGGGCCCGTGGTTCGCGCGCGCCTTGACGAGCAGCGCCTCGACCGCCTCACCGACGAGCTTCTTCGTCTCCTCGACGGAGTACGGCGCCTCGGCCACCTTCACGCCGCGGTGCTCGAGCGACATGCGCACGCGCTTGTCGAACGGGTGGGGCGTCGCGACGAAGCGGGCGTTGTCGGTGTCGAGCCCGAGCGCGGTGAGCGCGTCGACCATCGAGAGCGAGTCCGAGTACATGTGGTTGGCGAACAGGACGTTTGCGCCCTCGAAGGCGCGGTGACCGACTGCCGTGACGGCCGCCTGGGTCGACGGGGGCAGCCTGCGATCGCCGCGGAACTTGCGGCCGTCGTCCATCTCGCGGAAGTCCCACTTCGCCAGCGTCGGCTGGATCTTCCGCATGTCGGCGATGAGCATCTCGACCTTGAAGGGCGAGCCGAGGAACGGGTTCTTCACCGCGAGCTCGCGCGTGATCTTCTGGAGCCGCTCCGGGCTCGGCTGCTCGTGCGCAAGCGCGGTCGCGAGCGTGCGCGCGAGGCGGCCGCGTGCGAGCTCCTCGTAGTGTGTGATCGTCGAGGTCCGTTCCGCGTCATCGTCGTGCACGAACTCGATGTCCTCGGCGGCGTTCCGGACCTGCTTCATGGAGTGCTGAAACTCGTCGCGGACCTTGTTCCACTCGTCGGCGCTCAGCACCTCATGCTTCGGATCGAGCTCGGTCAGGCGTGTCGCAGCGTCGTGGCGCGCCGTCGCGAGCTCGGCTCGCTGCGGCTCGGGGAGGGAGCGCTTGATGACCGAGCCACGGCCACCCCAGCTCGACCAGCGCACGAGCCCGAGGCGCTGGTCCCGCTCCTGATGAGTGAGGGTCGGCGTGAGGAGCTTCTTCTGCCTGAGGTCGAACCCGGGAGCACGCGGACGGAAGCCCTTGGCCGGATCAGCCGAGGCGGAAATCGACCCGGTCAGCAAAAAAAGATCAGCAGGGCGCGCGACACTCCCCTTTGTCACGCAACGGCTGGGCCACCTTCGTCGATCCAAAACATCAATGATGTCGATTGTTTGAATTCTCGCGCCCGGCGCCGCACGGGGTCCGTTCACCCCATCTGGAATTCGTAGGCCCCATATGAACCAGTTCATATCGACGTTTTCGAGCGGTGGGTACAAGGGCACTCATGAGCCACATCGAGTCCCAGAAGCTCCCGACCGAGACCCTCATCGCCGACCGATACCGCGTGCTGCGCCGCCTGGGGCGCGGTGGCATGGGCACGGTCTACGAGGTCGAGCACGTCCACGTGGGACGTCACTTCGCCCTCAAGCTCATGGACAAGTCGGCGCCGCCCGCGTTCGAGGCGAGCCTCTACCATGAGGCCAAGCTGCTCGGGCGGCTGGAGAGCGAGCACGTCGTCAAGGTCATCGACTGCGGTCGCGACGAGCAGCACGGCTCGTTCCTCGTCGTCGAGAAGTTCCACGGCGGCACGCTCGGCGAGCTCCTCGCGCTGCACGGCCGCGTGGACTGGGAGCAGGCCGTCAACATCACGCTCTCGCTGTGCGTCGCGCTCGCCGATGTCCACCGCGCCGGGGTGGTTCACCGCGATCTGAAGCCGCACAACATCGGCCTCACGGATCGTCAGTTCGCGGTCAAGCTGTTCGACTTCGGCATCGCGTCCGTCGTCGGTGAGCACGCGATCGACGCGCGTCTCCAGGGCTCGGGCACGCTGCCCTACATGGCGCCCGAGCTGTGGAACGGCGCCTCGGCTTCGACGGAGAGCGATCTCTTCGCCGTCGGCTGCACGCTGTTCGAGATGCTGACGGGTGAGCGCCCGTTCGATGGCAAGACGGCCCCGCTGTGCGAGGAGGGCGAGATCCTCCAGGCCTTCGAGGATGTCGCGCCGGACGCGAAGATCCCGGGCTGGCTGATGCAGGTGGTGGCCAAACTGCTGAGCCGCTCGCCGCGCAACCGCTTTCACGGGGCGGCGGAGCTGGCGGCCGCGCTGCGTCGCAGCAACGCGTACGCCTTCCGCTCGACGCTCGGGATCGATCTCGAGGAGATGACCGTCCCGCGCGCCGCGATCGCTTCTACTTGAGGCCGACGCGCTTGCGCAGGTAGCGCGCCGCGTAGTTGCCCGTGATGCGGCCGCACTCGCTCACGCGCACGCTCACCGACGGGCGGTAGAGGTCCGCGCCGACGACGCAGCGGATCTCGATCTCGTCGATCGGCGTGTTGTTCGGATCGGTGATGACGACGTGCGTGCGCATCTGCGTGGCGATGTTGTAGAAGCCGTTGAAGTTGCCGGGCTCGAGGAACGTGACGTTCGAGTGCACGACGAAGCGCCCCGCGAGCTGATCCGCCGCGCCGATGTCGAGCGTGCCGCGATGCGCCTGCATGCCCGTCGAGAAGCCGCCGACGAACGCCATCTTGTCGTTCTGGAACGACTGCTGCTGCTCGGGCGTCTTCGCCGCCAGGTAGTCCGCCTCCGTCTTCTTGCCGACGGCGAGCTCGTTGAACGTCGTGTTGTCGATCGCGAACTGCGTCGCGGGCGTGAGCGGGTTCGGGTTGCCCTGCCGCACAATCACCCACGGCGAGCCACAGCCCGCCAGCACCATCGGAACCACCACCATCAACCAAGCGAGACGCTTCATGTTCACATGACCTCCAGGAGCCGCGGGCGTTTGCGGTGGCGTGGTGTATCACTCGATCGAGGGGTGCGACAAATCGCCTCGCACGTATACTTCGGCGCATGAAGCGCTTCCTCGTCGGTGTGATGGTGCTCGGGGTCCTCGTCGCGGCGCTGACGACGTTGCGCAGACCGACGCCGTCAATCGTTGGGCTGTGGGAGGTCGGCTCGCCGCGCGCGCTCACCGACGAGCTGCGCTTCTACTACTTCCACGACGGCGACAAGGGCCTCTACCGCTACGGCAAGGTCGGCTACAACAACACGGCGTCGTTCGACTGGCACGTCTCCGGCGACGAGCTGACGCTGACGTTCCGCAAGACCGGCGTCGTCGTGCGCACGCGGTTTTCCGTCGAGGAGCGCGACGGGAGCAGGGCGCTGGTGCTGCTCGACGATCCGCGTGTGGGCGGGCGCCAGCGCTACGTGTACCGGCCGGCCGCCCTCGAGCTCGAGAGCGGACCGCTCTCGTTGTCGCAGAGCGAGGAGGCTCCGCAGGGCAAGCTGTCGGGTCGCATGTGGTACGACGGCATGAAGTACGCGACGGGTGGGATGGGCTTTCGCATGTACCAGCTCGCCGAGCACTCGTTGCCGGGTGGACGGATGCTCGGCTGGTACCACGTCGGTGACTTCGACGACTGGTCGACGGAGACGCTCGATTATCGCGAGCTGCCCGCAGCGCTCGAGCTGCACTTTTCCCTGCGCGATGAGCGCTCGACGACGCCGATCATCGTCGAGCAGGGCCGCGAGCGTCGCTTCCTGCAGATGGCCAGCGACCCACGCGACTTCGGTGCCCGTGCGCGCTTCGGCGACGTGGGTAAGGCGTTCTGAGCGACGCTACGCGCGTGACGTCGCTGCTCGCGGGTCACCCCGTGTACTTTCCGTTCGCCGATGGTGCGCTCGGCTACAGCTGCGTCGAGTGCGGGTTCCGCTGCTGCAAGGGCGCGGGCTTCGGCGGCACGCGCAGCGAGGTCGTGCAGCTCGTCGCGCGCTACCCCAGCCTAGCGATGTTCGTCTCGCCGCAGCGTGATCCCGAGGCGGCGTACGTCCAGCTCACCAACTTCTCGCCGAGCTGCTTCTTCCTGCGAGACGACGGCCTGTGTCGCGTGCAATCGGACCACGGTCGCGCGCTCAAGCCGTACGTGTGCCGCACGTTCCCCGTGAACGCGCTTGGACGTGTCGGCGAGTGGTTCATCGCGGACCTCAACTTCCTGTGTCCCATGCGGCCGCTCCGCGAGGGCGACTCGCCGATCCTGCACGCGGACGTGCTCGCGGATCTCGAGGCGTCGCGCGAGATCCCGCTCGGACTGGACGCGGAGCCCGAGGACAAGCTGCCTCCCGCGCTCATCGCGCTCGAGACGTGGCTGCGCGATCGTCCGCTCGTCGACGATGTGCTCGCGCGCTTCGCAGAGGCCGATCTCGTCTCCGCGCGCTGGGAGCGCCCACCTGCTGCGCCGAGCGCGATGCTCGTCGAGGCACACCGTGGCTACCTCTCGGGCCTGCGCGCCCTGGTCGGGCGCTTCCTCGGTGTCGAGCCGCAGCTGAACGGTGCGCGTGAGCTCGCGCTGCTCGCGCCGCGGATCCGCCTCGCGCTCCTGCAGCAACGTCGCACGCCGATCGTGAGCGACGTGCTCGCGCGCATGGGCCGGCACCTCGTCGCGCTGTCGGTGTGGCTCGACGTCATCGCGCAGCTCGGCACGCCCATCACGCTCGGCGTCGTCGAGCAGGCGTTCCGCAACGGCACCCTCTTCTGCGAGCTGCTCGGTCAGCTCGATCGCGTGCCGCAGACCGGCGAGGACGACTCCTACCAGCTCACGATGTACCGCACGCGCGAGCCCGAGCTGCTGCGCGTGCTCCAGTTCATCCACGACGAGAACCCGCGCCGCCGGCTCACGCTCGCGCAGGTGTTCGACGAGCTCGGCCTCACGGACCCCGGCACCCGCGCCCAGATCCTCCAGAGCTGGACCCCCGAAGCCCTCGGCCACATCCTCTTCGAGACGTAAAAAAACGCGCGGGCATCGGAGCGCCCGCGCGTCGGTGTGGACGGTTCGACAGGCTAGAAGCCGGCGTCGGCGATCTCGAGGGCCGAGGAGTCGGCCTCTGCGATCTGGCGGGCCTTCTCCTCGACGCCGGGAAGCGTGTTGCGCGCGTAGAACTTCGCAGCGGCGAGCTTGCCGCCGTAGAACGCGTGGTCGGGGTGATCGGCCGCGACCTGCTTGAGCTTCTCCTCGGCGAGCCGCGCGCCGTCGAGCAGGAGCCAAGCGACGGTGGTCTCGGCCATCATGTCGAGGAAGCGGTTGGCGTAGAGCGGCACGCGCTCGAGGTGGCCGGTCTGCGACCACGTGAGCAGCTGCATCGCCGACGACATGAGTGACTCCTGCGCCTTGCCGAGGCGCTTCACGTCGTTGCCTAGCGACGCGTGGGCGCCGTACTCCGCGACGAACTTCGCGATGTCGGCGAAGAACGCCTGCAGGTTCGCGCCGCCGGCCTGACCGAGCTTGCGGGCGACGAGATCCATCGCCTGGATGTGGTTCGTCCCCTCGTAGATCGAGAAGATCTTCGCGTCGCGACAGTACTGCTCGACGGGGTAGTCGCGCGTGTAGCCGGCGCCGCCGTAGACCTGGATGGCCGTCTCGCAGACGCGGAAGCCCTGGTCGGAGCCGTACGACTTCACGAGCGGGACGAGCAGGTCGACCTGCCCCTGATGGTAGGCGGCCTTCGCGTCGTCCGTGCCCTTGAGCACGGCCGCGAAGTCCTGGTGGACGGAGAGCTTGATGGCGAGGGCGCGCACGCCCTCGACCTTCGACTTCATGTCGAGGAGCATGCGACGCACGTCGGCGTGCTCGATGATCGACACACGCGGTGCAGTCGCGTCCTTGAAGTTCTTGATCGACGCGCCCTGCTTGCGGTCCTTCGCGTACTCGAGCGCGTTGAGGAATGCCGAGCTCGCGACGGAGATGCCCTGGACGCCGACGGCGATCCGGGCGAAGTTCATCATCAGGAACATCTGTGCCATGCCCTGGTTCAGCTTGGCGTCACCACCGACGGGATACCCGATGCACGAGTCGGCCTCGCCGAAGTTCAGCACGCACGTGGCGGAGCCGTTGATGCCCATCTTGTGCTCGATGCTGCCGAGCGTGACGTCGTTGGTCTGACCGAGCTTGCCCTGGGCGTCGTGACGGATGCGCGGCACGATGAAGAGCGTGAGGCCCTTGGTGCCTGGTGCCGCACCGTCCACGCGCGCGAGCACCAGGTGGATGATGTTGTCCGTCATGTCGTGATCGCCGCCGGAGATGAAGATCTTCGTGCCGCGGATCGAGTAGCCGCCGTCCGCGTTCTTCGTGGCGCGCGTGCGCGACGAGCCGACGTCGGTACCCGCGCTCGCCTCCGTGAGGCACATGGTGCCGCCCCACTCGCCGGAGTTCATGCGCGACAGGTACATCTGCTTCTGTTCATCGGTGCCGAAGTGGTGGATGACCTCGGCCACGCCGAACGCGAGCCCCGGGTACATCGTGAACGCGGCGTTCGCGCCCGACATCAGCTCCTGCACCACCACCATGAGCGCCCGCGGCGCGCCTCCGCCGCCGAACTCCTCGCTCGCGCCGATGGTCTGCCAGCCCGCTTCGTAGAGCTTCTTCCACGCCTCCTTGAAGCCGGTCGGCGTCTTCACGCGACCGTCCTCGATGCGGCAACCCTCGGCGTCACCGATGGCGTTGAGCGGCCCGGTGACGTTCTGGACCCACTTGTAGCACTCGCTGATCGATGTCAGCACCTCGTCCTTGCCCCAGGCTTCGAACGGGCCCTTGCCCAGGACCTCCTGGAGGCCGAGCTGCTCGAACATGAGGAAGCTGAGCTCCCGCAGGTTGGCCTTGTAGCGGTTGATGGCGGTGTTGGGGTTGGACAAAGTACGACCTCCGGTGACGCTGATCGGGTACTGAATGAGTGCTCATTCAGAGACTACGGCCGCGCTCCGAAGCGTGCAAGGGGGAATCCCCCTCGAGTGTCCGCTGTACTGCCCGCTGTTCTCGCCGATGGGCGCGGGAGGTGAACCGCCGCCATCGCGCGTGATACGGTCGATCGCGTGAGCCGAATCGGGCGCTCGAGGCACTGAGGGGGCAGGTCATGAAGTCTGGTGTGCCCCACCTCAAGCTTGTCGGCGCCGAGCCCGCCCCGGTCGGCCTCGCCGCGGTCTATCGCGCATACGCCAGCTACGTGGCAGCGGTCGTCTTCCGCTTGCTGGGGCGCGACGACGAGATCGACGACGTCGTGCAGGACGTCTTCCTCGCCGCCGCACGTGGCCTCGAGCGACTGCGCGAGCCCGAGGCAACGAAGGGGTGGCTTGCGACCGTGGCGGTGCGCCTGTCGATGCGGCGGCTGAGACGTCGGCGACTGTGGAGCTTCCTCGGGCTCGATTCGGTCAATGAGAACGACATTCTGGCGACGAGCAACGACCCAGCGGATCGGCTCCTCCTCGCGCGCGTGTACGCCGTGCTCGACGAGATCCCGGTCTCGGAGCGCGTCGCCTGGGTGCTCCACCGCGTCGAGGGCGAGACGCTGCCCATCGTGGCGCAGCGCTGCGGGTGTTCGCTCGCGACGGTGAAGCGGTGGATCGCCAAGGCCCAGGCGAAGGTCGAGGTCCGGCTGTCATGAGCGATCTCGTCGACCGCGTTCGCCGTGCCGGTGGCAGCGCCGAGCCCGACTGGTCTCCCGAGCGCGCCGCCGCGAACGAGCTCGCCGTGCTGCGGAGGCTCGAGCGGCGCCGAGCGCGTCGGCGCCTCGTCACCGCCGCGCTCGGCGCCGCGTGCGTCCTCCTGCTCGCGCTCGTAGCCAGCCACGCGCTGCGTCCGCGCGAGCGAGATGTGCGCTACGCCGATGGCAGCCGAGCCACACCCACCACGCCGGATGCGCGGCTCACCGTCGCCATCGTGAGCCGCACGCTCGTCGTCTCCCAGCTCCACGTCGGCGCGTACCACTTCGAGGTCGAGCCTGATCCGCAACGCACGTTCCGCGTGGTCGCCGGTACCGTCGAGATCGAGGTCCTGGGCACGCAGTTCACCGTCACTCGCCGCGCCACCGAGGTGCGAGTCGAGGTCGACAGCGGGCGGGTGCGCGTCGCGTGCAGAGGCACCCGCACGGAGCTGACGACGGGAGAATCGGGCGCCTTCTCGCTCGCTGGCGAGGGGGTCGCGTCCACCCCGCCGCCACCGGCCGTCGCGTCCGACGCGCCGGATCTCGGCAGCGCACCGCCGGTCACAGGGCAGAAGCGGACCTGGCTCCGGCTGGCGCAGGCTGGTGACTTCGACGCGGCCTATGCGGCGCTCGCGCGCACTCGCGACGTGGCGCGCGGACCGGCCGAGCTGATGCTCGCGTCGGACGCGGCGCGCTTGAGTCACCACTCGCCGGAAGCGCTGCCTCCGCTGCGCGCCGTCGTCACGCGGTACGCGCACGATCCGCGGGCGCCGCTCGCCGCGTTCACGCTCGGTCGCATCCTGCTCGACGAGCTCGGCCGACCGACCGAGGCGGCAGAGGCCTTCGCCCGCACCCGCACCCTCGCGCCGGATGGACCGCTCGCGGAGGATGCGCTCGCGCGCGAGGTCGAGGCGTGGTCGCGCGCCTCCGACCTCGGGCGTGCGCGCGAGCGTGCCGAGACCTACCTTTCGCGGTACCCACATGGGACCCGCGCTCGTTCGGTGCGGCGCTTCAGCGGCGTCGAGTGATCAGAGCCGGCCTCGGAGTGCTCGCCCTTGGTCTCGTCCTGCTCCCCTCGCACCAGAGCGCGGCCAGCGACGCAGAGCGGCTCGTGTTCCTTGGCTGTGATGCGCTGCTTCGCGACAAGGACGTGAGGGCGAGACTCCGCATCGAGCGCTCGCAGGACCGGGGGGCGATGGGCACGGACGACGCGCCGGTCGTGACCGTCTCGTGCGCTGCGGAAACGGTGCGACTCTCCACCGGCGGTGGCGAGGCACTCTCGAAGACGATCGACCTGCACGACGACGACCCTGACGTGAGAGCTCGAGTGGTCGCCCTCGCCATCGTCGAGCTGTGCGCGGCGGCGGCGGGCGAGCCGGTCGCACGGCCGACGCCTGCGGTCGTGCACGAGGCGGTGGCGCATGGACCGATCGGCACACGTCTGCGGATCGAAGCTGTCGCCTCGACCCAGGTGTTCTTCGTGGGCCGGAGGGCCCTGTTCGGCGGCGGGCTGCGTGTCGGCGAAGATCGCTGGCGTCACTTCGGCTGGACGCTCGACGTGCTCGAGCACCACGGCGCGGCCGCCACGGCCCTCGGCAAGGTGGCGATCGACGACGTGACGCTCGGCGCCGCCGCGGTCGCGCACCGCGAAGGCGCTCGTGTCGGCGTGCGCGGCGGGCTCGGGATGCGCATCGGTGCGACGCTACTGAGGGGGCAGCCTGCGAGCGGTGACGCGGTCCACGGAGGCCGCGTCACATGGGCTGCAGGAGGACCTTTCGCGACACTCGGCGTGCACGTGAGGCCGGTGCGCAGCCTCGTGATCGAGCTCGCGACGGAGGCCGGCTACTGGATCTTTCCGACGGGTGGGCTGGTGAACGGTCAACGCGCGCTCGCGGTGGAAGGTCCATGGCTCGGGGTCCAGCTCGGTCTCGGCATCATTTTGTGAGCCGCTTTCCGCGCGCGACGCACCGAGGGGGTATGGCCAAGCAGATCCTCACTGCCCACGCGCTCCATCGCCTCCTGTTCGTCTCGCTGATCGCCTGCTTCGGGGCGTGCCATCACGACGGCAAGGTGCTCAGCGGCGACCAGGGGGTGTCGGACGACCTCAACGCTTCCGGCGATGGTGGGCAATGCTTCGCCGCGGGTGGGGCGTGCACGCTCGGCACCGAGTGCTGCTCGGGCGCGTGCGACGTGAGCGGCCACTGCTCTGCGGGCATGTGCGCGGCGGCCGGCGCGAGCTGCAACGTCGCCACCGACTGCTGCACGCTCGACTGCGGTGCCAACCACCTGTGCGGCACGACCCAGTGCCTCTCGGACGGGCAGCAGTGCACGACGGGAGGCACCGGCTGCTGCAGCACCACGTGCGAGAACGGCGCGTGCAAGCCGCTCAACACGACGTGCAAGACCGCAGGCAACACGTGCCCGAACGGCAACGCGGACTGCTGCTCGCAGCTCTGCAGCAACGGCACGTGTGCGGCGCCTTCCGACGTGTCGTACTGCAACCAGACCGGCGACATCTGCTACCACGACGTCGACTGCTGCACCGGTGCGTGTGACGGCGCTGCGAACGGCTCCGCCGGAACCTGCGCGGACGTCTCCGCCGGCTGTCGGGTCGACGGCCTCTCCTGCAACGGCTGCGGGGGCTGCTGCAGCTCGTTCTGCGCGCCATTCGGAAGCGCGGGTTCGAAGATCTGCCAGCCCGCCTCGGGCTGCCACGTGCTCGGCGACCTCTGCCACGTCGACACCGATTGCTGCGGCGGTGCCGTGACGACGGGCCTGCCCGGCGCGGGGCTCGTGAAGTGCAACATCGACCCAGCGCATCCGCAGATCGGCACGTGTGGCGCCGCCAACCCGAACAACTGTCCGAACGGCGAGGCGACCTGCAATAACACCTGTCAGCCAGAGGGCGACGTATGCCACTTCCTCGGCAACGGTGGCTGCTCGTCGAACTCGTTCCCCGCCAACTGCTGCGGCGCGCCAGGCTCGAGCAAGGGCGTGTGCAAGCTAGACTCCGTCGGTGTCCCGCGCTGCTACGGCCTCACCGCGTGCGTCATGCAGGGCGCGAGCTGCGCCTCCGCCGCGGACTGCTGCGATGGCATGCCTTGCGTGCCCGGCTCGACGGGCGCGCTGAGCTGCAGCGCGATCTCCTGCGAGCCGACGGGTACGGTCTGCACGACCACGGCCGACTGCTGCACCGGCTCTGCCTGCGTCGTGCCGCCGGGCTCGGTGCAGGGGACGTGCGGCGCACCGATGACGCCTCCGCCGAGCACGGACATGGGCACGTCCTCGGACATGGCCGGCCAGAGCGTATGCGCGCTGTACGGTCAGCACTGCTCCTCCACGATCTCGTGCTGTAATGGCGTGAGCTGCGACAGGTCCGCAGCCAGCGGTGGCGGTGCGTGCGACAGCGCGAGCTACACTGACTGCGTCTGTTACGCTCCGATCCTCTGAGGTGATCATGCCGAGCATCCACCGCTCCGTCTTCTTCGCGCTGCTGCTCGTCCTCCTCGTGCCCGGGCGTAGCGAGGCGCACACGAACCACTTCCTCGGGCCGCACCCCGTCGCGGCGAAGTACGGCGGCGGCTTTTGCCTGATCGAGGCGCCGCACATGCACGTCTATCCGCCGGACCACCCCAACCTGTACCAGCGCGTCGGAGATCAGCTCGTGTTCACGGCGGACCCGACGCCCTTCGGCTACGAGGGCGACAAGCACGCGTTCTATGGCAACCACCCCGTCATCACCGTCGATGGCGAGCCGGTCATCTGCTACATCGACGGCCCGCACTACCACTCGTTCCCCGCGCCGGACGTGCCCGACTACGAGACCAGAAAGGGCGTCGCGTTCTACGTCGGCGCCTTTCCTCCCTCGTATGCGAAGGTGCGGCCGGCCAGGGCGCGCATCATCAATGCCGAGTACCGGCCATACGTCGCGCTGCGGCCGACGATCGAGGTCGCGCCGCCCGAGCGCTGGCATGGCGAGGTGTGGGTCTCTTCGCCCGCGATCGGTGTGGTTGCGCCCGGCGTCGTCGTCGGCGCGCCCGGCGTTGTCGTCGGACCGCCCAGCGTCACGGTCTTCGCGCCACCGCCGCCGGGCATCTACATCGGCGGACCGTCGGTGGAGATCAACGGCGGCATGTACGTCGAGCACGACGGACATCACGGAGAGCGCTTCGACCGCCGCGAGCACGGCGACCGGGACGACGACCACGAGCACCACGACAACGGCAAGCACAAGGGCTGGTTCAAGCACGGCCACGGCCACGGTGGGGATTGAGGTCCAACATGCTCGCTCGCTGCTGCGTGCTCGCGCTTTTGCTCACCGGCTGTCGCCGCTCGGACGAGACGGTGCGCCTCTCCTCCGTCATGTCAGCGTTCGACTCGCAGGGGTGGAAGGCGAGCGAGCAGCTGCGCCCGATCGATCCCACGCGCTTCTCCGCACAGAAGTGCGTGGGCGGGCTCGTCGACAACATCGACACCGTCGTGTGCGAGCTCGGCAGCGCCGAGGCGGCTCAGCGCGCGAAGAAGGGTGGCGAGGCCTGGGTGGCAAGCGCGGTCACCGGCGTCGCGCTCGTCAACGGGAACACCATGCTCGCGCTCGCTGATCGAACGCGAACGGACCCGCTCGGCAAGTCGATCCACGCCGTCACGAAGACGTACACGGCGCTCGGACCTCCTGCGCTCGCTGCTACGCCTCGTAAATGACGTCGAGGTAGCGCAGCAGGATCTCGGACACGACGCCCGAGAAGGGCAGCGAGCTCGCCATGCCGTAGATGGGCGCCATGCCGTCCTTGGTCGGAGCCGTCGAGCGCACCTCGTCGGCGCACGCGCGGAGGTCGGCGAGGAACCGCTCGGCGACGCCGGGTTGCGTCTGGCGGAGCGTGACGCAGATGTGCACGCACGACGGCCGCTGGAGGCCGTTGAGGCTCCAGCCGCGCTTCGACATGGCGTCGAGCAGGCGATAGATGTCGAACGCGTCGGAAGCGAACGCGATGACGAAGAGCGGGTCGCCCAGGACGCGGAGGCCCGGGATCTGCGCGATGCCGCGCTTGAGCTGCGTCGCGGTCTCGAGGATGCGCTTCGTTGCATCGAGGTAGCCCTGCTCGCCGAGGCTGAGCATCGCAGCCCAGCACGCCGCGCTGAGCGCACCCGGACGACTGCCTGCAACGGTCGGTGACGCGTAGAGACCGCCCGGCCAGTCGGGCGCCGTGTGGAACTGGTGACGGCGCAGCTCGACGCCGCGATAGAGCACTACCGAGGTGCCCTTCGGCGCGTAGCCGAACTTGTGCGTGTCGCACGACATCGACGTGACGCCGGGCAGCGCGAAGTCGAACGCGGGCACGTCGTAGCCGAGCTTCTTCGCCCACGGCAAGATGAAGCCGCCGAGGCACGCGTCCGTGTGGAAGCCACAGCCGCGGCTGCGCGCGAGCTCGGAGAGCTGCTCGATGGGATCGATGATGCCGTGCGGAAAGCCGGGCGCGGAGCCGACCACTGCGATGGTGTTGCGACCGATGGCGGAGCGGGCTTCCTTCACGTCGGCCCGGAGGTCGGCCCCGATCGGGATCTTCCTGGGCGTGATGCCGAGGTAGTGGCATGCCTTGTCGAACGCGACGTGCGCCGTGACGGGCAGCACCAGCTCGGGCGAGCGAATCCCGCGCTCGGCGCGCGCGTGGTCGCGGTACGTCTTCATCGCAAGGAGGATGCTCTCCGAGCCGCCGGAGGTGACCGCGCCGACGACGCGACCGTTCGAAGTGTCGCTCGGGTCCGCGCTCAGCATCGCAGCGGTCATCTGGATGATCTCGGCCTCATACTTCGTGAGGCTGGGCCACACGTCCGAGTGCAGCGGGTTGCCGTGGATGTGCATCGCGAAGACGTCGACGAGGAACTTCGTGTGGTCCGGGTCACCGTGATAGACGGCGCCCGACACGTAGCCTTCTTCGGCCTTCGGCGCCTCGTGCTGGGCGAGCCGCGACATCTCGGCGAGCACGTGAGCGCGCGCCATGCCGTTCCTCGGTAGACCGAGGTGACGCTCTTCGCTGTTCGCGTACGGCTTCAGGCCATGGCGCATGCCCCCGACGAGCTTGTCGTACTCCGCGTCCATTCGGGCCTTCACGAACGGGATCTTGCGTGCCACGTGAAGGGCGCGCTTTTCGACGCGTTTCCACGTCGTGTCGACTCGCTGACGAAGACTCATCGGGACCTCAGGGCTTGGGGACGGCGTTGAGCTGCTGATACAGCGGTCGAGTGCGCTTGTACATAGTTCCAAATGCGCCATAAAGATCGTCGTAAAGGGAGCGGTGTTCGGCGCGCGGCTCGAAGGTGCGGGCGACCTCGAGCTGGCTCGTGCGCGCGGCGAGATCGAGGTGCCCGAGCGCCGCACGTGCGAGCATCGCGGCCCCGCGCACGTTGGCCTCGAGCGGCGCGGCCGTCTGCGCGATCGGTCGGTCGAGCACGTCCGCGAAGATCTGGCACCACGCCGTCGAGCGCGCGCCGCCGCCGATGAACGCGAGCTCATCGATGCGCCTGCCGATGAAGCTCTCGACGTGGCCCATGAGCCAGCGCGTGTTGAACGCGACGCCCTCGTGGACCGCGCGCGCCATGTGCCGGCGTGTCGTGCCGAGGCTCATGTTGATGAACCCGCCGCGTACGCTCCTGTCCTCGACGGGTGCGCGCTCGCCGTACAGCCACGGCGCGAACAGCAGCTTGTCGGCGCCCGGCGCGGTGGCGTTCACCGCGGCCTCGAGGCGCGCGAACGCATCGGCAGGTCGCGCGCCCACGCCGAGCTCGTCCTCGGGATAGACCCACTCGTCGAGGAAGCGACTCACGCACACGCCCGCGCTCTCCTGCGTGGCGGCGACGAAGTAGCGGTGGGGCAGCGCGGATGGCAGCGACGCGATGTTGTGCAGCAGGTCCGTCTTCTTGAACGGCACGTGGCAGCCGATCCACGACGACGTGCCGACGTAGAGGTGCGCCGCGTAGTCCTCGAGCGCACCAGAGCCGAGCGCCGCCGAGTGCATGTCCGGCGTGCCGCCCACGACGAGGGCACCGGCAGGGATGCCGAGTACCTCCGCGGCTTCGCGCGTCACCTCGCCGAGCACGGCGTGTGCGCCGATGAGGTCGGGCAGCTTCTCGCGATCGAGCCCCGCGGCCTTCATGAGGCCGTCGTGATACGCGACCTTCGAGAGGTCGCGGTTATCGGTGACCCAGTGCAGCGCGATCGTCTCGAACGTGGAGGCAAACCTCCCGCAGAGGCGGTGGTTGATCCAGTCCTTCGGCTCGAGGAAGCGGTGCGTGCGCGCGTAGAGCTCGGGCTCGCGGTGCTTCATCCACAGGATGTGGGCGATCGGATCCTTGCCGGAGCGACCGGGCGCCCCGCCGGTGATGCGGATCCAGCGGAGCAGCTTCGTCACGCCGTACCCCTCGATGTTGATGAGGCCCTTCGTGAGCGCATCGATGTACGCAGCACCACGCGCGTCCATCCAGATGAGCGCAGGGCGCAGCGGCACGCCCCTGTCGTCGACAGCGACCGTACCTGACCACTGCGCCGTGGTCGCGACCGCGGCGACACGGGCCATCTCGGCGGGGAACCTTGCGGCGAGCTGCTGTGAGGCCGTCGTGATCGCGCGCCACCAGTCGTGCGGATCCTGCTCGGCGCCTCCATCCGGAAGGATGGAGAGCGCCGTCGGTGCAGAGGCGGAGCCGATGACTCGACCCTCGGCCTCGACGAGGCCCACCTTGGGTCCTGAGGTGCCGAGATCGATCGCAAGCACGCAGTCGCTCATCGCCGCACCACATACCTCGTCGGGCGGGCGCTTTGAAAGGGCCTCGTGTTACAACCCGAACATGGTCGGTTGTCCGTGGAGCGCCTCCGAGCCCGGGACCCGTTGACGCGTGGGCGCCCCACTCCTCGAGCGTGCGACGATGCCACTTCTGCCCGCCTCCGACGAGGTGCTGGTGCTCCGTCGCTCGCTCGTCGTCGACGATCTCACGCTCGCGCGCCTCTCGGCACCGCTGGACGACGCCGAGCACGCGCGCGTCGCGCGCTACGTCTTCGCACACGATCGTCGCAGCGCCGCCGTGTCGCGTGGCTCGCTCCGGGAGCTGCTCGCCGGGCTGCTCGACCTTGATCCGCGGGCGCTGCGCTTCGAGCTCGGACCGCAGGGCAAGCCATCTTTGGTCGGAGGCGCCGTGGAGTTCAACGTCTCGCACACGGGGAGCTGGCTGTACATCGCCGTCGCGCACCGCACGCTCGGGGTCGACGTGGAGGGCGGCAGTCGCACGCTCGATGCGGACGAGCTCGCGCCGAGCGTGTTCACGCCGGGCGAGCGTGCCGAGCTGAGCCGCTACGACGATGGTGCGCGCATGCTCGCCTTCCTGCGCGGGTGGACGCGCAAGGAGGCCTACGTGAAGGTGCTCGGCACGGGGCTGTCGATGCCGCTGGCTCACTTCTCCGTCTCGCTCGGCACGGCGCGCGCCGTCGAGCTCGTCACCCACGTGCGGCCGGCGGCAGCCGACGTGCACGAGCTCTGCGATCTGCCCGCGCCGCCCGACCACGCGGCGGCGCTCGCGTGGGAGCGTGCGCCGGTGCCGGTGCGTCGTATCGTGCTCGTCGATGCCGCTGCGTGACCCGTGCTGCTAGACTCGTCGTCGTGCCGGCGAAGCGTGCCCCGTCCAAGAAGCCTCCAGCGAAGAAGACCCCCGCGAAGGTCACGCCCGGGCTGGAGGCGTGGGTCGAGGCGCTGGCCAGCGCACTGAACGGCGCACTGAACGGCGCACTGAACGGCGCGGCGCCTCTCGTCGATCTGCCGCGTCCTCCCGACCCGCTCGACGAGCTGGCCGTACGCTTCGGTCTCGACGAGGTGGAGCACACCGCGCTGCTCGTGCTCGGCGCGATCGAGCGTGCCTATCCGCTGCAGCGTACGTTCGGCCCCGTCACCGTCGGTCACCTGCGCGCGCTCCTCGCGGTCGCAGGCGTCGAAGGACTCGAGGCGCGTCTCGCGCCCGATCGTCTCCTGCGTCGGCGATCGCTCGTCCATGTCGTCGGTGCACATGCGGGTGCGACGCAGCGGCTCGTCGCTGCGTCCGACGTCGTGCGCCTCGAGGTCGGCCTCGTACCGCGGCTCGTCGAGCTGCCGGGCGGCTTCGGACGTTGCCTTCCCGGCCCGCACGTGCCGAGCGAGCTCGCTCATCGTCTGTCGAGCAGCGCCGCGCAGATCGTGCTGCACGAGGTCGCGTGCACGCAGGCGCTGGCGCAGACGCTCGCCGACGGACTCGGACGCGCGGTGATCCACGGCAGCGCGCGCCGCCTCGACGCGGAGCACGCGATGCGCCTGCGTCGCGACGCAGACCTCGAAGGCGACGCGCTCTGGCTCTCGCACGTGCCCGACGATTTGCTCGAGCCGCTTCTCGTGCCACCACCCGCGAGGCCCCGCTTCGCGCCGCTGGTCGTGCTCTCCGACTCGACGGCGGAGCCCACGGTGGACGCCTCCTGGCAGCTCCGCCGCGAGAAGATCTCCGCGAGCATCGAGGCCGGCAGCCCGGCCCCACGCAACGAGCTCGACTACATCCGGGCGCTGGCGCAGCGCGACGCGGAGCGCGCGATGGGCATCGTGCGGTCGGCCCCGATCCCCCCACCGAGACTGACGATCCCGGGCCGCATCGTCGACGCAAGCGTGCGAGTGGCAGAGGAGAAGCCAGCAGCCGAGCCACCGAAGGCAGAACCCAAGCCGGCAGAACGCGCGCCGGAAAAGCAGGAAGAGCCCGAGACGCCGTCCGCGCTTGCCGCTGTTCGACAGGAAGCGCCCGAAGCACAGGAAGCAGCCCGGCCAGCCGCCCCACCCGCCACCGCCGAATCACCGATGGAAGCGTCCCTCGACGGCCCGCGCCTTGATCTCCCCGCGGACGCTCCACTCGAGACTCGTGCGCGCGCTGCAATGCAGAGCGGCAGCGCACAGCAACGCATCGAGCTCCTCGAGAGCTTCGCGGGCGTGAAGCACCCGGCCGCGATCGCCGCCGTCCGGCTCAACGTGACGAACGAGCACCCGCGTCTGCGGGCCGTCGCCGAGCGGCTGATGACCCAGCTCTTCGGCGCCGCGTGGAACCGGAGTCGTGCGATCACGAAGCCGGTGCAGCCACCTCGAACAGAGGAGTAGCTAGCTGGCCGGAAGGATGGGCATCGTGAAGCGCGCGACGGTACCGACTCCGACGGTGCTCTCGAGCTCGAGCCGCGCACCGACGGCGCCGAGCAGCCGGTGACACTGCGAGAGGCCGAGCCCGGTGCCCTTGTCGCGCGTGGAAAAGAACGGCGTGCCCGCCCTTTGAAGCACGTCGGGCGGCATGCCGGCGCCGTTGTCGGCGATGACGAAGCGGACGCCGTCGTCGGCCGGATGTGCGGTGACGAGCACGCGGCCCTCGCGCTCCTTCACGAGCGAGTGCGACGCATTTGCGATGAGGTTGATGAGCACTTGCGTGAGCTCCGTCGCGCCGATGCGAACCCGCGGCAGCGATGAGGGACCGTCGTAGATGATCTGCGCCATCATGCGCGCTGTGATGTCGCGACACACCGAGATCGCGTAGCGGATGATGGGCAGTGGTTCGACCCCGACCGCGGCCTGCGTCGCAGCATCGGCGCTCTGCCCCTGGCCGTGGCGCAGGAACGAGCGCAGGTGCTGCACGATCCCCTGCATCACCTGCGATGCGAGCCCGAGGTCCTCGATGAGCTCGGGGATCTCGGCGAGCGCGATGTCGATCTCCTTGCGGTGCTCCGGTGGCAGCGCGATCTTCGCGAGCACGTGGCGGATGAGCGTCGCGTGCTGTCCCAGTCGCTCGAGGTTGATGTTCACGCTGGCGATGGGCTGCTGCAGATCGTGGAGAACCGCCGCGCCGATGGACCCGATGGTGACCAGGCGCTCGGTCTCCATCAGGCGCAGCTGCAGGGCCGAGTCGCGACGGGCGAGCGCATGGGCCTCAGTGCCCCACGCGAGGATCTGCTCCAGCTCGGCGCGGTCCCACGGCTTGACGAGGTAGCGCGCGACGAGGCCGTTGTTCACCGCGTGCAGGATCGGATCGACGTCGCCGTACGCCGTGATGATGATCCGGATCGTCTCGGGGTAGAGGAGCCGGGCCTGCTCGAGCAGCTCGTGGCCCGACATTCCCGGCATCCGTTGATCGGTGACGAGCACCGAGACGGGGTGCTCGCGCAGGACGGTGAGCGCCTCTTCACCGCTCGCCACGACGCGGACAGGGAAGCGGGCCTTGAAGGATTGCTCGAACACGATGCGGTTGGCGCGCTCGTCGTCGACGTACAGGATGATCGGTTCGTTCATGGGTTAGCTCGCCGCCACGGTCGAGGCCGGGTCGGATACGTGAAGGAGAAGCTCGAGCCGGAACGTCGAATGCTCGGCGTTGGCAACGACGAAGAGCCGCCCATCGTGGCGCTCGGCGATCTGTCGTGACGTCGACAGACCGAGGCCCGTGCCTTCGCCTGGTGCCTTCGTCGTGAAGAACGGCTCGAAGACGCGCTCGCGCAGGGAGATGGGAACGCCGGGGCCTGAATCACTCACCAAGACTACGAATCGTTCACTTTCTTTGAAAGTCGAGATTTGCACCCAACCCGCTTTTCCGAGGCTGGCACTCTTTTGCGCGGCGTGGGTCGCGTTGTCGAGGAGGTTACTCAGCACCTGGAGCACGAGCGCCGGCGCACAGGAGACGTGCTCATGGAACTGCAGATCGCGGCGGAGCGTGACGTTGCGCATCGCCGGCCGCATGATGCCGAGCGCTCGCTCGATGAGCAGGGCGCCATCTGCCTTCTCGCGGATGACCTCGGCGCCGCGACGGAAGCCGAGGAGCTGCTTCGAGAGGAGACCGATCTGGGAGGCGCAGTCGCGGATCACGGAGAAGAGCTCGCTGACGGCGCCGCCCTCGACCATCACCTCGGGAGGGAGCAGCTCGATGAGCGGCTCGACGGCGTTGACGAGCGCGTTGGCCGGGTTGCGCATCTCGTGCGCGAGGCCCGCGGTCATCGTGCCGAGCGCTGCGAGCTTCTCGCTCTCGTGTAGCTGCAGCGCGAGCCGACGCCGCTCGAGCTGCGCCTGCACGCGCGCGAGCAGCTCGTTGGCATCGAACGGCTTGGTGACGTAGTCGACCGCGCCGGCGTCGAACCCTGAGAGGCGCGCCTCCCGGGTCGCGAACGCGGTGAGCAGCACGACGGGCGCGAGGCGATTGCCGGCGAGCGCGCGGAAGCGTCGCGTCAGCTCGAGCCCGTCCATCCCCGGCAACCCGATGTCACTGACCAGCAGATCGGGGCGCTGCGCCTCGGCGAGCACGAGCCCGTTCTCGGCGTCGGCTGACGAGATCACGTGGTGGTGATGCGCGAGGATGCCGACGATCTGCGCGCGGAGCTCGTCGTCGTCCTCGACCACGAGCACCGTGCTCTCGCGTCGTGCGGCGGAAATCGACGTGGACGTCGGGGCCGTGTTCGGCAGCCCGAAGTCCGACGGCGTGGAGCGACGCTGACGGATCCCGTCGTTGCTACGGCGCACGATGCCAGGCGCCGCGGACCTCGGCAGCACGACGATGAAGCGCGTGCCGCGCTCGAGCCGCTCGATGCTCGCCGTGCCGTGGTGTGCGAGCGCGAGATCGCGCACGAGGGACAGGCCGATGCCGCTGCCCGTCGCCGCACCGGGCCGCACGGGTGCGTGATCCTGCTCGAAGCGCCCGAAGGCGCGCGCGAGGAACGCGTCGGTGAGCCCGATCCCGTTGTCGCTGACGCTGATCTCGATCTCGCTGTCGCGCTCGACGACGGAGACGGTCACCTCGCCGCCGGGCGGAGTGAACTTGAGCGCGTTGGAGACGAGGTTGGACAGGATGCGCTCGACCGCCGCGTCGTCCGCCTCGACGGTGACGCTGGTCGGCAGCCGGCTCGTCAGCTGGACCTGGCAAGCGCGCGCGGAGGCGGCGAACTCCTCGATGGTGTCGGAGATCATCGCGCCGAGGTCGAGCGGTCGCGGCGTGAGCGCGAGTCGGCCTTCGTCGCCGGCCGCGAGCACCAGCAGCGCGTCGACGAGCCGCAGCAGCTTGCGCGCGTTGCGTCCCACGGAGTCGAGCGCGCGATCCTGCTCGGCCGTCATGCCGTCCGCGCGACGCATCTCCTCGACGGACAGGAGGATGAGCGTGAGCGGCGTACGGATCTCGTGGTTCACGTTCGCGAACAGGCGCGCGCGTGT
>JBDTCO010000200.1:0-5325 GCA_039923495.1 Polyangia bacterium
CACCTTCGATCAGGTCAAGACCGCGTACGCCGAGCAGGTGCGGGCGCTCATCGCCGGTGGCAGCGACCTGCTCCTCATCGAGACCATCTTCGACTCGCTCAACGCGAAGGCCGCGCTCGTCGCCATCGCCGAGGTCTTCCAGGCGGACGGCAAGCAGCTGCCGATCATGATCTCGGCGGACGTCGGCCGTGGCGGCGAGACGATGATCTCGGCGCAGACCATCGAGGCGTTCTGGAACGCCGTCGAGCACGCGCGGCCGCTCTCCATCGGCCTCAACTGCTCGCTCGGCCCCGACCTCATGTATCCGTTCCTCGCCGACCTCGCGGCGAAGGCGGCGTCTTCCGGCACGGCCGTCTCGTGCTACCCGAACGCCGGTCTGCCGAACCCGCTGTCCCCGACGGGCTTCGATCTCCTGCCCGCGGACATGGGTCGCTACCTCGCCGAGTTCGCGCGCGGCGGCCTCATCAACATCGCGGGTGGTTGCTGCGGCAACACGCCCGAGCACATCGAGGCCATCACGAAGGCGCTCACCGGCCAGGCCCCGCGTCGCCTCGACGACAAAACGCAGGTCGCCGTGCCGCGCTCGCTCCGACTCTCGGGCTCTCAGCCCTTCTCCCAGGTGCCGGGCAGCTTCCTCATGATCGGCGAGCGCACCAACGTCTCGGGCTCGCCGAAGTTCGCGAAGCTGATCAAGGACGGCAACTACGAGGAGGCCGTCAGCGTCGCGCGGCAGCAGGTCGAGAATGGCGCCAACGTCATCGACGTCTGCATGGACGAAGGGATGATCGACGGCGTCGCGGCGATGTCGCGCTTCCTGTCGCTGCTCGCGAGCGAGCCGGAGGTGGCCAAGGTCCCCTTCATGGTCGACTCGTCGAAGTGGGTCGTCATCGAGGCGGGCCTGAAGCAACTGCAGGGCAAGGGCATCGTCAACTCGATCTCGCTGAAGGAAGGCGAGGAGGTGTTCCGCGAGCACGCGCGCGAGATCATGCGCTACGGCGCAGCCGTCGTGGTCATGGCCTTCGACGAGAACGGCCAGGCTGCGAGCTACGCGGAGAAGATCCGCATCTGCGAGCGCGCGTACAAGATCCTCGTCGAGGAGCTCGGCTTCCCGTCCGAGGACATCATCTTCGATCCGAACATCCTCACCGTCGCGACCGGCATGGAGGAGCACAACAACTACGCCGTCGACTTCATCGAGGCGACGCGCTGGATCAAGAAGAACCTGCCGAACGCGAAGGTCTCGGGCGGCGTGTCGAACATCTCGTTCAGCTTCCGCGGCAACAACCAGGTCCGCGAGGCGATGCACTCCGCATTCCTCTACCACGCGATCGGCGCGGGGATGGACATGGGCATCGTCAACGCCGGCATGCTCGAGGTCTACGAGGAGATCGAGCCCACGCTGAAGGTCCTCGTCGAGGACGTGCTGCTGAATCGCCGGCCGGACGCCACCGAGCGCCTCGTCGAACACGGCGAGCTCTTGAAGGCAAAGGCGTCCGGCAGGTCGCCGACGAGCGCCAAGCAGGAAGAGGAATGGCGCAAGGGCACCGTCGAGGAGCGGCTCTCGCACTCCCTTGTGAAGGGCATCGATGCCTACATCGACATCGACACGGAGGAGGCGCGCGCCAAGCTCGGCCGGCCGCTGTCGGTGATCGAGGGCCCGCTCATGGCGGGCATGAGCGTCGTCGGCGATCTCTTCGGCGCCGGCAAGATGTTCCTGCCGCAGGTCGTGAAGTCGGCGCGCGTGATGAAGAAGGCCGTCGCGTACCTGACGCCGTACATGGAGGCGGAGAAGGCCGAGATGGCGGAGCGCGGCGAGGCCGTGCGCACGCAGGGAAAGATCGTGCTCGCGACCGTGAAGGGCGACGTACACGACATCGGCAAGAACATCGTCGGGGTCGTCCTCGCCTGCAACAACTACGAAGTCATCGACATGGGCGTGATGGTGTCGTGCGAGAAGATCCTCGAGCGCGCCAAGGCCGAGAACGCCGATCTCATCGGACTGTCGGGGCTCATCACGCCGTCGCTCGACGAGATGACCCACGTCGCGCGCGAGATGGAGCGCCAGGGCTGGAAGGTGCCGCTGCTCGTCGGCGGCGCGACCACGAGCCGCGCGCACACCGCCATCAAGATCGCGCCCCACTACTCGCAGCCCGTCATCCACGTCCTCGATGCGAGCCGCGCGGTGCCGGTGAGCACGAGCCTGCTCTCCCCTGAGGGCAAGGCCGCCTTCGTGGAGAAGCACCGCGCGGAGTACGAGGAGCTGCGCAAGCTGCACGCGACGCCTCGTCACAAGCTCATCTCTCTCGAGGCTGCGCGCGCGAACCGCAGTCCGATCGTCTGGCGCGCCGACGACGTCCCGCAGCCGACGCGCACCGGACCGCAGGTGCTCACCGACGTCCCGCTCGCGATCCTGCGCGAGTACATCGACTGGACGCCGCTCTTCCACACCTGGGAGCTGAGGGGCGTGTACCCGAAGATCCTCCAGCACGAGAAGTATGGCGAGCAGGCTCGCACGATCTTCGCGGAGGCCAACGCGCTGCTCGACGTGATCGTCGCGGAGAAGCGGCTCACCGCGCGTGCCGTGTATGGCCTCTTCCCCGCGAACGCCATCGGCGACGACGTCGAGCTCTACACCGACGAGACGCGCACGCACGTGCTCCTGCGCTTCCATTTCCTGCGACAGCAGACGCAGCCGAAACCGGGGGAGCCATCGCGCAGCCTCTCGGACTTCATCGCGCCGAGGTCTTCGGGCCTCCCGGATCACCTCGGCGCGTTCGCGGTGACGACGGGCATCGGCCTCGAGAAGCTGTGCGAGAGCTTCCGCGCCAAGCACGATGACTACAACGCCATCATGGCCGAGGCGCTCGCCGATCGTCTCGCCGAGGCGTTGGCGGAGTACCTGCACGAGAAGGTGCGCAAGGAGTGGAGCTACGGCCTCGGCGAGCACCTCACGCCGGACCAGCTCATCCACGAGCAGTACCGCGGCATGCGTCCCGCCGCCGGCTATCCCGCGTGCCCCGACCACACCGAGAAGGGCCCGCTGTGGAAGCTCCTCGAGGTCGAGCAGAAGACCGGCATGCGCCTCACCGAGTCGTTCGCGATGTGGCCGGGCTCGAGCGTGAGCGGGCTCTACTTCGCGCATCCGGAGGCGCGCTACTTCTCCCTCGGGAAGATCGATCGCGACCAGGTGCTCGACTACCGCGAGCGCAAGGGCATGACCGTCGGCGAGGTCGAGCGCTGGCTCGGTCCGAACCTCAACTACGAGCCGTCGAGCTAGCCCATATCGATGGTAACGCGCTGCTGGTCGAGGCGTCCGGGCCCGCTCGTGCATCCAACCCGACAAGCACGTCTCCCGAAAGGTCCCCGACCGATGAAGAACTTCCTCCTCGCTGCGCTGGTGCTGAGCGCCGGCTGTGCCGTCACCATCAAGGAGCTCCACCCACACCCGGGCACGACGTTGAAGGGGACCACGGGCAAGTTCACGCTCGTCACGTCCGCGATCGCCGACGACTACGAGCCCGGCCGCGACGTGCACCTGCACGACATGAAGCAGACGCTCCAGAATGCAATGCAGGCAGCGGCGGGCACGCGGTACTCGTCGAAGGCAGACCCGGACGCGACCCGCCTCGTGTTCAGCGAGCTGTCGCCCAGCTTCGTGAAGCTCGGGGCTGATGACAACGTCATCCTCTTCACCTTCCGCGCCTCGTGGCAGGCACCGGACGGGACGGTCATCGCCGATATCGCGGGGAACGCAGGGCCCACGAACCCGGGCGAGCACAGCCAGAAACGCCGCGTCGAAGACGCCATCGAAGCGATGTTCCAGCAGCTCGTGAACGGCCTCGATAACGTCCGCCCGCTGCCGTAGCGCCTGGCGTACCCTTGCCCGGGTATGAAGGGCACACCGCTGCTGCTCCTCCTCACGCTTTCAGGCTGCATCACCATCAGCGATATCAGCCGGGCGCGTGCGCATGCACTCGTCGAACACGGCGCGCTACTGCTCGATGTTCGCTCGTCGGGTGAGTTCGCCGCCGAGCATCCGCCCGGGGCCGTGAACGTGCCGCTCGAGATCCTTCGCGATCACCTCCCCGCGCGCGGCCGACCCATCGTGATCTACTGCCACACCGGCGTGCGCGCGGTGATCGCCGCCAAGTGGCTGCGCGCTGCCGGCTACGCAGACGTGCACAACCTCGGCGCGCTCACGCACTGGTACGTCGACCGCTCGCTCACGCCGGCGAGCTTCGAGTAGCACCTCGCGCGCGTATCAGCGCGAGCGCTACTTCGCGACCAGCGCCAGCATGCGGCGCACGATGCCGTCGGGCTCGGCGAGGCTCGCGGCGACGATTGCATCGGCACGGGCCTGCGTGCTGGCGATGGCGTAGACGCGGAGCTGCGGCGCGTTGCCGGACGCGCGGAGGTGCACGACGTCGCCGTTGTCGAAGTACGCACGCACGCCATCACGCACGTCGAGGCGCGTCACCCTGCCGAAGCCTTCGTCGACGTGGAAGTGCTGCTCGAGGAGCTGCTTGGTCGCGAGCCACACCTCGGGCGCATCGGCGAAGTCGACGTGGAGCGTGTCGCTTTCGCGCACGAGCGTCGCGTGTAGCCTGGCGCTCGTCGTCGGCGCGACCGCATCCATCAGGCCCGCGCGACCGTAGCGAGCAGGCAGGCGCGACCAGTGATGGTCGAGCCCCGAGAGCGCGGCGGCGAGGTTCGCGACGATGGGGAGCAGCGCATCGCGCGTCGGCAACGGGCCGAGCGGACCGTGGGCGAGGGTCATGTGACCGCCGACGAGGAAACCGCCGTTTGCCTCCCAGCCGACGGGACGCTTTGCACCGTGGGGGAGCTGCAGCGCGGCGACCACGTGGGGCGATCCCACCTTCGTCTTCTCGATGGTGACCCCTCGCCTCGAGAGGTGGACGTCGACGCCATCGTTGGTGGTGACGGGCAGCGCAGCGAAGTCGGCCTCGAGGAACTCGGCCGTGATCGCGCCGAGGAGATCACCAGGTAAAAAGCGCAGGCTGCGATCGGCACGCACCGCCACGACCAGCGGGCGATCGGAGTCGCCGTCCGTCGAGACGATGGCGTCGACCGGTCCCGACGACGCCTCGACCTCGCGCACGAGTGTCGCGAGGTGCGCGAGCTGCTCATCGGTGATGGCCTCGGTGTCGAGCGGCACGAACGTCTCGCTGCGTCCGGCGCCGATGACCTCGGCGCCGAGCGCGCGCAGGATGCGCGGCACGAGCTCGCGACCGACAGCCGAGTGCTCGTAGAAGGCGACGCGACGGCCCTTGAGCGACGTGGGAGAGAACGCGGCGACGTAGCGCT
>JBDTCO010000201.1:0-3527 GCA_039923495.1 Polyangia bacterium
CGTTTCATGGAGAGTAAAATAAAAGGTCGCACCACGATTGACCGCTGCCTCGGCCCAGACTCGACCGCCATGTCGAGTGACGACGCGTTGCACGGTCGCCAGCCCTACGCCGGTTCCTTCGAACTCATTGGTCGTGTGAAGCCGCTGGAACACCCCGAAGAGCTTGTTCGCGAAGGCCATGTCGAACCCCGCGCCATTGTCGCGCACGAAGTATACGGGATGGCCGTCCTTCGAGGTGGCGCCGAAGTCGACGCGCGCATCCGCTCGACCCCCGGTGAACTTCCACGCGTTGCCGAGCAGGTTGTCGAGCACCACCGCGAGCAGTCGAGGGTCACCGTTGACCAGCAGACCATCTTGAATCACGACCTCGATGCTGCGGGTGGGTTGGGCTCGCTGGAGACGACTGTTCGAGGCGCGAGCGAGCTCACTGAAATCCAGCGCCTCGCTGCGTAGCTCGCTGCGAGTGACGCGCGAGAGCCCCAGCAGATCGTCGATGAGCTGCGCCATGTGCTGGGCCGATTCACGAATATACGAGAGGTACTGTTTGCCCTCGGCGTCGAGCTTGTCGGCGTAGTCCTCGAGCAGCGCCTGGCTAAAGCCATCGATGCTCCTCAGCGGCGTACGAAGATCGTGGGCAACCGAATAGCTGAAGGACTCGAGCTCACGATGGACGCCGTCCGCCACGTCCTTCGCGCGGGCCAGCGCCTCTTGAGTTTGTCTCGCCTCCGTGATGTCGCGTGCCAAAGAGTACAAGGTGCCCGACGAGTCCGGGCCGCTGGCCCACGAGAGCCATCGATACGATCCGTCTTTGCAGCGATACCGATTCTCGAAGTTGATCGTGCGGGCTCCCAGAACGAGCTTTTCGCTCGCGGCGAGCGTCGCCGTCTTGTCGTCGGGATGGACGAAGTACAAGGACGGATGGGAGAACACCTCCGCGTGTGTGTAGCCCAGAGCGTCGAACGATGGACTGACGCGCGTGAAGTATCCGTCCGAGCTGGAGATGCACATCATGTCGAGTGAGAGCGCGAAGAAGCGTTCGAAGACGTCGCGCTGATGCTCGAGATCTTCCTGCGCTCGTCGCAACTTCTCGTTGGCGTCGATCAGCGCTTGCTGAAGTTTGGCCTCAGCGGCGATCTCGGCCCTGCGAAGTTTGTCGACGGCGTCGACGAGTGCTCGTTGCAGCTTCGCCTCGGCCGGTCCCTCCGCCAGGCGAAGCTTCTCCCCTGCGTCGACGAGGGCACGCTGCAGCTTCGCTTTGGCGGGCCCCTCCGCCAGGCGAAGCTTCTCGTCGGCATCGGCCAGGGCGCGCTGCAGCTTGGCAGCGGCCGGTCCCTCCGCCATGCGAAGCTTCTCGTCGGCGTCAGCCAGGGCACGCTGCAGCTTGGCGGCGGCCGGCACTTCCGCCATGCGAAGCTTCTCGTCTGCATCGGCCAGGGCCTGCTGCAACTTGGCTGCGGCCGGCCCCTCCGCGAGTCGGAGCTTCTCGTCGGCCTCGACAAGCGCTTGGCGAAGCTTGAGCTCCGCCTCGTCTCCCTCCTCGTCTCGATTGCTCACGTCACCTGCTCGGAAGAAAGGGTACTGCAGCTTTGGATGCAGTACCAGGACACCGCTTTGTCGGACGTTGTCGCCTCGTGGTCTGCAATCGGCGCCGGATCCTCACGATTGGCGGCACACAGCAGGATGCTTCTTCGTGGCGGCCATCATCGGTTCCTCGGGACGGGCGCTTCGGCTTGCTTCGTCGTCGGGCTCGTCGTACCACCGCGCCCATGCTGCGACCTCCGCTCGTCTTGTTGCTCGCGTGCGCCTCGATTGCCGTCCTCGGGGGGGCCGGCCGGGTTTCTGCCGACGAAGGCATGTGGACGTTCAACCAGTTCCCGAAGGAACGCCTGAAGGAGCGCTACGGCTTCCTTCCCACCGACGGCTGGCTCGATCACGTGCGCCTGGCGTCGGTGCGCTTCAACTCCGGCGGCTCGGGCTCGTTCGTGTCGTCGACGGGCCTCGTGATGACGAACCACCACGTCGGTTCCGACTGCATGGCGAAGCTCGGCGCGAGCGGTCACGACTATCACCGCGATGGCTTCCACGCGAAGACCGCCGCCGACGAGCTCCGCTGCCCCGACCTCGAGCTCGACGTGCTCGTCGGAATCGAGGAGGTCACGGCCGAGGTCACGTCCTTGGACAAGGGGCTGTCCGACGCGGACGCCGCGCGTGCGCACGTGGAGAAGATCGCCGCCATCGAGAAGCGCTGCGTCGCGGCCGGCACGTCGCGCTGCGACGTCGTCACGCTCTACCGCGGTGGCCGCTACGACCTCTACAAGTACAAGAAGTACACCGACGTGCGTCTCGTGTTCGCGCCCGAGTTCGCCATCGCGTTCTTCGGCGGCGATGCCGACAACTTCTCGTATCCGCGCTACGACCTGGACGTCGCGCTGTTCCGCGCCTACGACGCGGGCAAGGCCGTCGTGCCCGCCCACTACTTCAAGTGGAGCCCCGTCGGCGCGCGCGAAGGGGAGCTCGTCTTCACGTCGGGGAACCCGGGGAGCACGTCGCGTCTGGCGACCCAGGCGATGCTCGAGACGTACCGAGAGGTCCTGCACCCGACGCTGATCGCCGATCTCGAGCGCCAGCAGCAGCTGCTCACTCGCTACGCCGAGCGCGGTCCCGACGCCGAGCGCGACGCCCGGAAGCTGGCGTTCTCCGTCGACAATAGCCTCAAGGCCTACCGCGGTCAGCTCGAAGCGCTGAAGGACCCGGCTCTGATGAAGAAGAAGGCCGCACGCGAGGCCGACATGCAGAAGCGCATGGCCGCGAAGCCCGAGCTGAAGGCGGCCACCGACGCGTGGGAGCTCATCGAGCACGCGCAGCAGATCGCGCGCGCGACGATCCCGCGGTTGCTCCTCCTCGAGGGACGGCACCTGCGCTCGAGCAACAGCGAGCCGAACCCGATGAACGCGCGGCTCTACGTCATCGCCCGCGCGCTCGTGCGCCTCGTCGACGAGCAGGCGAAGCCGAGCGAGAAGCGCCTGCGCGAGTACGGGGACTCGATGCGGCCCGCGCTCGAGCTGTGGCTGTACTCGCCGGCGCCCGTGCACCTCGACCTCGAGGAGGAGCAGCTCCGCTCGGCGCTCGAGCAGCTCGCGACGAAGCTCGGTGCCAAGGATCCCGCGGTGAAGCTGGCGCTGGCCGGCAAGACGCCTGCCGTGCGCGCGAAGGAGCTGATCCGCGGCACGAAGCTCGTCGACGTCGCGTTCCGCAAGCAGCTCGCGACGGGCCGCGCGGCGCAGGACGTGGCGAAAGATCCGCTCGTCGCGTTCGCGCGCGCGCTCGATCCGGAGGCCCGCGTTGTGCGCAAGAAGATGGAAGACGAGCTCGAAGCGGTGGAGGAGCAGGGGCTTGCGCAGATCGCCCGCGCGCAGCTCGCGCTCGACGGTCCGACGGTGCCGCCGGATGCGACGGGGACGCTGCGGCTCTCGTTCGGCAAGGTCGAGGGCTATCGCGAGGGGGCGCGCAACATCCCGCCATTCACG
>JBDTCO010000202.1:0-17582 GCA_039923495.1 Polyangia bacterium
ACGACGCTGGAGGTGAGGCGCGCGCGGTCTTCCTTCTTCATGATGCGCAGCGCCTTGCTGCGATCGCCGTGCTTGCTGCGCGCGCGGAGGTCGCGCTCCATCGCCGTGCGCGACGCCAGCGCCTCGACGCAGCCACGACGTCCGCAGCTGCACCGAGGCCCGCCGGGCTCGATGACCATGTGGCCGAGCTCGCCCGCGACGCCGCGGGCACCCGTGTGGACCTTGCCGTCGATGATGAGCCCGCCCCCGACGCCGGTCCCGACGAAGAGGCCGATCATGTTCTGCGTGCCCTTGCCGACGCCGTACGCCCACTCTCCGATGACCGCGACGCGCACGTCGTTGTCCAGGATCACGCGCGGGACGTGCAGCGCATCGATGAGGCGCTTGGCGAGCGGGACCTTGGTCCAGCCGAGGTTCGGGGCCTTGTCGACCAGGCCCGCGGCGTCGTCACAACCGCCCGGCACGCCAATGGCGACTGCCTTGAGCGTCGACGGGGAGATGCCTTGCTCGCGGCACAGACCGTCGATCAGCTCGACCATGCGCCCGATGACCGCGTCGACCCCTTCTTCGGGCAGCGTCTTGCACCGATCGGACGCGTGGATCTTGCCGGTGGAGTCGACGAGCGCGGCGTGGATCTTGGTGCCGCCGAGGTCGATGCCGGCGACGAGGTCTGCGGAAGCCATGAGGCTGCGACTCTATCAGATCGGCGCCGCGTCCTATGTTATGACCGGCTCGTGAAAGAGCTCTATCTGATACGCCACGCGCGGGCCGTCGATCATGCCGCCAACGACTGGGAGCGGGCCCTGCAGCCCGAGGGCCGCAAGGAGGCACGCACCGTCGGTGCCGCGCTGCTCGCGCAGCACGTCGGCTTCGACTGCATGGCGGTGAGCCCGCTCGTGCGCGCGGTCGAGACCGCAACGCTCGTCGCCGTCGAGACGGGCTACGAAGGTGGCCTGTTCATCGACGCTGCGCTGACGCCGGATGGCTCGACGAACCAGCTGATCGCGCTCTGCGGACGGCTCGTCGGCGATCGCGTCGCGCTCGTCGGACACGAGCCGTCGATGGGACAGCTGCTCTCCGATCTCGTCGGGCGTCCGGGCATGAGCCTCGTCAAGGCCGGCGTCGTGAAGCTCCTCGTCGACGATGCGCCGCAGCTCGGCAAGGCCACGCTCGTGTGGACGATGTCTCCGCGTCACCTCACGCCGACGCCCGCGCAGTGAGCGCCGCGCATGGAGGGACCCGCTGCCGCTGTCACGCCGGCACGCGCGCCGGCGAAGCCCACGCGTTCGCGCTGCCCGGGTCGAGCCCGTACTACGTGCCCGACCGCGTCGTCGCGCCCACGCGCATCGTCATCGACGTCACGATCGATCTGCACCGCGGCTGGATCGGCGGCCGCACCACGCTGACGTTGTCGGCGCTGCGCGACGGCGCGCTCGAGGTCTCGCTCGACGCCGTCGCGATGAGCATCGGCAGCGTGGCGGTGGACGGTGTCGTGGTGTCGCATCGCTACGACGGGACCGGGCTGAGTGTGACCCTCGGTGAACGTCGTCGCGGCGACGTCGTCACGCTCACCGTCGAGCACGAGGCCGAGCCGGAGAAGGGCCTCTACTTCATCCGCCCGGACGCCGCATATCCGGGGCGTCCGACGGAGGCGTGGACGCAGGGGCAGGACGAGGACAATCGCCACTGGTTCCCCTGCCTCGATCACCCGAGCTGGAAGTGCGCGACGGAGGTCCGCGTCCGGTTCCCGCGCGAGCTGTTCGCGCTGTCGAACGGCGACCTCATCGAGGACACCACCGACGGGGCGCAGCGCACGATGCACTACCGGCTCGACCAGCCGCACTCGAGCTACCTCGTCACGCTCGTGGTCGGCACGTTTGCGACGATCGAAGCGCAGCACGGCAAGGTCCCGCTCGCCTACTACGTGCACCCGCACCGCGTCGACGATGCGCCGCGCACCTTCGCGCGCACGCCCGAGATGATGGCGCTGTTCGAGCAGCTCACCGGCCGCGCGTATCCGTTCTCACGCTACAGCCAGATCGTCGTCTCCGAGTTCATCTTCGGTGGCATGGAGAACACGTCGGCCACCACGCTGACGGACCTGACGCTTCACGACGAGCGCGCGCACCTCGACATGACGTCGGAGCCGCTCGTCGCGCACGAGCTCGCGCACCAGTGGTTCGGCGACCTCGTGACGTGCCGCGACTGGGCCCACGGGTGGCTCAACGAGGGCTTCGCCACGTACTTCGAGCACCTGTGGCGCGAGCACATCGCAGGCAGCGACGAGGCCGCGTGGGATCGACTCGGGGATCGCGAGCAGTACCTCCATGAGGCCAAGAACCGCTACGTGCGCCCGATCGTGGCGCGGATCTATGACGGCCCGATCGATCTCTTCGATCGCCACCTCTACGAGAAGGGTGGCGCGGTCCTGCACATGCTCCGGCGCGAGCTCGGCGACGAGCCGTTCTGGCGCGGCATCAAGCTCTACCTCGACCGGCACGCGGGCGGCGTCGTGGAGACGACCGATCTGCAGCGTGCGCTCGAGGAGCAGAGCGGCGTGTCGCTCACGCGCTTCTTCGACCAGTGGCTCCACCGCGCCGGCCATCCCCAGCTGAAGGTCGTGTACTCGTGGGACGAGTCGTCGCGCCTCGCGCGCATCGACATCACGCAGAAGGAGCAAAAGAGCGAGGAAGTGTGGGCGCTCGGTCTGGTCGTCGAGCTCGTCGTTGGTGGCGTCGTGCAGCGCCACGTGCTCCAGCTCCGTGAGACCCGGGAGCTGTTCCACCTGCCCTGCGCCTCGGCACCGACGCAGGCGCTCGTCGATCCGGGCATGGACCTCCTCGCCGTCATCGAGGTGAAGAAGCCCGACGCGCTCTGGCTCACCGAGCTCACCTCCGCGGCGCGCGGCATCGATCGCCTGCGCGCGGCGCGTGCGCTCGGCAAGCAGGCGGCGCACACGTCGCGTGCAGCGCTGGTGTCGGCGATGCAGACGGATTCGTTCTGGGCCACGCGCGCGGAGGCCGCGAAGGCGCTCGGCGAGCTGCGTGGCCTCGCCTCACGTGATGCGTTGTGCACGCAGCTGCCGCTCGAGGAGAGCGCCAAGGTCCGTCGCGCGATCGTGCGAGCGCTCGCGAGGTTCCGTCACGATCTCGGTGCTGCCTCGACGGTGGCGCTCGTGCTGACGGAGGGCGATCCGAGCTACCTCGTCGAGGCAGAGGCGGCGACGACGCTCGGCAAGCTGCGTGTCCCCGAGTCGTTCGAGCGGCTCGCTGCCGTGATCGATCGTCCGTCCCACCGCGACGTGCTGTCCGCTGCTGCGCTGGCAGGACTGGCGGCATTGCGCGACGAGCGTGGGCTCCCCTTGGCGCTCGACCGGTCGCGTTACGGCGCCCCGGCGAGCGCGCGTTCGGCCGCCATCTCGGCCGCAGCGACGCTGGGGGCGGAGCACGCGTCGCGCCGCCGCGCCACTCGCGAAGATCTGGAAGAGCTCGCGCTCGATGATCCAGACTTCCGCGCGCGCATGGCGGCCGTCGAGGGGCTCGGCACGCTGGGCGATCCCGAGGCAGCAGGCACGCTCGATCGCGTCGCTGCAGTCGATCTCGATGGTCGTGTGAAGCGCCACGCGCGCGAGGTGCAGCGCGATCTCGCGGACGGTCGTGGCCCTGCCGATCAGGTCAAGGCCCTGCGCGATCGCACGGACGCGCTCGAGAAGTCGCGCGACGAGCTGCGCGACAGGCTCGCCAACCTCGAGGCCCGGCTCGAGCCGCCGAAGAGCTGACCCTTGCGCCTCGGCACCAAGCTCACCGTCGCGTTCGGTGCCGTCACGCTCTTACCGCTCGCGCCGCTCGTGGTCGTCGGTCGCGAGGTCATCGGCAACCGCTACCGGCAGGAGCTGAAGCAGCAGGTCGAGGAGGCCGCGAGCCAGACGGAGCGCGACTACGAGGCCGGGATCACGACGCTCGAGCGGAGCGCGACGCGGCTCGCGCGTCCTGCCGATCCCTTCGCGCGCGTCGCCGAGCTGGCGGGCAGCGACGAAGGTCGTCGCGTGCTCGCCGACCTCGCGGCGCAAGAGGCGCGGTCGCGAGGCCTCGACCTGCTCATCGTGGTCGATGAGCAAAACGTCGTGCTCGCGGCGCCGAACGATCCCGCGAGCGAGGGCACCCACGCGCCGCTCCGCGTTCTGACCCACGGGCGCGCGCAGCTCGTCGAGGAGCACCCGCGCTTCGTGAAGCAGGGCCCGGGTCGTCTCGCGCTCGAGGTCACGCGACCGCTCGGCACGCAGGGCGCGCGGCTCGTGCTGGGGATGTGGCTCGACGAGCTGTTGCCCGAGCACCTCGGGCCGTCGATCGAGCGTGTGGTGCGGCCGACGAGCGGGGCACCGTCGGGGACACTCGTGCGCACGGTCGAGCTCGAGGGCGCCACGGGCGAGCCGCTCCTGCCCGTCGAGGTTCGCGGCCTCGATCGCACGCTCGAGGGTGCTCTGGGCGATCTGACGCTCGCGGGGCTGCTGCTCGCGCTCGGTGGGGTTGCCGTGTCGCTGCTCGCGGGCTTCCTGGTCGCGCGACGCATCACGCGGCCGCTCGGCGAGCTGGCGGAGGGCGCCGATGCCATCGCGCGCGGCCACCGGGACCTCGCGCTCGACGTGCAGGGCAACGACGAGGTCGCGTCGCTGACCCGGCGCTTCAACGAGATGGTCACGAACCTCGGCGCGGCGGAGCAGAGCGCGCTGCGTGCCGAGCGCGCTGCGGCGTGGCGACAGATGGCGCAGCACCTCGCGCACGAGCTGAAGAACCCACTCACGCCGATCCAGATGTCCATCGAGACGCTGCAGCGCACGCGCGCCAGGCCGGATCGAGCGGCCGACTTCGATCGCCTCTTCGACGAGTCCGCGAAGGTGATCCTCGACGAGGTGCAGCGGCTCAAGGTCATCGTCGGGGAGTTCTCGCGGTTCGCGCGCCTGCCGGCACCGACGCTCGGCGAGGTCGATGTGAACCTGCTCTGTGAGGCGGCGTGCAAGCTCTACGAAGGATCGATCGCCGTCGAGCGGCAGCTCGAGCCCGGGCTTCCCCCCGCGCGCGCGGATCGCGATCAGCTCCAGCAGGTGCTCGTGAACCTGCTGGAGAACGCGCGCGAGGCCGGCGCGCACGTCGTCGTGCGGACGGGTCGCCGCGGGGCTCGCGTCACCATCGCCGTGCTCGATGACGGCGCTGGTATCGCCGACAGCGTGCGCGAGCACCTCTTTCAGCCCTATGCGACGTCGAAGCCCGGCGGCACGGGCCTCGGCCTCGCCCTCGTGCAGCGCATCGTCACGGAGCACGGCGGCGAGATCGAGGTGGTCGAGGGGCTGCCGCGAGAGGGCGGTCACGGCGCGGGCTTCGTGGTGCGGCTACCTACGTCATCGGCGTGGCCTTGAGCGCCGTCTTGCCGTCCCGGATGTAGACCTGGAACTTCACGCCGCTGCAGCCGTAGCGCTGGATGAGCTGGCTGCGGTTCTGACGCAGCTTCGCCACGAACTTGTCGAAGCTGACGCCCTCGAGGGTCTCGCCGCAGGTCTCGCGCGTGCGAACGAAGTCCTCGTAGACGCGCTTGAAGTCGCCCTCGATGTCGTCCCCGGTCTCGTTCGACGACGCGATGAGCAGCGCCTCGGACGGGCTCTCCACCGAGGTCTGCTCCTCGAAGCCGCGCGGCCTCGACTCCATCTGGGCGATCGCGCGCTCGAGCGCGGCGTGACCGGTCTCGACCTGCTGCGTGAACAGCGGCGGCGCGGGGGGCGGCAGCGGCGTCATGATGCTCGACATCGACGCCTGGGCCCGCTCCTCTGCCTCGAGCAGGTCCGCGTGCGCCGGAACGGAGTCGAGGGTCTGCAGCATCGGGTTCTGCGAGGCGAGCTTGGACGAGCGCAGTGGCGTGGTGGGCGGGTCCGCGAGCATCGGCACGGGAATCGGCACGGGGGCGATCGCACGGGGCCGCGGCGCCGCGATCGGTCGCGCAGCCGGCACCGCGATCGGCTCGGGTCCACGCTGCTCGGCGCGCACACGACCACCGATGCGTTCGATGGTGGAGTTGACGGAGCGCGCGACGACCCGCAGCGAGCCACCATACGACGTGTCGGGCAGCCGCGTGAGCTCACCGCGCGAGAGCGCCTGCGTCTCGCGCGCGAGCCGGGCTGCGGGGCGAGAGCCGAACAGCGATACGAAGATGAAGCCGAAGAGGAGCAGGCCGAGACCGCCGCCACCGACGATCGCCAGCGCCGGAAGCGGCAGCGCTGCCGGATCGCTGCTCGCGAGCTGCCGGATGAGACCGGGCAGCGTGGCGACGTTGCGACGCGGGACGCACAGCGCAAAGTGCGCCTCTTCGCCCACCTCGCCCGCGAAGGGGGCGAGCGCGACGTTGTAGCCCTTCACCGCGAACGGCGCGGCGTCGGGCGCCGTGTGCGCGGGCGTCACCGCGATCGGCAGCTCGTCGAGGATCGGCAGCGCCGAGGTGGAGGCGATCACGCGACCGCGCACGAGGAACACGACGTCGACGCCGAGCTCCTTCTTCAGCGAGTCCGCCAGCTCCGTGGTGACCTCCTGCCCGACGACGATGACGCCGGCGTAGTGATCGCGGTCGACGACGGGGGAAGCGACCACGCGATAGAGTGTGCCGCCGAGGGCCCACGTGTCGTCGCCGCGCAACCCGCGGAGCGCATCCGAGACGAGCGGGTAGCCCGCGATGTCGTCCTTGTATGCGGACGCATCGACGCCCACGCGCGCGATCACGCGACCGTGCGCGTCCGTCGCGAGCACGAGCTCGGCCTTGAGCTTCTCGTTGAAGACCTTGAGGCGCTCCTGCACCGTGCGATGCACCGTCTGCAGGTCGGGCGGACCGCGCGTCGCCTCGTCGAGCGACTCCATCAGCACCGCATCGCTGGCGAGCAGCGCGGCCGTGTCGATGCGCTTCCGTGCGCTGAGCCGGAGCAGCAGCGTGGCGGCGCGGCGCGAGTGCTCGAGGTGCGCCTGCGAGTCCCGGTCGATCTCGTCGACGAGGCTGCGCGGCAAGCATACGACGAGCGCCGTCGCACCGATGAGCGCGACCGTGAGCAGGAGCAGCCAGACGCGGATGACGTTCACGGGTGACCTCCCGTGGCGGAGAGCTCGACCTCGGCCGGGTGTGCGCTCACGTCGACTGCGTGCTCGGCGACGAACGTGCCGCGGTAGAAGAGCTTTGCCGTGTACGCACCGTCGGAGACGTCGGCCTTCCACGCGCCATGCTCGTCGGGACGAACGACGGAGCCCCCATCGGTGACGACCAGCCAGCCGCGGACGTGGGGAACTTCGTCGTCGCGGACCGGGTAGACGCCGGGGCGCTGCAGGACCTCGCTGCGTACGCTACCTGGCGGCGTCGGCTTCGGCTGCAGGAGGTCCTCGGCAGACAGCGCGTGGGGCACGCGGTCGTCGTTGTGCAGCTCGAGCGTGTCGCCCATGGTTGCGGCGATGAGCGACGGCGTGAGGCGAAGGCCGCGCAGCTCGACGGTCACCGTCTCGGGCTTGTGCGCCTTGACCGACGTCTTGGGCACGAGGAGGACGAAGCACTCGTGACGCGCATCGGCGCCCTTCGGGACGACGGCAAGGAGGCCATTGTCGAGGCGCCACACGCCCTCGTTGGCGTCCGCGCGCTCGACGGGAAGCGTGATCTGCCCGTGCACCGTGCCCGCTCGCGCGATCGGCGCCGTCAGCAGACTCATGACGACCAGGGATCGTGCTCGCACGCGGTTCACTGGCCGATCAGATTACACGACGCGTCTGGTCGAAGAAAGCCACGCAGC
The DNA here is from genome assembly GCA_039923495.1 of Polyangia bacterium. Taxonomy (GTDB): domain Bacteria; phylum Myxococcota_A; class Polyangia; order Palsa-1104; family Palsa-1104; genus JBDTCO01. The sequence goes on from JBDTCO010000202.1 coordinate 7,808, forward strand.
CGAGAGAAGCGCGAGGGGCGGCACATGCTCGAGGAGGCGCGTCCAGAGCGGATCGTGCCAGGGGCGGTGATCGAGGTAGGCGACGAGCGGCACGTGTCCGAGCGGGACCGCCGCCACGAGCCACAGCCACGCGAGGCGCTCGGGACGACTGCGCGGCGCATCGTCGAGGAGCACGGGTGGCAGCAGCCAGAGCGCGTACCAGGGGTGCAGCGCCGGCGTGAGCAAGAGGAACGCTCCCATGCCTGCCTGCGCGAGCAGCAGCGCGCGCCGTTCGATGGGTAGGTCCCTCGTCGAGCGTTCTCTCCGAAGCAACACGAGCGCGAACAGCAGGAGCACCGTGGCTCGCGCGAGCGCACCGGCGAGCTCGTCGGGATACGCCTGCGGCCGCTCGCGCCCCGTCAAGAGCGGCCCCAGGCGCCCGAGCTCGACCCGGTCCGTGCTCGCCCGGATGCCCGTCGTCAGCGCGACCGCCTCCGTGCAGCCGGCCTGGACGAGGCCGAAGAGGCCGTCGTTGGAGCGCCAGCGTCGACCGTACTCCCCGAGCGAGCCGACGACCTTCTTCCCCGAGCTCGCGTAGGGCGCATACACGAGCGCGATGGCGAGCAACCCCGAGACGAGCACGCGTCGATCGCGCAGCACGAGCAGGAGATAGATCGGCAAGAGCTTCGTCGCGCTCGCGAATCCGAGCAGCGCGCCGCCGAGCGTGCGCCGAAGTGGTAGCGTCACGAGCGCCGCGGTGAAGAGCGCGACGCCCAGCGCCTCGACGTGCGCGTCGTTGCACAGCTCCACGATCACGAGTGGGCAGCTCAGCCACGCCAGCGCGACGCCACGACCGCGCGCGCGCCACAGCAGTAGCACGGTCGCGAGATCGCCGAGCGTCACGAGGAGCTTCCAGCCCCGCAACGGATGCGTCTTCAACGTCGCTGCCGTCACGAACGCGAGCTGCGCACCCGGCGGATAGATGGTGGGCAGCGGTCGATTGTTGATGCGGCTCCACAGCGGCGTGCGTAGCGCTTCGAGCTGCGGAGCGTCGGGCGCGTACGCATACGGCGACTCGCCATGCTGCTGCACCGCGCCGTCCCAGAGGTAGCGGTACACGTCGTCGGAGTGACGCGGCGGTTGCACCAGCGCCACGACGTGCAACCCGGCCGCCAGCACGACGAGCGCGAGGTGCGCGGGCCTCGGACGCGTCGCGAGCACGATCCACACGAGGCCGCTCACCGCGTACAGCAGCAGGTGCGGCACGAGGTGCGCGGGCCACCGTTGCAAGCAGGCGAGCACGGCACCGTCGAGGGCGAGCAGCAGGGTCATCGGCAGCGCGCGCAGTTTTTCACGACTCGCACACACGCGGGCAACCTTTGCGTCGCAGGGCCGATAAGAGCCGTCGTGTGGATGCGCATCATCGCGGGGTCGTGGGTCGCCGGGGTGGCTCTGGCGCGCCTGTGCGAGCGTACGCCGACCGCGCTGCTCGGTTACGCAGCGCTCGTGTCGCTGGTCGGTCTGCTCGTCATGCGGCGTCACCCGCATGCGGGCCTCGCGCTCCACGCCTGCGCCCTGGCGGCGTGGGTCGGGCTGCCTCCGACCAGGATCACGCCTGCCGTCACCGATGGAAAGCCATGGACGCTCGTGGGCCGCGTGGATGGCATGCTCGTGGAGGGCGAGCGAACGCGTCTGCCGCTGGTGCTCGAGCAGGCGCAGGATGCCGCCGGGCTGCACGCCATCGATGGGCGGATCACGCTGTCGGTGCCGCGCCTGCGCGAGCCGCTCGTGCCGGGTGACGAGCTCGTGGTGTCCGTGAAGCTCGCGCGCGCCCGCGCCTGCAACTTCGGTGACTGCCAAGGGGCATGGCGGCTCGCGGCCGACGCGCTGGATGCGACCGCCAGCGTGCATGTGTCCGAGCGCGTGATGCGCGTGGCCGACGAGCGACACGGGTTTCGCGCCTGGCTGTGGACGCTGCGCCTCGGCATGCGAGCACAGGTCCGCGTCGTGCTGCCCGAGCAGGAGGCGACGCTGGTGGCGGCGCTCGTGCTCGGTGATCGAAGCGGGCTCGACGAGGCGCTCGAGGCTCGCTTCCGCGCCGTGGGGGTCACGCACCTCCTGTCGGTGAGCGGGCTGCACCTCGCGTTCGTCGCGGGCCTGCTCTACGCGCTCGTGCGGCTCGTGCTGCGCGGTGCGTGGCCGCAGCTGGGGCGGGTCAGGCCGCGCGATCGCTGGGCGGCGTTCGTGGCGCTGCCGCTCGTCCTGGCCTACACGGTGCTGGTCGGTGCGGAGGTCGCGACGCTGCGCGCGGCGCTCGTCGTTGCGTACGCGTTCTTCGCGGTGATGTCGTCGCGAAGGCTGCGCGGCGCCGACGCGCTCGCATTCGCCGTGCTCGCGCTGCTCGTATCTCGACCCGCGCGGCTCTTCGACGTGTCGTTCCAGCTCTCGTTCGTGTCCGCGCTCGCGATGCTGGCCGTGCCGCACCTTGCCATCGCCGAGACGCGCATCGGGCGAGCGGCACGAGGCATCGCGATGATGCTGCTCGCATCGCTGGCGGCCACACTCGCGACCGCGCCGCTCACCGCGTGGTGGTTCTCGCAGATCGCACCCATGGGTATCGTATCGAACGCCGTCGCGGTCCCGCTCACCGAGTTGCTCGTCGTGCCCATCGGGATCGCAGGCGCGCTGCTCTCGCTCGCGCTGCCTTCGGTGGGACACCTCGTGCTGCACGTCTCGGGCTTCTGCGCATCGCTGCTGCTGTCGTTCGTCGGCTGGATCGCGCCGTGGTCGCCCGTGTTCACCGTGGGTGCGCCCACCGGCCTCGGCCTCGTCGTGTGCGCCGTCGCACTCCTGTGGCTCGCGCGCCGACCGACGCCTGTGAGGCTCGCGGTCGCGGTGATGGCAGGAATCGTCGCGTTCGCAGCACCGCACCTGTGGGCCCACCTTCGACCCCGGCTGGAGATCACGTTCCTCGACGTGGGCCAGGGGGATGGCGCGCTGCTCGTGTTGCCGGATGGCGACGCGGTGATCATCGACGGCGGGCCCGATCGCACGGGCCGCGTGCTGCTGCGTGCACTGCAGCGCCGCGGCATCCGCCGTGTCCGCCTGGTGGTGCTGAGCCACCCGCACCCCGATCACGCAGGTGGGCTCGCGGCGGTGCTCGATGCGCTGCCGGTCGACGAGCTGTGGACCAACGGCGAGACGAGCGTCGAGCCGTCCACCGTCGCGCTGCTCGCCGCGGCCGAGCGCCACGCGGTGCTTCGCCCGACGGCGCACGTGCTGACGCTGGGTGCGGTGACGATCGAGCCGCTCGCACCCCGCGACGATGCGGGCGTGCTCGCGCCGGACCCGCTCGCGTCGGACAACGACAGCTCCCTCGTGCTCTCGCTGCGCTATGCGGGCCGCAGCGTTCTCTTCGCCGGTGACATCGAGCACGAGGCCGAGGCGCGCCTGGTCGCACGGCACCCGTCGACCGTCGACGTGCTCAAGGTGCCGCACCACGGCTCGCGGACATCGTCCACCGACGAGCTGCTCGACGCGCTCCAGCCGCACGTGGCCATCGCCTCGCTCGCCGAGGGCAATCGCTACCTGTTCCCGCACCCCGACGTGGTCGCTCGCTATCGCGCCCGCGGCGTCCGGCTGCTGCGGACGGACCTCGACGGGGCCGCGCGAATGACCATCGGCGAGTCCGGCCACATCGCGTTCGAGTGCGCCCGCGGCGGATGCGCGGACTGAAGGTACAATCGGGTCGTGCCCATCCGGCTCCAGGTCAGCGAGCGCGACGACCCCACGGTCCCCACGTATCGGTACGAGTTCGATGGCGATCGCTCGACCCTCACGCTCGGACGCCGCGGCGGGGTGGACGTCCTTTTACCGCACCCCAAGGTGTCGCTCGTCCACGCGCGGCTCGAGCGCAGCGGCACGAGCTACGTGGTCGTCGACGAGGGCTCGCGTCACGGCACCACGCTCAACGGTGTGCGGCTGCGCCCCTCTGCGCGCGCCGCGGTGAAGGAGGGCGATCGCATCGGCATCGCCGGCTACCTCATCGAGATCGGCGTCTACCTCACGGAGCTCGACGGTCCGGGAGACAACTCGCGCCTCATCGCGAGGCGCATGGTGCGCGACGTCCTCGAGCGTCTCGGCCCGCGTGAAGCGCAGCCGAGGCTGGAGCCAGCGACGGGCGGTACCTCGCTGCACCTCCCCGATCTCGGACGCACGTACATTCTTGGTCACGCGCCCGACGGTGGGCTGGCGCTCGACGCCATCGACATGTGGCGCGAGCACGTGGCCATCGAGCGCGACGAGCTCGGCGTCACGCTGCGTCCGCTCGGACCTGCAATGGGCCTGCGCGTCGACGACAAGCGCATCGAAGCGCCGACGCTGCTACGAGACGGCGCACGGGTCACGCTCGGAGACGTCGCGCTGCGCTTCGTCGACCCCGCCGAGTCCTACCTGCGCCGGCTCGAGGCCGCGCCCGACAGCAGCGTGGCGAGCACGCCGGCAGCCCCGCGTCCGGCGAAGCGCCGCGAGTGGGTGCTCGTGGTGGTCGGAGTGGTGGCCGTGGTGCTCGGTGCGCTCGGGCTCGCGTGGGTCGCGAGGTGGTGAGCATCCCGTTGCCGGGCGGTGCGCTGCTCGAGGCGAAGCTCGATGGCACGCCGCGGCGCGATGCGGTCCTCATCTGTCATCCGCATCCGGCATTCGGCGGTCGCATGGACACGCCGCTCGTCGCCGAGCTCGCGCGTGGCTTCGTCGATGCAGGCCTCGCCGCGCTGCGCTTCCACTACCGCGGCATCGAGGGCTCCACCGGCATGGCGACGGGTGGCGTCGAGGAGCACGAGGACGTGCTCGTGGCACACCGCTGGCTCGTCGAAAAGGGCGCGACGCGCATCGCGTGGATCGGCTACTCGTTCGGTGCGCTGATGGCCGTGCGCGCGCTCGGGGAAGGGAGGCCCGCAGCGTTCGTCGGTGTGGCCCTCCCCACCGGCGTCGTGTCCGGCGAGCCCGCGCGCATCGCGCAGGTGGCAAACGCCCCGGCAATCGCACCCACGCTCTTCCTCACAGGCAGCGAAGACCCGCTCTCCGACGCGGTCCTCATGACGCAGTGGGTCGAAAGAAAACGCATCGAGATCCTCGATGGCGAGAGCCACACGTTTACCCGTGAGGGCACGCGTCGTATCGTAGCGCGCGCGGTCGGGTTCGTTCGCGACGCGCTACCCCTATGATCGCCTTCCCGACCTCCGCCGATATGGATGACGCGCTCGCGCGTCTCACGCCCTATGTACGTCGCACGCCGGTGCTCTTCACCGAGCTCGCCGGCGTGCGCGTCGCACTCAAGCTCGAGCAGCTGCAGATCGGCGGCTCGTTCAAGGTGCGCGGGGCGCTGAACCGCCTGCTCATGGCCGCACCGAGCGAGCTCGATGGTGGCGTCGTCACCGCGTCGGGTGGCAACCATGGCATCGGCGTCGCGCTCGCGGCGAAGCGCCTCGGTCACGCGGCCACGGTGTACATCCCCGAGGGTGCACCCGCGGCGACCGCGCGACGTATCGAGGCCACGGGCGCACGCTGCATCCGTCACGGTGCCTCCTTCGACGACGCGTGGCAGGCCGCGATGGAGCACGCCGCCGCGTACGGCGGCCTCGTGGTGCACGCGTTCGACGATCCGCGCGTCGTGGCAGGCCAGGCCACGTGCGCGCTCGAGCTCCTCGCCGATGCCCCCGACATCGATGGCTTCATCGTCGCCATCGGCGGTGGCGGGCTCGCCGCGGGCACGTCGCTCGCCATCGCTGCGCATCGCCCCGGCCTGCAGGTCGTGGGCGTAGAGCCCACGGGGGCGGCGTCGATGAAGGCGAGCTTCGACGCCGGTCGAGTCGTCGGCCTCGACGAGGTGACCACCATCGCGGGCACGCTCGCGCCCCGCCGGGTCAGCCAGCTCACGTACGAGGTCTGCGTCCAGCACGTCCGCGAGATCGTGCTCGTCACGGACGAAGAAATGCGCGCGGCCATGCACATGCTGTGGGACGACCTGCGCGTCGTCGTCGAGCCCGCAGGCGCCGCCGCCGTCGCCGCGCTGGCCTCCGGTCGCATGCGCACGCCTCTGCAAGCCCCCGCCATCATTCTTTGCGGCGCCAACCCCGAGGACGCCGAGGTTCGTCGGCTCTTCGGCGGCACGGCCTAGCCGTGCGTCGGTACCTGTTCATCCCCGCGCTGGCCCTGGCGGGCTGCGCGCACTTTCCGCCGGGCACGCCCCAGGGCAAGGACGCGGGCGCCAACGCGGTGCTCGGCGAGCTCGCGAAGCTGCGCGGCGAGCAGGCGAAGCCGGTCGCGGTGCAGCAGCTCGACGACCCTACGTTCCACGCGCTCGTCGAGGCGCAGCTCGCCCCGGATGCCGTCGCCGCGGAGCAGACCCAGGCCGGCTGGCGCGCGTTCGGCTTCTCGCCGCCCGACATGGATCTGCGCGCGCTCTCGAGGGAGTCGTCGACCGAGCAGCTCTACGGTCGCTACGACTACAAGAAGCACGTGCTCGTGATCCCGAAGCCGAAACAGGACGGCGACGCGCTCGAGCTGCGTCAGCTGCTGCTCCACGAGGTCGAGCATGCGCTCCAGGATCAGCGCCACGGTGCGCCCCACCTGCGCGGCCTCGACGAAGATCGTCAGCGTGCGGTGCGCGCGGTGTACGAGTCCGATGCGATGCTCGCGCTGCTGCTGGGTCACGACAAGCCCGACTCCGCGTCGAAGCCGAACGAGGCGCTCGACTCCCTGCGCAAGGCGTTGCCGCGCGCGCAGAAGTCGATCTTCGACTACCTGTCGTTTGGTCCGCACAGCCGCCTGCATGCTGCCCCCGAGCCGCTGCGTCGGCTCATCTTGTTCCCGTACATGGGCGCGCTACCGCTCCTCGTGGACGTTCAGCTGCAGGGTGGCTACGCGCTGCGCGAGAGCGTGTTCCGCAGCCCACCCGACAGCACGGAGCAGCTGCTCCACCTCGAGAAGTATCGTAGCGGCGAGCAGCCCATCGAGGTGTCGGCGCCCATCGCACCGCCGGGCACGCGGCGCCTCGCGGGCGGTGTGCTCGGCGAGCTCGGGATCCGTGCGCTCTTCGGCGGCTGCCTGTCGAGCGATGCCGCAGCGCAGGTGGCCTCGGGCTGGGGCGGCGACGCGTACATCGCGCTGAGCAGCAGCACGCCGACACCCGGCCTGCTGTGGAGCACGGTGTGGGACGACGAGAAGCACGCCGTCGCCTTCGCGTCGGCGATGCACGAGCTGCAGACGTGCTGGCAGACCGACGATCCTGATCTCGCGCAGGGCCTCACCATCGAGCGTCGTGGCGCGAGCGTCGCGGTGGCCCGTGGTGCGGAGGGCAAGGCGCTCTTCGCGCTCGTGCACGGACGCGGTCGCGCGCACCCACGCGCGCTCGCGGCGTTCCCCCCCGACGCGCTCGTTCCCACGCCGGTCCACCACCTCGCGCGCATCGAGACCGACGGCGACGTCAGCCTCTACATCGACGACGAGCTCGGTCTCGAAGCCCAGCTCCCCGAAGGTGCGAAGGCCACGGCTGAACAGCCGGGGCTGCGCCTCGCGCTCCAGAGCGACGGCGCCATGGGCCTCGTGTCGCTCGCCGGTCGCGGCTACTCGGGCGAGTCCGCCGAGGACTTCTTCCAGGCCACGTACGGCTCCGTCGGCACCGCGCTCGCACGAGGCGAGGCGCTCATCCCGATGGAGCAGGCCTCGCGCGTCGTCGACGTGGGCTGGTCCAAGGGCCTCTCGCGCAGCTGGCGCGTCAGCGACACCGGACGCTTCCTGCGCGCGGTGATCCTGCCCGTGTGCGGCGGCAAGGCGAGCCTCGGCTTCGCGTTCGCCGGTTCGCAGGCTGGGGTCGACGAGCTCGAGGCGTGGCTGAAGGCGTTCGCGCTGCGCACCGGCATCGCGCCGGCCTGCACCCGGCTGTAGATCAGTCGGCGCGGAGCGCTGACAGCTCCCGTGATGCGAGGTACGCGCGCAGCGTGTACCGGATCACCGAGAGCTGGTGCTCGTCGAGGAACAGCGGCGCGCCCGTCCGCAGGTAGCTCATCAGGTTGTCGTCGACGAAGCTGTGCGGGTTGCCGAAGAAGTGGCCGAGCTCGTGCGCGAGCACGCTCGGCGCTCCGATCTTCGACAGGATGACGACGTGGCGACTGCGATCGCGCCGGTCGTGCCAGTGCACGCCGCGACGCACACCCGGCTCGTCCACGTCGAGGAGCTCACCGGTGACGCGCACGTTGACGGCGCCTGGCACGATCCGACCGATCACGGCGTCTCGCGAAGCGCGCGAAGCGAGGCGCGCGAAGCGTGCTGGAAGCTCAGCGACGTGCGCCGCGCGAAATCGGAGCGGGACGACCGCGTACAGCCGGTTCGCCTCGGCGACGCGCTCGTCGATCCACGCCTCGTCGACCACCGGCGTACCGTCCACGGTGGCGACGGCGAACGAGAGCGTGACGACGGGCTCGGCGCGCGCAGCAGAAGGCAGGCCAGCCGCGACGAGGAGCAGCTGAAGGACGAGGAGGCGCAGCGCTACTTGCGGTTCTTCTTGCGCGCCTTCTTGGCGTCCTTCTTCTTCTGCTTCTCCTTGTTCTTGTTCGCCGTCGTGACCTTCGCGACCTGCGGCACGGAGAAGCGGCGCTCGCCTCCCTGCAGACCCGCGGCGCTCATGATCTGCGAGAGGTCGATGCCCGCGGCCTGTTTCGTCATGTTGCGCATCTGCGCGAGCTGGCGAAAGCCGGGGATCTTGCCGAGCAGGCCCGTCTGCTGACCCATCGCGCCCATCATCTGGCGCATCAGCGCAAACTTGTTCAGCAGCTCCTTGACCTCGGTCTCCTTGCGACCGGAGCCCTTGGCGATGCGGCGAACGCGACGCTCGTCGTAGTCGGCAGCCTTGCGACGATGCGTGCTCGTCCCCTGGCCCTTGCTCGAGGTGATCGTCTCCCACGAGGTGACGACGAAGACCTCGGGCTTGGCCCGCTCCGTCTTGGTCATCGAGCTGATCATCGCCTCGATCTTGACGAGCTCCTTGTCGTCGAGGCTGATGCCCTCGGGCAACCCACCGGAGAAGAACGGCATCTTCTCGAACAGGTCCTTGAGCGATCCCATCTTCTGGATCACGCGGATCTGCTCGAGGAAGTCCTGCATGTCGAACTTGCCCTGGAGCATGCGGACGGCGTCGGTCTCCGCCTTCTCCGCATCCACGACCTGCTCGAAGTCCTTCATCAGGCCGACGATGTCGCCCATGCCGAGGATGCGGCTGGCGAGACCTTCGGGCCGGAACACCTCGAGCTTGTCGAGCGACTCGCCCATGCCGAGGAACTTGATGGGCTTGCCCGTGACCTCCTTGATCGACAGCGCCGCGCCACCGCGAGCATCACCGTCGAGCTTCGTGAGGATGACACCCGTGACGCCGACGCGATCGTTGAAGGCCTTGGCCGTGTTGACGGCGTCCTGACCGATCATCGCGTCGATGACGAAGAAGACCTCCTGCGGCTTGGTCCTCTTCTTGATCTCGTCGAGCTCTTGCATGAGCGGCTCGTCGATGGACAGACGGCCGGCGGTGTCGAAGAGCACCACGTCGCGGTTGTTCTCGTACGCGAAGCGCAGCGCCTGCTCGCAGATCTCCGGCGGCGAAGCGCCCGGGATCGTGAAGACCGGCATGTTGAGCTTCTCGCCCAAGACCTGGAGTTGATCGATCGCGGCCGGACGATAGATGTCGGCCGCGACGAGCAGTGGCCGGCGCTTGTCGCGCTCGAGCCAGCGCGCGAGCTTGCCCACGGTG
>JBDTCO010000203.1:0-16746 GCA_039923495.1 Polyangia bacterium
TCGTCGAGGCCGAAGTCGGTGACGTTGATGATGTTGGGGTGCGCGAGCGAGCTGGCGAGGCGCGCCTCCTTGAAGAACAGCTCGCGCAGCTCCTGATCGTCCTGGAATCCATCGAGCACGAGCTTCAGCGCCACCTTGCGACCGAGATCGCGGTGACGCGCGCGGAAGACGCGGCCCATGCCGCCCTTCGAGATCATCTCCTCGAGCTCGTAGCGACCGTCGACGAGGCCGGCCCTGCGGTGGCGCCCTGTCTTCGCGCGGGTCGACGCCATGCCACGGCCGCGACCGCGGACGTGCGAGTCGTCGGGAGCGGCCGTGGGCGCGCGGGCCATCGGGTGCTCCCGCAGCGAACCGTCGTCCGGGCCAGACGACGGTTCAGCGGGCGGTCGCACGGCGCCGCCGAGCGTGTTCCGCCGTGGGGGGCGCGAGTCGCGAGTGGGTCCGCCCATGGCCAGTCATCGTACAAGAAATTACAAGTCGATGACAATCGACCGGGCGCTGGCCGGTACCTGTACACCCATGCCGCAACTTCCCGCCTGGCTCACCCTCGAGCACGGACTCATCACCGCCTACCTCGCGACGCTCCTCACGCTCGCGATGTACGGCTTTCATCGCTCGCTCCTCTTGTTCATGTACTACAAGCACCGCGGCAACGAGCCCGTCGAGAGCGCCTTCTTCCCCGAAGACAAGATGCCGTTCGTCACGATCCAGCTGCCGCTCTTCAACGAGATGTACGTCGCGCCCCGCCTCCTCGAGGCCGTCGCGCAGGTCCGCTACCCGAAGGATCGCTTCGAGATCCAGGTCCTCGATGACTCGACGGACGAGACGCAGGCGATGTGCAAGACGAAGGTCGAGGAGCTGCGCGCTCTCGGCCTCAACATCGAGTACATCCACCGCGTCGACCGCACGGGCTTCAAGGCCGGCGCGCTCGCGCATGGGCTGAAGACGAGCAAGGGCGAGCTCGTCCTCGTCTTCGACGCCGACTTCATCCCCGCGCCGGACATCCTCGAGCGCACCGTGCACTTCTTCACCGATGAGAACATCGGCATGGTGCAGGTGCGCTGGGAGCACCTCAACCGCGACTACTCCATGCTCACCGAGATGGAAGCGATGATGCTCGACGGTCACTTCGTCATCGAGCACACCGCGCGTCACCGCTCGGGACGCTTCTTCAACTTCAACGGCACGGCTGGCATCTGGCGTCGCTGCTCCATCGACGATGCGGGCGGCTGGTCGCACGATACGCTGACCGAGGACATGGACCTCAGCTACCGAGCGCAGCTCCGCGGCTGGAAGTTCGTCTACCTGAAGGATGTCGTGTCGCCGGCCGAGCTGCCCGTCGAGATGAACTCGTTCAAGTCGCAGCAGTTCCGCTGGGCCAAGGGCTCCATCCAGGTCGCGAAGAAGATGCTGCCGACGATCTGGCGCGCGAAGATCCCGTTCGGCGTCAAGCTCGAGGCCTTCTTCCACCTCACCAATAACTTCGCTTATCCGCTCCTCCTCATGCTCTCGATCTTGCTCCTGCCGAACCTGCTCGTGCGTACCGCCCACGGCTGGCGCGAGGTGCTGCTCATCGACCTCCCGCTCTTCTTCGGCACGACGCTCTCGATCGCGACCTTCTACATCACGTCGCAGCGCGAGATTCACCGCGACTGGCGCAAGACGCTCCGCCGCCTGCCGCTCATGATGTCGCTCGGCATCGGCCTCTGCATCAACCAGACGCGCGCGGTGTTCGAGGCGCTGCTCGGCTCGACGTCAGGTGAGTTCGTTCGTACGCCGAAGCATGGCATCCAGCGTCGCTTCGAGGGCTGGACGGCGAAGAAGTACCGCTCCGCGAAGACGCTGACGCCGTACGTCGAGGTCATCTTCGCGGCGTACTTCGCGCTCGCCACGGTCATGGCAGTCATCGCGGGTCACTACGTGTCCATTCCGTTCTTGGCCCTCTTTTTTCTCGGCTTCTCGTACGTCGGCGTGCTCTCGCTGCATCAGTCGCGGTAGGCTCGCGGCGTGAGAGCAGCGCTCCTTTTCATCTTCCTGCTCGTGCCAATGACCGTGTTCGCCGACGACGCCGGCACCAAGAAGACGCTCGCGGGCGCGCAGGCCGCGCTCGAGATCGATCTGCACAAGCTCGATACTCGGCACGGCATCGACCGCTGGGACCTGCAGGTCACGCCTCCATTTCCCGACGGCGTCGCGTGGGTCGTCTACGGGTATGCGCAGCGCTTCTCGCCGCAGCTCTCGGACGGGCTGCACGTCGGAACCGTGTTCGCGGAGGCGCGACCGACGGCGGGCGGATACGCACTCAAGCGCCTCGCGGAGAAGCTCGGCGAGATCGGCATCCAGGGCGTGCACCCCGTCTCCGTGAGCGAAGGCTCGGCGTGGCCGACCGCGCAGGAGACGCTCACCGGGCACAGCTGGGTGGCTGGGGGACACCGCGATGCCATGCCACCGGTCGTCAAGCGCGTGTACTGCGCCTGGAAGCGCGGCAACGGCCTCGTCGCGGCCAAGCTCCCGCTCGCGGCAACGACCTTCCTCGACGGACTGGCCTGCAAATAAAAGCGGCGCCCGCCTGTAGCGACAGGGGCGCCGGTGTTGAACGAGCAACCAACCATCTCGGCCGACGAGAAAGACGTTTGAACCCCTACGTTAAGTAGGTGGGCTCGACTAGATAACCGATCTGGGCTTCCCGCAGTACGGGTATGCACGCCTCGGTCAGCGGTCGATCCCGGGTCCATGAGAGTAGGGAAAAAACAGCCCTCCTCAAATCGAGCCAGACAGTAGGTCCGATGCTTATCGTAAGGATGCCATCTCGGTCCGTCAACGGGCGTTGAACTTCAAACGTCTGTGTTGCATTTCGACGACGCGCCGCATCACATGACGCCGACCAACATGTCTACTGCTCGCGAAATCTGGCCCGGTGACCCGTATCCGCTCGGTGCGAACTACGACGGTGCCGGGACCAACTTCTCTCTGTACTCCGAGCTCGCCACGCGCGTGGATCTCTGCCTGCTCGGCGAAGGGGGCGAGGAGGAGTGCATCGCCCTCCCGGAGACCACGGCGTACTGCTGGCACGCGTACCTGCCGCGCGTGTCGCCAGGACAGCGTTACGGCTACCGCGTGCATGGTCCCTGGCACCCCGCGGCCGGCCAGCGATGCACGCCGTCCAAGCTGCTCATCGATCCGTACGCGAAGGCGATCGATGGTGATGTGAAGTGGGACGAGTCTGTCTTCACGTACAAGTTCGGCGACGCGGCGATGCAGCTCAACCCCGCCGACAGCGGTCCGTCCATCCCTCACTCGGTCGTGACCAACCCCTTCTTCGACTGGAGCAAGGACCAGGCGCTCCAGACGCCGTGGCACGAGACGATCATCTACGAGCTGCACGTCAAGGGCTTCACGCGCCTCATGAAGGAGGTGCCGGAGGAGCTGCGCGGCACGTACGCCGGCCTCGGTCATCCGGCGGCGATCCGCTACCTCAAGAAGCTCGGCATCACGGCCGTCGAGCTGATGCCCATCCACCACTTCGTGCACGACCACCACCTCGTGCAGCAGGGCAGGACGAACTACTGGGGCTACAACACCATCGGCTTCTTCGCGCCGTACTCCGGCTACTCGGCGGGCGGCTCGCGCGGCGAGCAGGTCCAGGAGTTCAAGCAAATGGTGAAGAAGCTCCACCAGGCGGGCATCGAGGTGATCCTCGACGTGGTCTACAACCACAGCGCGGAGGGCAACGAGATGGGCCCGACGCTCAGCATGAAGGGCATCGACAACCCGTCGTACTACCGCCTCATGCCCGACGAGAAGCAGTACTACAAGGACTACACGGGCACCGGCAACACGTTCAACATGCGCAACGCGCACGTGCTCGGGCTGATGATGGACTCGCTGCGCTACTGGACGACCGAGATGCACGTCGACGGGTTCCGCTTCGATCTCGCGGCCACGCTCGCGCGCGAGTTTCACGACGTGGATCGACTGTCGACGTTCTTCGATCTCATCCACCAGGATCCGATCTGCCGCAGCGTGAAGCTCATCGCCGAGCCGTGGGATCTCGGGGAAGGTGGCTACCAGGTCGGCAACTTCCCGCCGCTGTGGACCGAGTGGAACGGCAAGTTCCGCGACACCGTGCGCGACTTCTGGCGCGGCGAGGAGCGCTCGATGCCGGAGATGGCGTCGCGCCTCACGGGCAGCTCCGATCTCTACCAGTCGAACGGTCGCCGTCCGTACGCGAGCATCAACCTCGTCACTGCACACGACGGCTTCACGCTCAACGACCTCGTCTCGTACAACCACAAGCACAACCTCGCGAACGGCGAGAACAACCGCGACGGTGAGAGCCACAACCGTTCGTGGAACTGCGGCATCGAGGGACCGACGACGGAGGTCGCCGTGCTCGCGCTCCGCCACCAGCAGCGCCGCAACCTGCTCACCACGCTGATCCTCGCGCAGGGCGTGCCGATGCTCGTCGCGGGCGACGAGCTCGGACGCACCCAGCACGGCAACAACAACGCCTACGCGCAGGACAACGAGCTGTCGTGGATCGACTGGGACCACGCCGACGAGGCGCTCGCCGGCTTCACGCGGCAGCTCATCGCGCTGCGTCGCGATCACATCACGTTCCGACGCCGGCGCTTCTTCGAGGGACGACCGATCCGCGGCGAGATCGATCTGCGGTGGCTTCGTCCCGACGGCAAGGACATGACCGACGACGACTGGCAGCAGCCGTTCGCGAAGTCGCTCGCGTACTTTCTGAACGGTCAGTCCATCGTCACGCGCGGCGTGACCGGCGAGCGCCTCGTCGACAACGACTTCACGCTCATCTTCAACGCGCACCACGAGCGCATCGACTACGTGCTCCCCGGCAAGCCCGGCGAGGTCGTCATCGACACGTCGCTCGAACAACAGGGCACCGGCCGCGGCGTCACTCCGGGCACCAAGCTCGCGGTCGAAGGTCGCAGCGTCGTCGTCGTGAAGCATGTCATCTGAGATCATCCCGCTGCGCGCCACGTACCGTCTGCAGCTCGGGCCCGATCTCGACTTCGATGGGGCGGCTGCCGTCGTTCCGTACCTCGCTGCACTCGGCATCAGCCACCTCTACCTCTCGCCGATCCTGCAGGCCGCGACCGGATCCACGCACGGCTACGATGTCATCGATCCCACCCGCCTCTCGGACGAGCTCGGCGGCATGGCGGGCTATCTCCGGCTCGTCGAGGTGGCACACCACCACGGGCTCGGGCTCCTCGTCGACATCGTGCCCAACCACATGTCCGTCGCCGATCGTCGAAATGCGTGGTGGTGGGACGTGCAGGAGAACGGTCCGTCTGCACGAGCGGCATACGTGTTCGACGTCGACTGGGATCCGCCGGAGCAGCGTCTGCGCAACCTCGTGCTCCTGCCGGTGCTCGGTGATCATCGCGGACGTTGCATCGTCAAGAAGGAGATCCAGCTTGCTCGCGAGGGCGCGCGCTTCGTCGTGCGCTACTACGAGCATCGCTTTCCCGTGGCGCCGCGGGCCATCGCAGAGATCCTGTGGGGCTCGCACCTCGGTGTCGAGCGCCTCGCCTTCATCGCCGATGGCTTCGTGAACCTGCCGCTGCCGACGGCGCTCGACATCGACAGCATCGAGCGGCGCCACCGTGACAAGACCGTGCTCTTCGAGCTGCTCGAGGAGCTCATCGCACGCGATCCATCGGTGGCGGTGGGCATCGACGCGTCGATCGCGCGGCTCAACGCCGATGTCGACGCGCTCGCGGCGTTTCTGGAGCGACAGAACTACCGCCTCGCCTACTGGCGCGCAGCCGAGCGCGATCTCGACTATCGCCGCTTCTTCGACGTGACGACGCTCGTCGGCCTGCGCGCCGAGGATCCGCGCGTGTTCGACGCCACGCATCGGCTCATCGGTCAGCTCGTGCGCCAGCGCGCGATCGACGGCCTGCGCGTGGATCACGTCGATGGCGTGGCAGACCCGGACGCGTACCTTGCACGGCTGCGCAACCTCGCGCCGAACGTGCCGATCTTCGTCGAGAAGATCCTCGCCGGTACCGAGCACCTCCCGCCGTGGCCGGTGCAGGGCACCACGGGCTACGAGCTGATGCACAAGCTCATGAACGTGTGGGTCGACCCGGCCGGCGATGCGCCGCTCGCTGCGCTGTCAGCCGAGCTCACGGGCGAGACGCGCACGTTCCACGAGATCGCCGCGGCCGCGCGCGTCGAGGTGCTCGATAGCCTCCTCGGCAGCGACGTACGGCGCCTCACCAGCCTCTTCAGTCAGCTCATCGATCGGCACCCGGCCATCAGCGACTTCTCGCGGCGCGACTGCTCGGAGGCGCTGACTGCGCTCGTTGCTGCGTTTCCGGTCTATCGCTCGTACGTGCGTCGCGAGCAGGCGCCTCGCGAGGCCGATCGCATCGTGATCCTGGCCGCGTACGACACCGTACGCGCGCACCACCCGGAGATCGACGACGCGCTCCTCGGCGCGCTGCGCGACTCGCTGCTCGGGGTGCTGACGGGCTCGCTCGAGGGCGAGCTGGCGCAGCGCTTCCAGCAGCTCACGGCGCCTGCGTTCGCCAAGGGGGTCGAGGACACCGCCTTTTATCGCGACACGAAGCTCTGCGCGCTCGAGGACGTGGGCGGTGAGCCGAGCACGTTCTCCATCGACCTCGACACGTTCCACGCGTGGAACGTGCAGGCGCAGCTGGAGTGGCCTCAGCGCATGCTCGCGGGATCGACGCACGACACGAAGCGCAGCGAGGACGTCCGCGCGCGCATGATCCTCATTGCCGAAGATCACGTGGCGTTCGCGTCCATGGCACGCAGCTTCTTCGCGCGCGTCGACGAGCACCGTACGAACGGTGCGCCATCGAAGAGCCTCACGATGCTCATGCTGCAGACGCTCGTCGGTGCCTGGCCGATGGACGCCGATCGCCTGAAGGCCTACGTCGAGAAGGCGTCGCGTGAGGCCAAGCAGGAGACCTCGTGGGTGCGGCCCGACGAGGCGTACGACGCGGGGCTCAAGACGTTCGTCGATGCGTTGCTGGCCGACCGCGTGCTCTGCGACCTCCTCGATGCGTACGTCGCGCGCATCACCCCGGCGTCGCGCGTCGTGATGCTCGGCTGGGCGCTGTGCAAGCTCGCGCTCCCCGGTGTGCCCGACTTCTACCAGGGCTCCGAGCTGTGGACGCGCGAGCTCGTCGATCCCGACAACCGACGGCCCGTCGACTTCGCGCATCGCGCAGCGCTGCTGGCTTCGCTCCGGCTGCCCATCGGCGATGACCCGGAGGGCCGTTCGAAGATGTGGGTCACGCAGCGCGCGCTCGCGGTGCGTGCGCGGAGCCCGGGCGTGTTCGGTGCCGAGTCGACGTATCGAGGGCTCGCAGCAGAAGGGCCTGACGCAGCGCGAGTCGTCGCGTTCACGCGCACGCACGGCGCACACGGCATCGTGGCCATCACCACCCGCTTCCCCTTGCGTGGCGCGTTCGATGCGACGCTCGCCCTCCCCGAAGGCACGTGGTGCGATGCGCTCGTCGACGATGGGCCGCAGCTGAGCGGCATCGTGGAGATCCCGCGACTCCTCGGGCGCCTGCCCGTCGCGCTGCTCGTCCGCACGGAGGAACCATGAGCACGACGGAATGGATGTTGTGGGCGCCGCGTGTGCAGGTGCTCGAGATCGAGCTCATCGAGGAGGGGAGGCGTATCTCCACCCAGCGTGCCGCGGACGGCACGTTCACGATCGACCGGAGCCTCATCACGGGGCCGTACATGCTCGTGCTCGAGGGAACGGATCGCATCCTCGATCCACGTGCGACCTGCGTCGACGAGGTCATGGGGCCCGGCCGGCTCGTCGAGGTCCACACCGACGTGGGCAGCTTCCGCCCGGTCCCGCTGCACGACGGCATCGTCTACGAGCTGCACATCGGGACGTTCACGGGCGCCGGCACTTTCGACGCCGCCATCGACAAGCTCGACGGCCTCGTCGCGCTCGGCATCACACATGTCGAGATCATGCCGATCGGCACATGGTCAGGTGAGCGCAACTGGGGCTACGACGGCGCCGCGCTGTTCGCGCCGACGAGGGCGTACGGCGGTCCAGCGGCGCTGCAGCGCTTCGTCATCGCTGCCCACGCGCGAGGCCTCGCGGTGTTGCTCGACGTCGTCTACAACCACCTCGGGCCCATCGGCAACCACCTCGATCGCCTCGGGCCCTACTTCCGTACCGATCGCCACACGCCGTGGGGCTCCGCGCTCAACTTCGACGGTGGTGGCAGCGATCACGTACGCCGCTTCTTCCTCGACAACGCGCTCATGTGGATGCGCGACTACGGCTGCGATGGCCTGCGCATCGACGCCATCCATGCGATCTCCGACACGTCGGCGCATACGTTCCTCGCGGAGCTGGTCGAGGAGGTCGCGCTCCTCGGCCAGGTCACCGGTCGCCCGCTGTGTCTCATCGCAGAGAGTGACCTCAACGATCCACGCGTCGTGCTCCCTGCCGATCGGGGCGGCACCGGCATGGACGCGCAGTGGTGCGACGACTTCCACCACGCGCTGCACGTCGTGCTCACGGGCGAAAAGGAGGGCTACTACAAGGACTTCGCACCCGACGACGGCGCTTCGCCGTGGGCCTGCGTGGCCCGCGCGCTCGAGGAAGGCTTCCTCTACACAGGCCAGCGCTCCGAGGCGCGCGATCGTCGCCATGGCGTGCCGCTGCCCGAGACGGTGCTGCTCTCACGCCTCGTCTGCTACACGCAGACGCACGATCAGGTCGGCAACCGTGCGAAGGGAGATCGACTCAGCCAGCTCGTCTCCGTCGGTCGCCAGCGCATCGCCGCGGCGCTGCTGCTGACGTCGCCGTTCGTGCCGATGCTGTTCGCCGGCGAGGAGTGGGGCGCGTCCACGCCGTTCCAGTTCTTCACGGATCACCGCGACGACTACATCGCCGACGCGACGCGCAACGGACGTCAGCGCGAGTTCCTGCACTTCGGCTGGAAGGCCGAGGACATCCCCGATCCGCAGCACGAGGACACGTTCCTGCGCTCGAAGCTGCGCTGGGACGAGGCCAGCACCGGTCAGCACGCCGACATGCTCGCCTGGCACCGCCAGCTCATCGCGCTGCGCCACGCCGAGCCCGAGATCCGCGACGGCGCGCGTCACTCCATCGCGGCCACCGCGAAGGACGCCCTCATCATCGTCAGGCGCGGGAGCTACATCGTCGTGGCCAACCTAGGTGCGCCTGTCGATCACGAGCTGCCGAGCGCGGCGCGACTGGTCCTCGCGGGCGAGCAGAAGACCACGCTCTCCCTCGCGACGCTGCACCTCGCGACGGACGGCGTCGCGGTCGTGCAGCTCCGCTAGAGCAGAATCAATTCGACGCTGTTGTCGGCGCCGGGCACGACGCGCGTGGACAGCCTGGCTTCGTCGACGCCGTGATCGTGCAGGTAGGTGCGTACGGACTCAGCTCGCTGCTGGGCGAGCTTCGCGGGCAAGCCCAGCCGCGCGGCCTTGACCTCGATACGCTCGAGCTGGGGATTGTCGACGATGCTCTGCGCGGCGAACCCGAGCTGGCGCTGCGAGTCGGCGGTGAGCCGCGCGCTACCGCCCTCGAAGCGGATCTCTCCGAGCGGCTCGAGGCTGGACTCGACGACGATGTGCCGCGTGCTCACGGCTTGTGCAGCGCTGGCGAGGAACAGCGGCACCATCATGGTCATGAGCAGTGTGCGCATGCGCATAGCTACGCACATACCGCGAGGTTCTTCCTCTTCGTGAGGAACTACTGGTCGGAGGGAAGCTTGTCCGCGTTCGGGCGGAGCGGCTGATCGCGCCACTCGTCAGAGCTGTTGCCGCCCTGGATCGCGGCGGACAGCGTGCCGCGCTTGAGCAGGTCGGTCTTGCCGAGGATGGAGTCGACGCGGCGCTCGACCGGCGGCGCGTGGATGCCGCCGTCCATGCGGATGGCGTCGCAGGGGCAGGCCTCGACGCAGAGCCCGCACACGACGCAGCGCAGTTCGTCGATCTCGAAGATGGCGGGGCGCTTCTCGTTCGAGTTGCCCGTGTCCTCGGCGACGATGGTGATGCAGTGTGCGGGGCACGCGGTGGAGCAGCACTGGCAGGCGACGCAGCGGACCGCGCCGTCCTCGCGGTGCATGAGGCGGTGCAGGCCGCGGTAGCGCTCGGGCTTGTGCGGCTGCTCCTCGGGGTACTCGATGGTGGCGACGTCCTTGCGGGTCGCGACGTTGTCGAAGAAGTGGCGGAGCGAGACGGCCATGCCCTTCACGATCGCCGGGATGAACGCCTGCTGACCGAAGCCCCTGGCACGGTGCACCGGAATGACATCCGCCTTGGACGTGCGCTTCTTCCAGGCGAACGGGATCGTCTTTTCCTGCGCGATGCTCATGGGGGGCCTACTGCCCCGACGCGCTCGCCTGCATGGCGAGGACGACGGCGGCGGTGATGAGGATGTTGGCGATGGAGGCGGGCAGCATCTGCTTCCAGCCGAGGTTCATGAGCTGGTCGGGACGGAAGCGCGGGTACGTCCAGCGGATCATGAGCTGCAGCCAGCAGAAGAAGACGATCTTCCAGGTCCAGAACGTCGTCTGGATGAGCAGGACGACGATGTGCGGCAGCGCGAGCGCGTGGCCACCGAAGTTGAAGCCGGCCGACTCGAGGAACGGCACGTTGAAGCCGCCGAAGAAGACGGCCGTCATCATGGCGCCGGCGAAGATGACCTCGATGAACTCGGCGAGGAAGAAGACGCCGAACCGCATGCCCGAGTACTCGACGAAGTAGCCGACGACCTCGGCCTCGCCTTCGGGAAGATCGAAGGGCGCGCGCTTCGACTCGGCGATGGCCGCGACGAAGAAGAGCACCGCACCGAGTGGCTGCGTGACGATGCCCCAGTGCAACGGGTTGGCGCCCTGGTACAGCGCCATCGCGTAGGGCTCGAGCGAGCCGTACACGAGGAACGAGCCGAGGATCGCCATGCCCATGGTGACCTCGTACGACATCATCTGCGACGAGGCGCGCATGCCGCCGAGGAGCGACCACTTGTTGTAGGACGCCCAGCCGGCGAGCGTGGTGCCGTAGACGGCGAGGGACGCGATGGCGAAGTAGAAGAGCAGGCCGACGTCGAGACGAGCGACCTGCATCGTCACGCGCGTGGTGCAGACGGCAGCGTCGGGGACCGACTCGAAGAGGTGCCCGACGCAGATGTCGGAGCCGAACGGCACGATGGCGAAGACGACGAAGACGGGGACTATCGCGAGGAACGGCGCGAGCGAGAAGAGGAACTTGTTCGCCTTCGCGGGGACGAAGTCCTCCTTGAAGATCATCTTCACGGCGTCTGCCATGAAGTGGAAGATGCCCCACGCCTTGAAGCCGAGGATGGCGGCGCGGTTGGGACCCACGCGGTCCTGCATCATCGCGGACTCGCGACGCTCGGCCCACGTGAGCAGCGACGCGAATGGCATCACGACGACCATCAGCAAAAGCACGAACTTGATCAGGCCCTGGAACCACTCGGACATGATCCAGGGGTTGTCCCAGGCGAAGTGCCAGGAGAAGAAGTCGAAGAATTGGAAGTCGCCCGTCGCGAGGCCAGGGAGCACCCAGCCGAGCGTGACCACGAAGACCGCCGCGATCCCCGCGACGGCCATGATCGGGATGAGGATGAGCATCCCGATGTTGACGAATGCGTTCTGATTTTCGGGGCTGTTCTTGAGCTTGTCCATGATCCGTTAACCTCGCGAGCCCGCGAAGCGGAGCAGCACCGGAAGGGAGTCGCGGCCGAACTGCGCGCCCGTGAACGCCGGCACGGTGGCCGTCATGTCCTTGAAGAGCATCTTCACCGTCGGAAACGGCAGCGCGGCGTTGAGCCGCTTGCCGAGCTCGCGGAGCATCTCCCAGGCGGGACGCGAGTCGCCGGCGGGCTCGAGGGCCTTGCGCACGCGCTGCACCAGGCCCTTCACGTTCGTGAAGGTGCCGTCGACCTCTGCCCACAAAGGGATGGGCAGCGCGACGTGCGAGTGCTCGGTGAGGCCCGTCGTGTAGGACGTGAGCGTGACGAGCAGGTCGAGGCGACCGTAGGCGGCGCGCGTGTCGTCGTCGAGCTCGAGCGTGTCGTCGAGCGCGATGATGGCCTTGATCGACCCGGAGAGGATGTCCGAGCCGAGCTGCGCTCCACCCTTGGCCTTGCCGGGCGCGAGCGCCTCGACGATGGCGCGTGCCCCCGTGGTGTTCGGGTTCACGTCGGCGTGCATGAGGATGTCGTCCTGCCGCTCGGGGCGCGGCGCGCGACCGGCGAGGTAGAAGCGCTCGATCCCGAGCGCGGTCGCGAGCTTCGCGAGCGCGTAGTTGTCCTCGTTGGTGGCCTGCGCGTTGAGCACGACACCGACGACGCCCGGACCCGCGCTCTGCAGCACGGCCGCGAGGCGATCGGACGCGGCGGCCAGCGCCTTGTCGACGGCTGCTGGCTCACCACGCAGGGTGGCGATCGCGTGCCGATCCTTCCGCACGGCGTGGTATGTGAAGCGGCCCTCGTCGCACATCCAGTACTTGTTGACGGCGAGGTTCTCGCGCGGAATCAGGCGGTAGATGCGGCCCTTCGAGAAGTGGACCTCGGTGTTGCAGCCCGTCGCGCAACCGGGGCACACGGAGTCGACCTTCTCGAGCTCCCACGCGCGCATCGTGAAGCGGAAGTCCTTCGCTGTGAGCGCACCGACGGGGCAGACGTCGACCGTGTTGAGCGAGTAGGGGTTGTCGAGCGTTTGCCCGGGCGCTGTCGAGATCTGCTGGCGGTCGCCGCGGATGCTCATCGTGAGCTGGTGGCTGTGCGCGATCTCGTCGCAGACGCGGATGCAGCGCGTGCACAGGATGCAGCGCTCGGCGTCGAGCACGATCGTCGGCCCGAGATCGACGTGCTTGGGCTTCTCGCGCTTCGGCACGTCGGTGCGCGATGCGCCGCCGTCCCAGTCGTCGAACTGCTTCTGCAGCGAGCACTCGCCCGACTTGTCGCAGATGGGGCAGTCGACCGGGTGGTTGACGAGCGTGAACTCGAGCATCTGCTGACGGGCGGTGAGCACCTGGTCGGAGTCGGTGGTGACCTCCATGTCGGGTGCGACCGGCGTGTAGCAGCTCGGCACGAGCTTGGGCTGGCCCTTGACACCGACGAGGCACTGGCGGCACACCGCCGGCGACGACAGGCCCGGGTGGTAGCAGAAGTAACTGATCTCGATGCCCGCGACCTTGGCGGCCTCGAGCACGTTCGTGCCCTTCGGCACCGTGACGGACTTACCGTCGATCTTCAGCGTGACATCGGTGGTCGGCGCGGCCGCCGGAGGTGCTGCGGGTCCCGAGGTCTCGGGCTTGAGCGGAGTCGTATCGGACATTGTGATCAGCGGCTCTCAGTCGTGAAAATCATCATCGGTCGCACTCGCCGCCGATCATGTTCATCATGTCGAAGGTCGGAACGATGTCGGCGATGCCGTGGCCGACGATCATCTCGCGCAGCGCGGAGGTGATCATGAAGCACGGGGGGCGGCAGCGCAGGCGGTACGGACGGCCCGTGCCGTCGGAGACGATGTAGAAGCCGAGCTCACCGTTGCCAGCCTCGGTGTACGAGTAGATCTCGCCGGGCGGGACCTTGACCCCGTCGACGATGATCTTGAAGTGCGCGATCATCGACTCGATGGTGTTGTAGACGGCCTGCTTCGGCGGAAGGATGATGCGCGGATCGTCGACGACGACCGGACCTTCCGGCATCTGGTCGAAGGCCTGGTTGAGGATCCGCATCGACTGCGTGATCTCCTCGATGCGCAGGATGAAGCGATCGAAGTTGTCGCCCGTGGTCCCGACGGGGACCGAGAAGTCGAAGCGGTCGTAGACCAGGTACGGATGATCCTTGCGGACGTCATAGGGCACGCCGGTGGAGCGCAGCGACACGCCGGTCCAGCCGTAGGACAGCGCCTGCTCCTGAGAGAAGACGCCGATGCCGTCCATCCGATCGCGGAAGATGCGGTTCTCGAACAGCAGCTCCTTCACGTCGTGGAGCGCCATCTGGATCTTCGGCATGAGCGTGCGGATCTTCGACGGGATGTCCGGGTGCAGATCGTACGCGACACCACCGACACGCACGTAGCTGTGCGTCATGCGTGCGCCCGAGATCTCCTCGAGGATCTCCCAGATCCACTCGCGCGCCTTGATGGCGTAGAAGTAGATCGTCATCGCGCCGAGCTCCATCGAGCCAGCGGCGGTGGCGGTCAGGTGATCTGCGATGCGCGCGAGCTCACCAACGATGACGCGGATGTACTGAGCACGTTCGGGGACGTCGTCGACGATGCCGAGCAGCTTCTCGACGGCGAGTGCGTAGCCGACGTTGTTGAGCATCGGCGAGACGTAGTTCAGGCGATCCGTGTACGGGAACACCTGCGTGTAGGTCGCGTGCTCCGACTCCTTCTCGAAGGCGCGGTGCAGGTAGCCGATCTGTACGTCGGCGTCGGTGACGGTCTCGCCCTCGACGGTGAGCACGATGCGGACCGTACCGTGCGTCGACGGATGCGACGGGCCCATGTTGAGCTCCATCGGCTCGGTGGGCATCTCGTCGTCATCGTCCTCGTTGCCGAGGACCGCGGCCTGACGGCGCGCGTCGTAGTCCTCGGCCGTGGACAGACCGATGACCATCTTGCGGGGCTCGTTACCACCAGGAACAGACGGTGCGGAGCTGGAGTGTGAGTCGGACATCGGTCGTCCTTACGTGTTCGGATCGCGCCGGACGAGGGGCTGGCGCTTCTCTTTGGGGTAGTCCTTGCGCAGCGGATAGCCGATGAACTCCTCGTACAAGAGGATGCGGCGCAGGTCGGGATGGCCCGTGAACTTGATGCCGAACATGTCGAACACCTCGCGCTCCATCCAGTCTGCGCACTTCCACAGATCGCAGATGGTGGCGATGGAGGGTTCGGTGCCGTCGTCGGTGTCGGGCACCTCGGCCTTCACGCGCAGGCGCTCGCCCGTGGCCATCGAGCGCAGGTGATAGACGACCTCGAAGCGGGGCTCGCGTCCGTAGTGATCGACGGCCGTGAGATCGACGAGGAAGTCGAGCTTGGCCTCGGCGTCGGCCCTCAGCGTCGAGAGCACGTCGTGGATGTCGGTGCCCTCGACGACGATGGTCTCGTCGCCGTGGAAGGCATGGCTCGAGACGATGCGCGGGCCGAAGACGGCGTGGGCGCGATCGAGAAGTCGCTGGGACATGTCAGCGCACGACCTTGATCTTCTGCGATGCGGCCTCGGCGGCGGAGAGGTCCGGTGCCGTCTGGCCAGTCGCTGCGAGGTGGTCCCGGTACAGGCGCTTCTGCACGTAGCCGCGCTTGTCCTGGATCTTGTCCTGCAACATCATGAGGCCGTCGAGCACCTGCTCGGGGCGCGGCGGGCAACCCGGGATGTAGACATCGATCGGGATGATCTGATCGGCGCCGGGCGTCGTGGAGTAGTTCTGGTAGAAGCCCCCCGTCGACGCGCACACGCCGAACGCGACCGCCCACTTGGGCTCGGTCATCTGGTCGTAGATGCGCTTGAGCACCGGGGCCTGACGCTCCGTGATGGTGCCGACGATCATGAGCAGATCGGCCTGGCGCGGAGAGAAGCGCGGGAACTCGGCGCCGAAGCGCGCGACGTCGTACTTCGGACCCCACAGCGCCATGAACTCCATGCCGCAGCAGGCCGTGACGAAGGGATACTGGAACAGCGAATACTTGCGCGCCCAGTTGATCGCGTCACCGACGCGGGAAGTATAAAATTCGAGGCCCATTTTTCGTTTACCCCCAACCGATGGCTTTTTTGCGCCAGCAATACGCGAGCGCCACCACCAGCACGGTGAGGAAGACAACCATCTCGCCGAAGCCGAAGAACGTGATGCCACCCGTGCAGACGCCCGCCGCGTAGGTACCGGCGCACGAGAGCTTTCGATACAGGATGGACCACGGGTACATGAACGCCGCTTCGATATCGAAGACGAGGAACAGGATCGCGACCTGGTAGAACTTCACCGAGAAGCGGACGCGAGGAGATCCAATGGGCTCCGAGCCGCACTCGAACGGCTGGAGCTTCTCCGCCGTCTCGTGCTTCGGGCCCATCAGCGTCGACAGCGCGTAGAACACGAAGGCGAAGGCGATGGAGAAGAGGATCGTGACCAGTACGGGTGAGTAGTCGACGGACATCGCGCGGAAATATAGAGAGCGCCCCCACCCCTGTCAATCGAAGTGGACGACGGATATGCGCAGGTTTTTCGCGTGGTCATCGACGGTGCCGAGGCAGGTGGGTGAAGCGTGCGTTGGGTCGGCTTGACGACAGCGGGGCGTTATCCGAACGTGGGTGCTCCTTGTCGAAGAAACGCAAGACACCTCCGTCCCCACGCGCTGCCCCTTCGAGCCTCCACAGCCGCTCCGAGATGGCGACCGTCGTGCCGACCGGCGATGAGACGCTGAACTTCGAGCCGGAGGAGACGAACCGCGGCATGCCGATGCACCTCGACCTTGCCATCAGGGGAGGCGAGGATGAGCTGCTCGATGATCCGGTGCGCGACCAGGCGCAGCGCTCGCCGGGCACCGACCGCCGCCTCACGCCCACCTTGCTCCGCGTGTTCGCGCGCAGGCGGAAGCAGATCGGGGTGAGCCTCGACCAGGTCGCGCGGCTGTCGGGCATCTCCACGGCCGAGCTCGTACGCTACGAGGACGAGGCCGTCCCGACCTCCATCACCTACGA
>JBDTCO010000204.1:0-12006 GCA_039923495.1 Polyangia bacterium
TTGCCCGCCATCCCCGTGGCCTCCACGAACCGGTCGATGGTGACGGAGATATCGTTTGCGGCGCAACCACTCGTGAACGCACTACCGATCGCGATCAGCGCGAACGCACAACCCCTACGAAAGCTCATCTGCTTCCTCCACCGTGCTTGACGGTATCCGCTGCATTTTGCACCCGCAACATTTCGACGGCCACGACACCGTCGAGCTCGACGATCACCGGACGACCGGGCGCATCGAGGAGCACGAAGCGCAGCGCGCCCCCTGCCCTCTTCTTGTCGGCCAGCAGCGCCGTCATCATCACTTCATCCGAAAAGCTCGCCAGCGTCGAGGTGAGCGCGTGTGAGATACCCAGCCGTGGCAGCACGGCCGCGAGCCGCGCCGGACCCTCTTGCCAGTGCCCGAGCGCGCGACCGAGCTGCGCCTCCGCAAGGAGCCCGAGCGCGACCGCCTCGCCGTGCCGTAGCGGAGCCCCACGCTCGTGCGACGCCCGCTCGAGCGCGTGGCCGACCGTGTGCCCGAGGTTGAGCGTGATGCGCTGCGTACCGCGCTCGCGCGGATCTGCGGCGACGACGCTCGCCTTGTAGGTCACCGCCTGCACCACCACGTCGAAGAGCCCCTCGATGGGCCCCGTCGCCAGCGCCTCCGCGTCGCGCTCGACCGCATGGAGCGCCTCTTCACCGCCGAGCAGCGCGTGCTTGAGCACCTCGCCCAGCCCCGCCGCACGATCGCGCGCGGGCAGCGTCTCCATCCAGCACAGATCCGCGAACACGAAGCGCGGCTGATGAAACGCGCCGAGCAGGTTCTTGGCCGCGGGCAGGTTCACCGCGGTCTTGCCGCCGATGGACGAGTCGACCATCGCAAGGAGCGTCGTCGGGACCTGCACGTAGTCGATGCCGCGCAGCAGCGTCGAGGCCACGAAGCCCGCCGAGTCTCCGACGGCACCGCCGCCGATCGCGACGAGCACCGTGTCGCGATCCACGCCGTGCGCGACGAGCTGCGACGCGAGCGCCTCGATGGCCGACAGCTTCTTCGCCGGCTCTCCGGCCTCGCTCATCACGAGCGGCGCGCGCAGCGTCGCGGCCCACTCGGGTGCGCGCGCGGCGCCGGGATCGCACACGACGACGAGCTTGCGGCCGGAGAAGCGCGCCTCCAGCTCGGCACGCAGCACGTCCTGGCCGTCGGACCCGAGATACACGACGGCGTCGTACGGTCCGCCCTCGGAGGCCGGCATGGGCACGGCGATGCAGGCACGGTCGTCGGTCACGGGGAGATCGCCTGCACGATCAACTCCACGATCGCGTCGGGCGTGTGCGAGTCGGTATCGATCACGTGGTGCGCGCGCTCGTACGCCGCGCGACGCTGCTCCCACAGGGAGCCGAGCGCATCCGCCGCGTCGGCGGCAGCGCGTAGCAGCGGACGCGACGCGAGCCCGTTCTTCTGCTTGCCGAGCCTCGACAGGATGGTGGTCGGCTTGCAGCGCAGGTACACGACGCGTCCGCGCGCGAGCAACAGCTCGATGTTCTCGGGGCGCGTGACCACGCCCCCGCCGGTCGCGACGACCGTGTCCTTTGCATCGAGCTCGACGAGCAAGCGCGCCTCGCGATCGCGGAACGCGTGCTCGCCCTCGGCCGCGAACAGCGCCGCGATGCTCATGCCGCTCCTGTGCTCGAGTGCGCGATCGAGATCGACGAAGTGCCTGCCGAGCGCGACCGCGAGCGCGGTCCCCACCACGGTCTTGCCGGCCCCCATCATGCCGACGAGGTAGATGGGGTCAGAGCCGTGCAATGGCATCGAGGTGTGCAGCGAGGTTGCGGAGGACCTCGGCGAGCGAGTCGCCGCCGGTCTTGTCGAGCAAGGCGTCGGCGACGACGTAGGCCACCGCAGCCTCGGCGATGACGGCACCCGCGGGCACGGCGCACGAGTCGGTGCGCTCCTTCTGCGCGGAGAACACTTCCTTGGACACGAGATCCACCGATGCAAGCGCTCGCGCGAGCGTGGGGATCGGCTTGAAGGCGGCGCGCACGACGATGGGCTCACCGTTGGTGATGCCGCCCTCGATGCCGCCCGCGTGGTTCGTGGGGCGAGCGTAGCGACCGTTCTCGTGCGTGATCGGGTCGTGGACCTGCGAGCCACGACGTCGCGCAGACTCCATGCCGAGCCCTACCTCGACGGCCTTCACGGACTGGATGGACGAGAGCGCCTGCGCGAGCCTGCCGTCGAGGCGCGCATCCCACTCTGCGTGGCTGCCGAGGCCGGGTGGCACGCCCCACACCACGACCTCGCCGATGCCGCCCAGCGAGTCGCCCTCCTTCTGCGCGGCCTTGATCGCCGCGATCATGCGAAGCGTCGTGGCCGGATCCGCGCAGCGTACGTCGCTCGACTCGGCGAGCGCGCGCAGCTCGGCGGCGCTCGCAAACGTCGCCGACGGTGCATCGACGTCCCCGATCGTCGTGACGTGGCACGCGAGCTCGATGCCACATTGCCTGAGCAGCGCCTTACACATGGCCCCGGCAGCGACGCGGATCGCCGTGCTGCGAGCGGACGCGCGCTCGAGCACGTCGCGCGCGTCGGTGATCTCGAAGCGCAGCGCGCCGGCGAGATCGGCGTGCCCCGGACGAGGGCGGGTGAGCGCCCTGGCGGAGGGGTTGGGCCCGAACGGCGACATGGTGTCGGTCCAGGCGTCGTGGTCGAGGTTGCGGATGACGAAGGCGAGCGGTGCGCCGATGGTGAGCCCGCCTCGAACGCCGGCGAGCACCTCCACCTGGTCGCGCTCGATCTTCATCCGGCCGCCTCGCCCGTAGCCACCCTGGCGGCGGGTGAGGTCGGCATCGATGAGGGCCTTGTCGAGCGGGACGCCGTGAGGCAGTCCGTCGAGGATGCCGCACAGCGCCGGGCCGTGCGACTCCCCGGAGGTCTGCAGCCGGAGCCGCATGCTACCGGGCGACCATCTGGCGATTCACGACGCGCGGCGTGATGAAGATGAGGAGCTCCGTGCGATCGTCGTTCTCGCGGCGGGTCTTGAAGAGCCAGCCGAGGATCGGGATGTCGGCAACCCAGGGGAGCTTCTGGTACGCGGTGCCGGAGTTGCGGGTGTAGATGCCGCCGATGACCGCGGTGTCTCCATCGCGAACGAGCATCTCCGTCTTCGCCTGACGCTTGAGGATCGTCGGGTCACCGCGAGCACCGAGGCGCCCGAAGTCGGGCTCGTTGCGGGTGACCGCGACGCTCATGGCGATCGAGCCCTCGTTGGTGACGTGCGGCTTGACCGTGAGGTTCAGCTTGGCGTCGACGAAGATCGTGTTGGTGCCGGCGGCGCTGACGACGGAGATGGGGATCGCGGTGCCCTGCTCGATGCTCGCCTCGACGTTGTCGAGCGTGGTGATCTTCGGTGACGACACGATGCGCACCTGGCCGGTCGACTCGAGGGCCGAGAGGCGCAGGTTGATGTTGTACGCACCGGACAGCGAGCCGAGCGCGATGCCGAGCGCACCACCGGAGCCGGAGCTCGTCGCCGCAGGCAGGTTGACGACGTAGTTCGGGTTGAGCGCCGACGCCGAGGACGCGGGCGTGCCCGGATCGACGGACTGCCCGGCGACCCCGACCGTCGACGGGAACGACAGGCCCGTCGGGTTGCCGGTGGATGCGGAGTTGAGCGTGTTGCCACCCCACTGGATGCCGACCTGGCGGGTGAAGTTCTGGCTCGCCTCGACGATGCGGGCCTCGATGAGCACCTGCGGGGTCTGCGTGTCGAGGTTGCGGATGAGGTCCTCGGCGAGCGCGATGTTCGACGCGACGTCGGAGACGATCAGCATATTCGTACGCTCGTCGACGGACACCTTGCCGCGCGAGGAGAGCAGCTCGGCGACGCGCGGCAGCATCTTGTCGCCCTGCGCGTAGCTGAGCGGGATGAGGCGCGTGTCGAGCGGCTTGAGCTCGATGGACGCCTTGGCCCGCGCGAGATCGGCCTCCAGCTCCTTCTCGAGGACGGCGAGCGGCGCGACGCGGATGAGGTTGCCCTCGCGCTGCATGCCGAGGCTCTTGGCCTTGAGGATGACGTCGAGCGCCTGATCCCACGGCACGTCACGCATGCGGATCGTGATGGAGCCCTTCACGTCGTCGGAGGTGATGATGTTCACCTGACCGACGTCGGAGATCATGCGCAGGATGTTGTGGATGTCGAAGTCCTTGAAGTCGAGGTCGATGCGACGACCGCTGTAGCTGGACCGACGATGGCTCGTGCCCGGCTGCGGCAGGCTCGTGGCGTTGGTCGAGATCGCGAGCGGGATCGAGGCGCCGTAGCCACCGACCCGCAGCGGCGCGATGGACTGCGAGCGGGCCTCGCGCGGGAACTCCCAAACGAGGCGGTTGCCCTCCTTGGTGATGCGCGGCTCGCCACCCTTGTGCGCCGGATCCAGCGTCACGACGATGCGGACCGAGCCAGGCTCCGACGGGTCGCCGTACGTGGACACCGAGCGGACCGGGCCTCTGTAGGCGGCGGTATCGAGCGTGCGCTCGAGGCGACGCGGCAGCTCGGCGCCCTTGAGGCTGAGCGTGAGCTCGCCCTTCTGCGACGGCATCGTGCGCCACTCGGGCTCGCCCTGCATGTCGATGACGATACGGTGCGAGTCGACATCGTCCGTGAAGCGGACGTCGGCGATCTTGGAGGTGAACGGAACGCCCGCGCGAGCCAGCTCCTTCGTGTGCGGCGTCATCGCGGCAACGGGCATCGGCGTGACGACGGCGGCGAGCTTGGCCTGCTTCTCGGCGTGGTCCAGCTCGGCGCGTGCCGTGGCGATCTTGCCATCGAGCCGAGCCTGCTCCGCGTGACGCGCCTCGACCTCGGCGCGGGTGCGAGCGACCTCTTCCTTCTGGGCGTTGCGCTGGCTCTCGAGCGCCGCGAGCTCGGCGCGTGCGCTGTCCGCGACGCTGCTCCGCCTCTGCTCGATCGCTTCGAGCTCGCCCTTGGTGCGGCGGAGCTCGTCGCGGGTGGCGGCGATCTTGGCCTCTTCACCGGCGCGGGCCTCGGCGAGCGACTTCAGCTCGCGATCCCGACGCTGCGACAGCGACGCGAGCTCGCGCTCGTGGGCCAGGACGGTGGCCTTCTGCGCGGTGCGCGCGTCGTCGATCTTGCGGAGCTCCTCGGCGCGCTGCGTGACAGCGTCCTCGGCCGACTTGCGGATCGCGTCGAGACGCACGCTCTCCTTCTGACGGACCTCCGCGAAACGCTTGGCCTCCTGCTCCGCGGCTTCCATCTTCACGCGCTGACCCGACACCATCGCGGTGGCGTGTGCGGCGCGCTCCATCTCGAGCTGACGCTGATCGGCGAGGCGCTTGGCCTCCGTGCGCGACGACTCGAGGCGTGCGCGCTCGCGGGTCTGCGTCTCGACGAGCTGCTGCGTCTCGACCCGTGCGGCCTCGACCTGCGCGCGAGCGACCCTGGCGACGTCGGTGATGCGATCGGCTTCGGCGCGGAGCTGCTTGACGCGAGCCTCGTCGGCGCGGGCCTGGGCTGCCATGCGCTGCGCGGCCTGCTCGGCGTTCTTCTGCTTGTCCTGGCTCGATGCGAGCTTCTGCGAGGCGATGGCGAGACGCGAGGCCTCGTCGGCCTGGGCCTGGGCCCGACGCTCCTCGGCGAGACGCGCCGAGGTGGCTTCCTGGGCGCGACGGTCGGCGATGATGCGTGCGTCGTCGAGCGCCTTCTCCCGCTTCTCGGCGGCCGCGCGAGCAGACGCCTGCGCCTCGTCGATACGGCGGAGCTCGGCGGTGCGGGTCCGGGCGAGCTTCTCGGCCTCGATCTTCAGGGCAGCGAGACGGGCCTGCTCGTGGTCGGCAGCGGCGCGGAGCTGGGCGAGCTGCTGCTGCTCGGCGGCACCACCGGCTGCGGCGCGACGCGAGAGCTCGGCGATCTTCTGCTCTTCGGCAGCGCGGGTGATCTGGAGGCGCTCGAGCTCGGCGCGAGCCGCGACGGCGCGCGCCTTCGCGGTGTCGGCGTCGGCGCGGGCAGCCTCGGCGTGGCGCGTGGCCTCGAGCTCGGCCTTCTGCGCGTCGCCCTGCTTCTTCTCGCGACGCTCCTCTTCGGCGCGCGCATCGCGCAGCGAAAGGAGACGCTTCTCCTCGTCGGCGAGCTGCGCGAGCACCGCGGTGCGGCGCGACTCCGCCTGCACGGTGGCCTCACGAGCCTGCGTTGCCGCAGCACGGGCGTTCGCAGAGGCCGCGTTGGCAGCAGACAGATCCGCGACGGCCGCGTTCTGCGGCATCGGGTCGGTCGTGGTGACCATGACCCAGAGGTCGTTGCC
Source organism: Polyangia bacterium (assembly GCA_039923495.1). Lineage (GTDB taxonomy): Bacteria > Myxococcota_A > Polyangia > Palsa-1104 > Palsa-1104 > JBDTCO01. The sequence goes on from JBDTCO010000204.1 coordinate 6,297, forward strand.
CTTGGGCTTTGCGTCGTACGTGCAGCCACGCTTGAGCCCGATCATCACGCGGGCGGTCTTGCCCGATTCGCTGTGGTACTGCGAGGTCGAGATCTGGCTCACCGCCCAGCTGTCGACGTCGACGAGGCTGTCCTTCGCCGAGTCCGCGAGCTTGCCGTTGGCGAGATCGACGACGAGGCGCGCCGGCTTCTCGAGCCGGTACGCGGTGAAGCTCGGAGTCGCCGTGCCGTGGATGACCACGACCGTCTTCTCACCCTCCGCGTGCGCCTCGACACGACCAACGACGTTGTCGGCGCGCGCGGTACCGGACACAGCAGCGACGACGAGCAGCGCTCCGATCGCCTGTCCTGCAGTCCGCGCGCAGGCGGTTGACGCTCTCATCCAGTGCTCCTTGTTGATCATGGACCGTTCAGCTCCCCGGCGTGCAGCTCGATCTGTTGCTCGATGATTCGAGGCGCGGCCCCGTTCGCCTGCGCCTCCTCGATGTGGAGGTACACGCGGTCGGAGGCGACGCGCGTGACGATCGCGTCCACCTTCGAGATGTGGTTGCCTCGCACGACCGTCACGCCTTGACCCGACGGGTCGATGAACATGGCGCGAGGCTGCAGCTCACCCGTGATGATGCCCGCCAGCTTCAGCTCCTCGATGGAGTAGCGCTCGAGCAAGATCGGGTGCGCCCGGTTCGCCGGCTGCACGACGATGAAGGACTTGAGGAACGACCGGAACGGATCGCGGTTGGCGTCCGACTCCGTGAAGTCGTCCTTGGTGAGCTGACGCTTGCGCGCTTCCTGCAACGCCGACTCCTGCACGGGCGCGACTGCCGAGACCTTCCGCGCCGCGGCAGGCTTCGGAGCCGCGGGAGGCGCCGGCGCCGCCGCCGGAGGTGGGGGGTCAGAGCAGGCGCCGAGGAGTGCGAGCCCCGCGATCGCACCCGATACGAAGATGGATGCGCGCATCACTTGCCTCCCGCCGTGATGGTGGTGCTCGTCTTTTTGGCGCCACCCAACTTCTCTTTGTACTGAAACGTCGTGGCCATGAAGCTCGCCTTGAGCGGCGTCTTGTCGGGATCTTTCGCGTCGGTGGGCGACGGCTCCAGCTCGAGGTCCTCGATGTTGACGATGCGCTTCAGGTCCCCGATCGATTTGAAGAACTGGTTGATCTGGTGATACGAGCCGACCGCCGTCATGCGGACCGGGATCTTCGTGTAGAGGTCGAGCGGCTGCGCGGCCTCGCGCTGCGACGAGACCTTGAGCAGGCCCGCGAGCTCGACCTGCGCCTGGACGCTCTCGATGAACTGCTCGATGTCGTCGCCCTTCGGCAGCGCCTGTAGCAACTCCTTCTGCTCCTCGAGCAGCTGCTTCTTCTCGTTCACGAAGGCGAGGTACTCCGCCTTGCGCTTCTCGTACTGCTCCTTCTCCGCCTGCAGCTCGCCGGTGCGGCGCTGGATCTGCGCCTCCTGCTCGACGAGGTCCGAGTAGAAGAAGTACCAGTAGCCGCCTGCGAGCAGCACGACCACGGCGGCGAGCGCCCCGATCTTCGCGGCGAGCGGCGTCGCTGCCAGCTTGTCGAATAGCTGTTGCATTAGTAGTTCACCTTGCACGTCACATCGAAGGTCACGTAGGCGATGTTCAGCTTCGTGTCGAACTGTGGCTGGGTCTGCTGCCAGTACACGTCCGAGAAGAACGCGGACTGCTTGAGCCGCTTCGAGAACTCGGCGACATCCTCGTCGCTCTTGGCTGCGCCCTTGATGGTCACGGCGTGCGCCAGCTCGCGGTAGTCCATGAGCCACACGCGACGCGGATCCCAGTTGGGGTTGAAGCCCGCGTTCGGGTCCGTCTTCATCGTCTGCTCGTACAGGGCCTTGTTCACGGTCGGGCCCTTGCCCGCGGTGAGGATGTCGGACAGCTCGCGCATCAGGTATACGGGCCCCGAGCGGTTGGCCTGCAGCTTCTTGATCGCGTCGCGCTGCTTGAGCAGCTCCTCGCGATCGGCCTTCACGCGGTCGTAGTCACCGAGCTCGGCCTTCAGCTTCGCGATCGACTGCTCGAGCTGCGTGTTCTGCGCCTGCTCCTGTTCGATGCGGGACGATGTCGCGGAGTGGAACATGATGATGCTCACCACGGTGACCGTGATGACCGCGGCACCGATGAGGAGCTGGCGCTGCCCGTCTGCGCGGCGCTTGGCCGCCTTGACCGGGAGGAGGTTGATCCTGATCATTCGAACTTGTCTCCAGCCGAGCGGAGCGCGAGACCGAGCGACGCTGCGGCCTGCGCGCCGTGGTTGCGCAGGAACGCGGGGTCGAGGTGCGCGGGCGCGGACGCGCTCTTGAACGGCTCCATGATCTCGACGCCGACGCGCGCTCGCGCCTCGATCGCCGACAGCAGCGCAGGGACCCGCGCGGTGCCGCCGGAGAGGTAGATCTTCTGGACGTTGGCATCGGGGTGCGACGCGAGGAAGAAGTCGATGGACTTCTGGAACTCGCCCGCCATCTGCTGCGCGGTCTGCTGCAGCACGCGGCCGACGTCGGCGTTGGCGTCGCCATCGGAGTACGCGACCTTCATGGCCTCGGCCTCTTCCGACGGCACGCCGAGCGACCGCTTGATGTCGTCGGTGAATGCGTTGCCACCGGTCGTGACGTCACGGGTGAAGGCCGTCTGGCCGTTCACCATGATGTTGATGTTGGCGAGCGAGGCGCCGACGTTGATGATCGCGATGATGCCGTTGGTCTTGCCGTACGCGGACTCGAACGCGTTCTGCACCGCGAAGGCCGCGACATCGACCACCACCGGCGTGAGCCCGGCCTCGCGAGCGACCGCAGCGTAGTCCGCGACGACCTCCTTCTTCGCGGCGACGAGCAGGAGCTCCATCTGGCCCTGCGCGTTCTTGCCGCCGAGGACCTCGTAGTCGATCTCGACGTCGTTCTTGTTGAAGGGGATGTGGTGCTCGGCCTCCCATGGGACCTGCTCCTCGAGCTCGTCGGGCGTCATCGCCGGCACGAAGATCTTCTTGATGATGAGCGCGTTGCCGGAGATCGCGAGCGCCACTTCGCGCTGCTTGATCTTCATGCGGTCGAACAGCGCCCGCACCGCATCGACGACGCCGGAGTGGTTGAGGATCGCGCCGTCGACGATGGTATCGGCGGGGATCGGCTCGATGCCGAAGTTCAGGAGCTGGAAGCCGCTCCTCGTCTTCTTGATCTGGGTGACCTTGACCGCACTCGATCCGAGGTCCAGGCCAATACAGTTCTTCGCCATCTACCGCGCCATCCCTCTCGGAGAGCGCGGCAGCCATCACGAGGATGGAGGCGCGCGCTCTAGTCGTCTATTTCCGGATCCTCTGGCGCATCACCGAAGACCATCACGCGGTCCAGCGGCTTGAGCTCCAGCGCCTCGAGAATCTTTCGCTTCGTATCCATCCGACACGGCATCCCGCGCTCGACCCGATCGACCGTGAGGGTCGACAATCCCGCGCGCCGTGCGAGCTCCGCCTTGGACATCATTCGTTCCATGCGGAGCTTGCGGACGTTGTTCTTCGCCTTGCTGCTGGTGCGCGACTTGTCGACCGGCTCTGGTGCGGGCTTCTGCGGCTCCGCCTGCACGCGCTCATCGCGCGGCGGGCTCTCCGTTTCGGCTTCTGCCTTGGGTGACTTGTGCGCTTCCATCGTTGGGCTGTCCGGCGTCTGAAACGATCAGGCTCGGGAACGACTCAATGATGGGATCGGCACCTCCTCACGGTCAAGAGAATCAACAAAGATACTTAATTAAGTGTTCTAACGTCGTACTGCTACCTACATCGTACTACCTCAGCCTTCACCGTCAATTTTTTCGGTTTTTCGCTGCCCGGAGGGTCCGTAGACCCCGTACTCCTTCATCTTGTAAAGGAGCGCGCGGTGGCTAATTTCGAGCTTTTTCGCAGCGTTGGTCCGGTTGCCCTGGGTCGCCTCGAGGGCCCGGCGGATGAGCTCCTCCTCGATGATCCGGACCGTCTTCTTGATGGACAGCTCGCCGGACTGAAGGACCTCGCGGACGGCGTCCCGGTTCGCAAGCAGGCGCTCGGGGAGCCCCTCTGCGGTGAGCGTGTCCCCGTCGCACAGCACGACGGACCGCTCGATGGTGTTCTCGAGCTCGCGGATGTTGCCGGGCCACGGATACGCGGACAGCAGCTTCATCGCTTCCGGCGCGACGCTGCGGATCTTCGTGCCGAGCTTGCCGTTGGTGCGCGCGAGGAAGTGCTCGACGAGGCGCGGGAGATCTTCGCGACGGTCGCGCAACGGCGGGATGACGAGGTGGATGACGTTGAGGCGATAGAAGAGATCTTCGCGGAAGCGCCCCTCCTTCACGTCCGCGGCGAGGTCGCGCGTCGTCGCTGCGATGACGCGGACGTCGACCGTCTCGTCCTCGTTCGAGCCGACGGGCCGCACCTGCTGCTCCTGCAGCACGCGCAGGAGCCGCACCTGCGGACCGATCGGCATCTCGCCGATCTCGTCGAGGAACAGCGTACCGCCCGACGCCTCCATGAAGAGGCCGTGCTTGTCGCGCGACGCGTCCGTGAACGCGCCCTTCTTGTGACCGAAGAGCTCGCTCTCGAGCAGCGGCTCGGGGATCGCGCCGCAGTTGACGGCGACGAACGGCCCGTCCTTGCGCGGCGACGCGTCGTGCAGCGCGCGCGCGACGAGCTCCTTGCCGGTGCCCGACTCGCCGGTCACGAGCACCGTCGTCTTGTACTCGGCGACCTTGCGGATGGTGCGCCCGAGCTCCGCCATCTTTGCCGAGTCACCGACGAGCCGAGACAGCGCGCCCGAGTCCTCGCGCCGGCGCTCCGCGAGCGCCTGGCGCAGCGACAGGTTCTCGCGGTGCAGGCGAAGCCGCTCCTCCGCCTTCTTCAGCACGAGCACGATCTCGTCGGGGCGAAACGGCTTCTGCACGTAGTCGTACGCGCCGTGCTTCATGGCCTCGAGCGCCACGTCGGTGGAGCCGAACGCGGACATGAGGATGACGGTGGTGTCGATGTCGCGCGCGTGGATCGCATCCACCAGCTCGATGCCCGAGAGCCCGGGCATGCGCAGATCGGAGAGCACGAAGTCGAACTGCCGGCGCGCGAGCTCGGCGAGCGCCGCGTCGGCCGAGCTCACGGACGTGGGCGCGTAGCCCTCGCGCTTGAGCAGCACGGTGAGCATGTGCCGCAGGCTCTCTTCATCGTCGACGACGAGCACGTTGCGCCCGGGTGCGGTGGTCGCAGACGATCTTGGGGACGAGGAGTGCAAGGGACCTTACGGGTAGCATCGGTTTGAAAACGCGGCAAAAAAGCACACGTCGTATGTTCTCGGGATCAGGCAACAGAACAACGTAGCAACTCTGTTGTCAGCTTCGCTGCAAACCTTGTTGTCATCCCGAACGAGCCTCCGCGTGACAACATCAAAAGATCGCCGACTTGCCGCCATCGCTGCGACGTTCTTGAACGGATCGACCCTTGCTGCGACAAACATCTATGAAGAAGCGCTCGAACGACCCCAGTTCCGTTGCGTCTTGTCGCGGCGTCGGCTTAGGATGCGACAACCGGTCGCGCCCGCTCTTCGAAGCACCGTCCGGCATGTCTTCCTGGAGGATCCAATGATGTCCCGATTCAACCGCTTGAGCGCCGTCACCCTTTCTCTGTGGATGAGCGCCTGCGTCTCCCCGCCGGTCGAGGCTCCGCAGTCGAACGTCGAGCA
>JBDTCO010000205.1:0-19547 GCA_039923495.1 Polyangia bacterium
GCTCCCGAGGAGATCTCGCTGCACGAGCAACACCGCGAGCGTGATGGGCTCCTCGCCGGTGGCGCATGCGGCGCACCAGACGCGGACCCGGGCGCCAGCCTGGACGCGCGGCGCGATGAAGTGGTCGACGAGCGCACGGAGCGCGCTCTCTTCGCGGAAGAAGTAGGTCTCGTGCACCACCAGGGCCTCGATGAGGCGGTCACACTCCTCCTCGCCCGCGGTGTCGTAGCGGAGGAAGTAGTAGTAGTCGAGCAGCGCGTCGAACCCGAGCTCGCCGGCGCGGGCGCTCAGCTTGCTCGCGAAAAGATCGGCGTCCGCGGGCGCGTAGAACAGCCCTGCGCGCTCCTCCACGAGCGACGCCATGAGCGAGAACACCTGCGGGGTCAGCCGGAGCAGCATCAGTGCTCCATGCTGAGCGCACTGCGGCGTCGCACTTCCGGATCCACGTCGTCCGTCGACGCGAGCTCGAGCGCTTCTCGAGTCGCCCTGCCGTCGAACCCGCGCAGCGCGGCGGCGACGGCGCGCCGGGCGGGTGCCGATCCCGTGCGGAGGACCTTCAGCAGCGCAGGCTCAGCGCGACCGAGCGCGACGATCTCCACGATCGAGGACGCCAGCGGCTCGGGTGCCGTGTGCAACATGTCGACGAGGTCGCAGAGTCGCTCCGGCGCACCGAGCGTCTCGGCGGCGCGCGCCCCGAACGCCGGGCTCACGAGGAGGGTGCAAAGGAGGCGAGTCGAGGCGGCGCCCATGCGCTGCGCGAGGAGCTGGAATGCAGCGGTGCAGACGAGCTCGTCCTCGTCGGAGATCATCCCGGCGAGTGCCTCGTCGACAGCCGGCGTACCGTAGCTCGCCAGCGCAGACGCGAGCATGAGGCGTGTCGCGGCGTCGGGATCGTGGACTGCATCGAGCAGGAGCGGCAGCGCCTCGGGCTGGGCGAGGCGACCGATCCCCGTGAGCGCGGCCCGCCGGACGTCGCCGTCCGCAGAGCCACTCGCGACTCGCAGCGCCGCGAGGGCGATCGGTCCGGGCAGCGTCGAGAGCCCGTCGATGACCGCGATGCGCACGTGGCCTGCCGGATCGTCGATGAGGCCGCGCAGCAGCTCGGCACCACGCTCCGGGATCCTCGCGACGCTCTGACACGCGTAGTACCGGACCCACGCGTCCTCGTCCGAGAGCGCGCGCTCCACCTCTCGCTCGATCGCAGGGCTCATGCTCACGTGCGCGAGCGCTCTCACTGCGGAGGCGCGGATGCGCGGTCGAGGATCGCGCGACGCCGCGAACAACGCCGCAAGCGCCTCGGCATCGTCGATGTAGGCGAGGGCCGCCAGCGCCTGATCGCTCGTCCGCGCATCGTCGCCACGCAGCGCGTCCAGCACGATGGGGAGCGCGCTCGCCCAGCCGAAGTAGCCGATGATCCCGAGCGCGGCCCGTCGCAGCCGTGCATCCGTCGAGCGCGCGGCGTCGAGCGTCAGTCGCTCGGTATCCGCGCTGCCCAGCGACTGGATCGCCCCCACCGCCAGGTGCGCAACGCGGCTGTCCTCGTCGGCGATCGACGGGAAAAGCGCCGGAACGACGCGCGCGTCCCCGATGCGCATGAGCGCCGTGCAAGCGAGCGCACGCACCTCGGGGTCCTCGTCGCGCAGGCACGCGACCACGTCGTCCGCGACTGCATCCCTGCCACCCACCAGCGGCAACACGACCGTACGTGACGCCCCATCCCGCAGCGCGTGCGAGAGCGCCAGGTCGATGTGCGATCCGAGCCGTACGAGCGTCGCGGAGGCCGCGCTCGCGACGGCCGGCTTCTGCGAGAGGGCTGCGAACAGCGCAGCGATGCTCGTGCGGGTCGACCGCACGCCGAGCAGCTCGCAGAGCGCGACGGCTTCGTCGGGCGCGGCGTCGGACAGCAGGCGGACGAGGGCTTCCTCGGAGACGGCTTCCTTTAGCTGCGCGTCGATCTCGGGGAAGCGGACGCGGAGCCTGCACAGCGCCACGGCTGCGGCTCGCGCGACCGTCCGATCCTCGTCGCGCAGGTGGGTCGCGAGCGCTCCCGTGGCGCCCGGCTCGCCGGCATTGGCGAGTGCGCGTGTGGCCTCGAGCGCGTAGAGCGGCGATGCAAGCAGCGCCGTGAGCGTGCCCGAGGCCGCGCTGCCGGGGATCTTGCCGAGCGCCTCGATGGCGGGGAAGACCCTGAAGAACGACGCCTGGTGGGTGAGCGCGACGAAGGCGTCGAGGCCGGCGCCGTGGCCGATCCGGGCCAGTGCCTCGACCGCCGCGACCGCGACGTTGTCGTCGGCATGCGTCGTCAGGCCTTCGAGCGTCGGGACCGCCGCCAGGCAGCGACGACGTCCGAGGATCTGGGCTGCGTCACAGAGCACCGCGGCCGGACGATCGGACGCGCACAGCCCCAGCACCGCGACGTCGGCTCCGCCTCGAGACACCGCGAGGGTGTCGACCGTCGCCGCGATGACGGCCTCGTTGGAGCGACGCGACACGAGCGCCGAGCACAGCGCGGCGATCGCCGGGTCGCCGAAGCGCGCGAGCTCTGCGACCACGACCCGGCGAACGACCCAGCTCGGGTCGGCGAGGAGCTCGACGAGCGTGTCGATGCTGCCCACGCCCGTCTCCACGAGCGCGTCGATCTCGGCGACCCGCGCGTGATCGGCAGGAGAGAGGTCGAAGCGCTCACGCACGCTTGCTACGCCGCCTGTCTGGCTCGCGCTGCGAACCGGCGCCCAGCTCCCGGTTCGGAAGCAGTCCCTTCACCCTCGGCATGGCCAGGGCCACGCTTCGCTTCGCGCTCGCGGTGCCTTCGCTCGTGACACCGCCGAGCTCGGCGAGGAGCGCGACCTGGCGCGCGCTGCCCGTCGCGAGCGACGTGAGCACTTCCGTCTGTTCTGCGACAGCGCGCGCGGTCTGACGCGCACCCTTGCGGACGTCGTCTGCGCTGTGCACCAGCGACGAGATGGCCTTCGTCTGCTCGTGGGTCGCACGCGTCACCTCCGCGCCGAGCGTCGCGAGGCGCCGTGCGACGGACTCCATCTCCTTCGCGGCCTTGGACTGCTCCACGACGGCCTTCGCGGTCAGCGCGGCCTGCCGGCGGACGTCCTCCATGGCGCGCGCGATCTCGTTCGCTCCCTTGGCCTGCTCGGCGAGCCCGCTCGTCGTCCGCAAGGCGCCCGCGCTGACCTCTCGTGCCGCGGTGCTGACGCCGAGCACCGACCTGGTTTGCTCGACGATGCCGGCGGCGATGGCCTGCGTGAGAGTTCGCATCTGCGATGCAGCCTTGGCGATCTCCGTGGAGGCGATCGCTTGCTCCGCGCAGGCGCGTGCGACCTGCTCCGCGCTCGACATCACTTGCGTGTTGCCAGCGACGAGCGCGCGCAGGGCCTTGGCCTGCTCGCGTGTCGCGTCGGACGTCTGCTTCGACATCGAGCGCATCTCGGCGCCGCCGAGGGCCAGCGCGCGCGTCGCTTCCACCTGCTCGGTCACGGCGAGGCTGATGACCTTGGCCTGCTCGCGGACCGACGCGGTGCCCTCGCGCAGCACACGGACCGCGTCGACCTGTTCGCCCGAGGCTGTCGACACCTGGCGCACGGAGCCGCCGAGCTCGTCGACGCCTTCGAGGATGGAGCCGAGCGCACGCTCCGCGGCCTCCGCGAGCACGCTGCCATCGTCGGCGACGCGCATGCCTTCACCCGCGATCACGACGGCCTCGCGCGCGGAGCCCTGCAGGGCCCGGACGATCTTGGCGATGTCGGCGCTCGCCGCTGCGGCGCGATCCGCGAGCGCGCGGATCTCCTCGGCGACGACGGCGAACCCACGACCGTGCTCGCCTGCGCGTGCCGCCTCGATGCTGGCGTTGAGCGAGAGGAGGTTGGTGCGGTCGGCGATGAGGTTGATGGTCTGGACGATGTCGCCGATCTCCTCGGCGTGTGCGCCCATGCCCTTCATCGCGGCCGACGAGCTCACCATCGCCTCGCGGATCTTCACCAGTCCAGCGATGGACTTGCCGACGGTGATGCCGCCCTGGCGTGCCTCGACGATGACCCTGTCGCCGGCCGCTCGTGCCGCCTCGGCCAGCTGCGCGATCCTGCGGGTGCTCGCCTCGGCCTCCGTGGCGGCGACCGCGTTCTGATCGGCGAGCGTGGCGATCTGCCCGACGCCGCCGACGATGGCCTGCGCGGAGCGACCGATCTGCTCGAGGCCGGCCACGTTCGCGTCGACCGTCGTCGCGTTGCGCGTCGCCGTGACGGCGACCTCCTCCACGGAAGCGGCGACCTGCGTGAGCGTCGTGGAGCTGTCGCGCACGGTCCCTTCGAGCCCGCGCGCGTGATCGGCGACGCCGCGGACGGACAGCGCCAGCTGCTCGATCGTCGCTGCCGTCTCCTCGACGGAAGACGCCATCTCCGTTGCACCGTCGGCGGCCCCTGCGAGCGAGCTCCCCACCCTGGCGACCGCCTCGCTCACCTCGCTCGTGCGCGCCCCGACCGCGGTCGCGTCCTTGCTGAGCCGGTCGAGGCCCTTCGACATCTCCTCGATGGTCGCGGCGACCTGCTCCACCGACGACGCATTCGTCTGGCCCCGCGCTGCGACGTCCACGAGGCTCGCGGAGAGCTGGGTCGACGAGGCGAGCATCTGCTCGCCGTTGGCCGCGAGATCTTCGGCGTTCGCCGCGACACCCTTGATCGACCGAGCGGTCTCCTCGAGTGTAGCGGCCGTGATCTCCGTCGACAGCGCCAGCGCCTCCGTCTCCTTGCGCACGCCGGCGACCGACTGCGAAACCTCGAGAAGGGCGGCTGCGGTTGCGGTGGCTCCGTCGGCGAGGCGTTCGAGTCCTGCCGCGACCTGGCGCGCGCCAGCAACGGGACCACGCGATGCGCTCTTCTTCTTAACGGCCTTCGTGGGCATCGCTCTGCGTCTCCCCTATCACCTTGCGAAAATCGACGATCATGACGAGCCTTCCATCGAGGCGGGCCACGGCGCGGACGAAGCCGCCCGCGTGATCGCTCACGAGCGACGGAGGCGCCTCGAGCTGCGCCTCGTCCAGCTCCAATACCTCCCTGGCGCTGTCGACCAGCAGCCCAACAGGACGATCGCCGTCCTGTGCGATGATGATGCGCGCGTCGAGCGTGCGCTCGATCGCCGGCAGCGCGAAGCGAAGGCGAAGATCGACGACCGGAACCACGCGCCCGCGCACCTGGACGATGCCCGCCACGTAGGGCGCGGAGCCGGGAACGCGTGTGGCTCCGTCGTACGACTCCATCTGCACGACCTGCGCGGCAGGCAGCGCGTACTCCGCGCCGTCGAGCTTGAACACCACGTAGGTCGCCGTCACGCGACCCTCCTCGAAGCGAGACGTCCACCGAGCGCGTGGAGGTCGACGACCAGCGTGGGGCGGCCGTCACCCAGATCGGTGGACCCCGTGATGCCGGGTACACGGACGAGCGCGTCCTCGAGCGGACGTACGACGACCTCCTGTTGACCGAGGAGACGCTCCACCGCGAACACGATCGCGTCGCCGTTGCGACGCGCGACGAACGCGTTGCGAGCCACGCGCTCGACGGGCCGACCGAGGAGCTGGGAGAGCACGACCACGGGGAGCGCGTGGCCCCGCCACTCCATCATCGCGGTGCGCCTCGCACCGGGCGCGTACACGATCTTGCCAGGATCGATCTCGAGCACTTCCTCGACGAGCGACACCGGCACCGCATAGCGTTCGTGGCCGCTCTCGAAGGTGAACGCATCGACGATGGACACCGTGAGCGGCACACGCAGCGTGAACGTCGACCCCACACCGGGTGTCGTGGCGAGCGTCAGTTCGCCGCCGAGCTGGTCAACGACGACGCTGCGCACGATGTCCATGCCCATGCCACGGCCGCTCGTCGTGGTGGTCTCGGTACGCGTCGACATGCCCGGGAGGCACAGCAGCGCGAGGAGCTCTTCGTCGGTGTTCGGCAGCTCGCGGCCCGAGCGCGTCGCGACGACGGCCGCGTCGACGCCACCACCGTCGTCCTGCACGGTGAGCTCGAGCTGGGTGCTCGAGCGCTCCACGCAGACGATGCGGATGAGGCCCTTGTCGGGCTTCCCCCGGGAGAGCCGCTCGGCAGGCGTCTCGATCGCGTGGTCGACCGCGTTGCGTACGAGGTGCACGATGGCCGGAAAGATGCGCTCGGCGACGGCCTTGTCGACCTCGGTGTCCCCCACGTCGAGCTCGAGCCGGACCTGCTTGCCCGTCGTGCGCGCGAGGCCGCGCACGAGCAGCGGGATGCGGTCGAGCACGTCCTCCATCGTCACCATGCGCACGCTCAGGATCGCGGCGCGAAGGTCCCTCAGCTCGCGGCCGTGGTCCGCGAGGATCTGCTCGAGCTCGCGGACGGCGACGCCCTTGTCGGCGAGCGCGCGGACGGCACGCTGCAGGCGATACCGCGTGACGATGAGGACGGACATGCGGTTCATCGCCTCGTCGATGCGCGCGATCTCGACGCGGACGAGCGAGCGTCCTCGCGGACCGACGTCCTCGGTTTCATCGGTGGCCGGCTCATCGGTGGTCGGCTCATCGGCGATCGAGAGGGTGAGGATCGACGCAGCGTCCGCGGCGCAGCACGCCGCGAGGCGCTCGTCCGACTCCGTGGTCAACGCCACGATCACGAACGAGAGCCCGCCGGGCGAGTCGTCCGAGACCGCCGCCGATCGCGGGATCACCTTCACGATGTCCGAAATTTCCGCGAGGCGCTGGCGCACGCTGGTGATGTTGACGCCCTGCTCGGCGCGCGCCGGCGATGGAACGAACTCGAGCTGCACCGCGCGCTGGCCCTTGCGCACGCCGTCCGTCAGCTGCTCGCGCTCCGCCGACCCGAGCTTCTCCTCGAGCAGGCCGCCGAGCTTCAGCGCCGGCGCGATGGCGCGCACGCGTGGGATCGCATTTGCCTCGAGCGCCTCGAGCGCCTCCAGCAGCGCCGCGGGCGGCATCGTGACCTCGCCCCCCCTGGTGAGCGACTGCACGCGCAGCGCGATCGCGCGGACCGCCTCGAGCATCGTGTCGACGGCCGGCGGCATCAGCTTCAACTGGCCGTTGTTGACGTCCCGCAGGACCGATTCGAGACGGTGCGAAATCACGACGATCGGCTCGATGCCGACCATGGCGGACAGGCCCTTCATCGTGTGGATCGCGCGGAACAGCTCGCGGGTCGAGCGGGTGTGCCCCTCTCCCGTGCGTAGCGCGGCCTCGATCGCGAGGAGCTCGTGGTTGGCGATCGTGAGGAGCTCTTCGGCCTCACCGAGGAACGCTGCGCGAAACTCGGAAAAATCGACCTCGCTCACGAAGAGGGCGCGTCCTTCGCGAGCAACGTGCGCACTTCTCCGAGGATCGCGTCAGGGGTGAAGGGCTTCGTCATGAAGCGATCGGCGCCGGCAGCAAGCGCGCGGGCGCGCGACGCCTCGTCACCGCGCGTCGTGACGATGATGATGCGCAGGTGGCGGAGCTGGTTCTGTTGGCGGATGAACTCCGCGACCTCGAACCCGCCCATGTCGGGCATGTTGAGGTCGAGCACGACCAGATCGAAGCGGCCGAGCGACAGGCGCTCGATCGCCTCGAGACCGCTCGCCGCGTGCGTGAAGGCGAGCCCAGGCTCCGGGCGCAGGCTCGCGACGACCATGTCGCGCATCACCTTGCTGTCGTCTACGACGAGGATCTCCGGCACGGGTGCCCTTTCGAACGAGGGGTCCCACGGTAGGGGCAAAGAGGCGACAACACCAGCGCCCGTCCGTCTTGCATCGCGGCACGACGAACATGATAGAACCTCGTCACCCATGACATTCAAGGCCGACCGCATGCCCGTCGTCTGGGTTGCCGACGATAGCGCCGCGGAGGCGGCGATGGCCCAGCGCGCGCTCAGCTCCGACTACACGGTGCGGTGCTTCACGAGCGGACCTGCGCTCATCGAGCACATCTCCTCCGGTGAGCACCCGGATGCGCTCATCCTCGACTGGGAGATGCCGGAGCTCTCGGGGCTCGAGGTCTGCCAGTTCCTGCGCGCTGACCCGGCGACGCGCGAGCTCCCCATCCTCATCCTCACGGCCAACGGTCGAACCGAGGACCTCGTGCGCGGGCTTGCCGCGGGCGCGAACGACTACGTGGCGAAGCCGTTCTCCTCGGCGGAGCTGACCGCTCGCGTGGCGGCGCTCGTCCGCGCGAGGCGGATGCGCGAGCGTGCGGAGCGCGCCGAGCGCGCGCTCGTCGACGTGGTCGAGAACCTGCCGGACGCCGTCGTCGGTGTGGACGGGGACGGCCTGGTCCGGTACGTGAACGAAGAAGGAGCGCGGATGCTGGGGCAGTCTCACGAGGCCGTCGTCGGGACCCGCTTCGTCGAGCTCTTCCCGCAGCTGCCGCTCACCGGGGTGGCAGAGGGTGTGCCGCTTGCCGATGTCGTCATCGGTGTGCGTCGCTATTCGCCGCGCCTGCGCTCCATCCCCACCTCGGCGGACATCACGCGCACCTATGCGTTTCGCGACGTCACCGACGCGAGGCGGCTCGAGGCGCGACAGCTCGACTTCTACTCCATCATCGCGCACGACCTGCGTACACCGCTCAGCTCGATCATGCTGCGCACTGCGCTCCTGCTCCAGGGGACGCATGGCGATCTCGCGGACAAGCATGCGAGCGAGCTCGGCAAGGTGCAGGGCAGCGTCCGCCAGCTCACCGAGCTCCTCAACGACTTCCTCGATCTCGCGAAGATGGAGGGCAGCGGCATCCACCTCGAGCGTGGGCGCGTGGATCTCCTCGAGGTCGTCCACGCTGCGGTGGCGGACGCGGAGCCCGTGGCTTCGAGCAAGCGCATCACGATCGTCGTGGATCCTGCGGCGACCACGACGATCGTGATTGGTGATCGGCGACGCCTGGGCCAGGTCTTGAGCAACCTCGTCTCGAACGCGCTCAAGTTCACGGACGAGGGCGGTGCCGTGACGCTCCGACTGGCAAGCACCACCGACGGCGCGAAGCTTCGTGTCGAGGACACCGGCCGCGGCCTCACGCCGGCGAGCCGCGACCGGCTGTTCCAGCGATACGCGCGCGCGGACGAGGTGAAGGACATCGCCGGTACGGGGCTCGGGCTCATGATCGTGCGCGAGATCATCGAGGCCCACGGCGGCTCCGTCGGAGTCGAGAGCGAGCTCGGCAAGGGCAGCACCTTCTGGTTCAGCGTCCCCTGGGGCTGAGCCACACGGCGCGGATCGTGCCTCGCCGGGGCAAATGAGGTCGACGCTGCTCGCACGTTCCTCGAATCCGCAGCTCGACGGCGCGATTGGGACGCTGTCCTGCCAGCGGTGATGGTCGTCGCAAGCGCTCGGGCGGCCGCACGGCGCCGGTAAGGTCCTTTACAGTGCCGGGCCCGGCTGTTCGTTTTATTACCACCGCCGTCGAGCAGGCCTCCCTGATGACGCGGTGTTCCATTTGGCGCGCTTCGTGCTGAGTGTCGCCGCATGACCAAGCACCACGCCTACGCATTGGGCCTCCTGGCCACGCTCTGCCTGACCGCCTGTCACTCCGCATCCGAGAAGCAGGAAGCGTCCGGAGTCTTCGAGATCACGAACCCCGTGCGCAAGGACACCGAGAGCACGCGTGAGTACGTCTGTCAGATCCGCGCGATCCAGCACATCGAGCTCCGCGCACTCGAGAGCGGCTATCTGCAGAGCATCTTCGTGGACGAAGGGCAGTTCGTGCATCGCGGTGAGCGGATGTTCCAGATCCTGCCGTCGATCTATCAGGCGGATCTGCAGAAGGCCGCGGCCGAGACGTCGTTCGCGCAGATCGAGTACGACAACACGAAGAAGCTCGCCGACGGCAAGGTCGTCTCACCGAACGAGCTCGCCCTGGCGAAGGCCAAGCTCCAGAAGGCGCAGGCCGAGCAGTCGCTCGCCAAGGTCCACCTCGGGTTCACCGAGATCAAGGCACCGTTCGACGGGATCATGGACCGGCTTCGCGTTCGGCGCGGCAGCCTCGTCGATGAGGGTGACCTGCTGAGCACGCTCTCCGACAACAGCAAGATGTGGGTCTACTTCAACGTCAACGAGAGCGAATACCTCGACTACAAGGCGCAGGCCGCGAAGGGCAGCGTGCCGACGGTGCAGCTCGTCATGGCGAACGGGAAGACCTTCGAGCACATCGGCAAGGTCGAGACGATCGAGGCGGACTTCAACAACGAGACGGGCACCATCGCGTTCCGCGCGACGTTCCCCAACGCCGAAGGCCTGCTGCGCCACGGTGAGACCGGCAAGGTCATCATGACGACGCCGCTCAAGGACGCGCTCCTCATCCCGCAGAAGGCCACGTACGAGATCATGGACAAGAAGTACGTCTTCGTCGTCGGCAAGGACGGCGTGGCGCACGCGCGCCAGATCGTCATCGGTACCGAGCTGCCCCACGTCTTCGTCATCGACCGCGGCCTCACGGTGAAGGACGAGATCCTCCTCGATGGCCTCCGCAAGGTGAGGGACGGCGAGAAGATCGAGACGAAGCACGTCGATCCGAACGAGGTCATGGCGCACCTCCAGTCGGAGGCGAGCTGATCCATGTTCGCTAGGTTCATTAAGAGGCCCGTCCTCGCCATCGTCCTGTCTCTGGTCGTCGTCTTCCTCGGGCTCCTCGCGATGAGGACTCTGCCCGTCTCGCAGTTCCCCGAGATCTCGCCGCCGCGCGTCGAGGTGACGATCGCCTTCCCGGGCGCGAGCGCCAACGTCCTCGTCAAGTCCACGCTCATCCTGCTCGAGAAGGCCATCAACGGCGTGCAGGGGATGAAGTACATCATCTCCGACGCGACGAGCGCCGGCGAGGCGGACATCCAGGTCATCTTCGAGCTCGGCTCGGACCCGAACCGCGCGGTCGTCCAGGTGAAGAACGCGGTCGACCAGGTCATGAACCGACTCCCGACGCTCGTGCAGCGCGAGGGCGTCATCGTGCGCCGCGTCGCCCCCAGCATGCTCATGTACGTCAACGTCTCGAGCTCTGATCCGTCGGCCGACGAGAAGTTCATCTACAACTACGTCAACGCGAACATGCTGCAGGAGATCCGACGCATCCACGGCGTCGGCAAGGCGAGAATCCTCGGCAGTCGTCAGTACGCGATGCGGGTCTGGCTCAAGCCCGACCGCATGCGCGCCTACAACGTCTCGACCGACGAGGTGATGAAAGCCATCGCCGAGCAGAGCGTCGTCGGGCGCCCCGGACGAACGGGCCGCTCGTCGGGCAAGACCGCGCAGTCGCTCGAGTACGTGCTCACCTATCAAGGCCGTTACAACAAGCCCGAGGAGTACGGCGCCATCATCCTGCGCGCCAAGCCGGGCGGCGAGATCTTGCACCTCAGGGACGTCGCCGACGTCGAGCTCGGCTCCGAGTTCTTCGACATCTACTCGAACCTCAACGGGCACCCGTCGGCCGCGATCGTGCTCAAGCAGAGCTTCGGCTCGAACGCCAACGAGGTCATCGAGGGCGTCAAGGACAAGCTCAAGGAGCTCGAGAAGTCGTTCCCGCCGGGAATGCACTACGCGGTCAGCTACGACGTCTCGACCTTCCTCGACGCGTCGATCGAGAAGGTCATCCACACGCTGTGCGAGGCCTTCGTGCTCGTCGCGCTCGTCGTGTTCGTCTTCCTCGGCGACTGGCGCTCCACGCTCATCCCGACGATCGCAGTCCCCGTCTCGCTGATCGGTGCCTTCATCGCGCTACAGGCGTTCGGGATGACCATCAACCTCATCACGCTCTTCGCGCTCGTGCTCGCGATCGGCGTGGTCGTCGACGACGCGATCGTCGTCGTCGAGGCCGTGCATGCGAAGATGGCAGAGTCACACATGACGCCGTACCGGGCCGTCGTCGAGGTGCTCGGCGAGATCTCGGGCGCCATCATCGCCATCACGCTCATGATGACCGCGGTGTTCGTGCCGGTCGCCTTCATGACGGGCCCGGTCGGCATCTTCTATCGTCAGTTCGCCATCACGATGGCCACGGCGATCGTGATCTCCGGCATCGTCGCGCTGACGCTCACGCCGGTGCTGTGCGCGATGATCTTGAAGCGCCACGACCCGCACGCGAAGCGCACCTCGCCCATCGACCGCTTCATCGATCTCTTCAATCGCGTCTTCGAGAAGTTCACGGACAAGTACGTCTGGCTCCTCCGCAAGATCGTCACCCGCCGCACCGTCACGTTCGCCATGCTCCTCGCCTTCTCGGCGGGGATCGTCGAGGTCAGCTCTCACCTCCCGTCGGGCTTCGTGCCCAGCGAGGACCAGGGCATGATCTACGCGATCATCCAGACGCCACCCGGCACCACGCTCGAGGACACGAACGCCGTCGCGCAGAAGGTCGGCGCCATCGTGCAGGATGTCGATGGCGTGGAGTCCGTCTCGTCGCTCGCTGGCTACGAGGTGCTCACGGAAGGCCGCGGCTCGAACGCCGGCACGTGCCTCATCAGCCTCAAGGAGTGGTCGAAGCGAAAGCACAACGTCCACCAGATCATGGCGGAGATGGAAGAGAAGACGAAGGACATCGGCGCCATCGTCGAGTACTTCGAGCCTCCCGCGGTGCCCGGCTACGGCGCAGCCAGCGGCTTCGCGCTGCGCATGCTCGACAAGAACAACGAGACCGACTTCCACGAG
Organism: Polyangia bacterium; assembly: GCA_039923495.1. GTDB lineage: Bacteria > Myxococcota_A > Polyangia > Palsa-1104 > Palsa-1104 > JBDTCO01. The sequence goes on from JBDTCO010000205.1 coordinate 12,646, forward strand.
TTCGACAAGATCAACCACGACTTCATGGACGCGCTGCGCAAGCGCAAGGAGCTCACCGGCCTCTTCACGTTCTTCGCCGCGAACTACCCGCAGTACGAGCTCAAGATCGACAACCAGCTCGCCATGCAGAAGGGCGTGACGATCGGCAACGCGCTCGACAACCTCGACATTCTCATCGGCAGCACCTACGAGCAGGGCTTCATCCGCTTCGGGCAGTTCTTCAAGGTCTACGCGCAGGCCGCGCCCGAGTACCGCCGCCTGCCATCGGACATCCTCAAGCTCTACGTGAAGAACGATCGTGACGAGCAGGTTCCGTACTCGGCCTTCATGACGATGCACAAGACGCAGGGTCCGAACGAGATCACGCGCTACAACCTCTACAACTCGGCCGCGATCCGCGGCGGTCCAGCACCGGGGTTCACCAGCGGCGATGCGATCCGCGTCGTGCGCGAGGTCGCCACCGCGACACTGCCGCGTGGCTACGACATCGCGTGGGAAGGTCTCTCGTTCGACGAGGCGCGGCGCGGCAACGAGGCGCTGTACGTCTTCATGGTCGTCGTCTTCTTCGTGTACCTCGTGCTCGCAGCGCAGTACGAGAGCTTCATCATCCCGCTCTCCGTCATCCTGTCGCTTCCGGCGGGCATCTTCGGCTCGTTCGAGCTGCTCAGTATCATGGGCCTTGCGAACGACATCTATGCGCAGGTCGGCCTCGTCATGCTCGTCGGTCTGCTGGGCAAGAACGCCGTCCTCATCGTCCAGTTCGCCGTCCAGAAACGAGAGGAGGGTCTGGGGATCGCCGAGTCGGCCATCGAGGGCGCGAAGATCCGCTTCCGGCCGATCCTCATGACGTCGTTCGCCTTCATCGCCGGCCTCATCCCGCTCGTGAGAGCGACGGGCCCCGGCGCGGTCGGTAACCGCACCATCGGCACCTGCGCGCTCGGCGGCATGCTCTTCGGCACGATGTTCGGCGTCGTGATCGTGCCCGGCCTCTACTACATCTTCGGCACGCTCGCGGACGGCAAGCACCTCATCCGCGACGAGGACGTGTCACCGCTGTCCGAGGAGACCCGCCCCCATGTCTAAGGCGATCCTCGCGGCCTTCACCGCGCTGGTGCTCACCGCGTCGGGCTGCATCCCTGCCTTCCCGCGCGGCAAGGTACCGCTCCCCAACCGCAACGTTCCGGCGAGCTATGGCGACTCCACGGACACCACGAACTCGGCGCAGCTCAAGTGGGGCGAGTTCTTCACCGACCCGAAGCTGAACGCGCTCATCGACACCGCGCTCAAGCACAACCAGGAGCTCAACATCGTGTCGATCGAGATCGACATCGCGCAGAGCGAGGTCCTCTCGCGGCGCGGCGAGTTCCTGCCGAAGCTCGACTTCGAGACCGGCGCGGGCATCGACAAGGTCGGCTCGTACACGAGCCAGGGCAAGAGCGACGACGCGCACCACGTCGCCAAGAACCTGCCCGACTTCGCGTTCGGCTTCGCGTTCTCCTGGGAGATCGACATCTGGTCGAAGCTCCGCAACGCGACGAAGGCCTCCGTGCTGCGCTACATGTCGAGCAAGGAGGGCAGGAAGTTCGCGGTCACGACGCTCGTCGGCGAGCTCGCGGATACCTACTACGAGCTCATGGCGTTCGACGCGCAGCTCGAGGTCCTCAAGCAGAACATCGCGATCCAGCAGAACGCCCTCGAGGTGGTGAAGCTGCAGAAGGAGGCGGCCAGGGTCACGCAGCTGGCTGTCCAGCGCTTCGAGGCCGAGGTGCTCAAGAACCAGAGCCGCCAGTTCGGGATCGAGCAGCACATCATCGAGGCCGAGAACCACATCAACTTCCTGTGCGGCCGGTTCCCGCAGCACGTCGACCGCGACTCGCAGAACTTCTCGAGCATCGTCCCGGCCGTCATCCAGGCCGGCATCCCGTCGCAGCTTCTCGAGAACCGACCCGACGTCAAGCAGGCGGAGCTCGCGCTGGCGGCCGCTGCGCTCGACGTGAAGGTCGCGAGGGCCGGCTTCTACCCATCGCTGTCGATCAACGCGGACATCGGTTACCAGGCGTTCGACTTCCTGAAGCTCGTGAACACGCCCGCGTCGCTGGCTTACAGCCTGGCCGCGGGCATCATCGTGCCGCTCTTCAACCGGAAGGGGCTGACCGCCAAGTACTTCACCGCCGGCTCGAGGCAGTTCCAGGCGGTGACGAGGTACGAGCGCGCGCTGCTCAGCGGCTATACCGACGTCATCAATCAGCTCGCGATGATCAAGAACCTCGGCAAGAGCTACGACCTGCAGTCGCAGCAGGTCAACAAGCTGATCCAGTCGATCGACATCTCGGCGCAGCTCTTCGCCTCGGCCCGCGCGAACTACATGGAGGTGCTGCTCACGCGGCGCGACGCGCTCGAGTCGCAGATGGAGCTCATCGAGACGAAGAAGATGCAGATGACCGCAGCCGTCGGGCTGTACCAGGCTCTCGGCGGCGGATGGCGCTGACACATGAAGAAGGCCACACTCGTCGCCGTGGGCCCGCGTCGATCGAGAGTCCGTTGGCTGCTCGGCGTGTTCTCGCTGACCACCGCGCTGGCGATGCTCGGCATCGCGCTCGTCTCGGTGCGCTGGCTCGCCGTCGAGTACCGGACCGCCACCGCCTCCGCGCATGCCGATCTCTCCGCGCTCGAGGACGCGGGCGCGCTGCAGGGGTTGCTGTACCAGAAGGGGCTCGCCGCGGGCTTCTTCCTCACGCGCGACGAGCGCTGGCTCGAGGAGCTCGAGCACGCGCGGCCGAAGTTCGAGGGCTGGCTCACGCACCTGACGCGCGAGGCGCGCACAGACGAGGCGGCGCGCGCGGTGTCGGCCCTGGTCGCCGAGTACGGTCGCTACGACGCCGATCGCGCGCGCTCCATCGAGCGGTTCCGCGCCGGTGATCAGACAGGTGCCGTCAGCCTGCTCGCCTCCAGCATCGAGCGCGCGGGGACGCTGCGCGAGCTCGCAGATCGCCTCATCGACGTGCGCCGCAGCGAGGTGCGTGATCGCATGAGGACCGCCGAGAACGAGTGGCGCCACGCGATCCTCGCGCTCGCCGGCACGATCCTCCTTGCGATCGGCGGAGCAGGCGCGAGCGGCTACTTCCTGGCGCGACGCATCGCGCGCCCGCTCGACGACCTGCTGCGGCGGGTGCGCAGCACGGCGCCACACGCAGACGACGACGACGACGAGATCGGGGCCCTCAGCGCGCACGTCAATCGCCTCGCGCGCCAGATCGCGCAGGCCGAGAAGATGTCGGCGCTCGGTGAGGTCGCGGCCGCGGTTGCGCACGAGGTGCTGAACCCGCTCACCGGCGTGAAGACCGCGCTGCAGGTGCTGGCGCGCGATCCTTCGGGGAGCGACGTGGCCGAGACCGTCGCTGCCGTCGACGCCGAGATTCGCCGCGTGGAAGGCGTCGCGCGTCGGCTCGTCTCGTACGCGCGCCCGCTGCAACCATCGCTGCGCATCTGCTCGCTGGAGGAGGTGCTGAACAGCGCCGTCCTTGCCACCCGCCACGATGCCGTCCTGCGCGGCGTGCACGTCGAGTCGCCGCGCGAGCGCATCCCCATGATCGAGGCCGATCCGGATCTGCTCGTGCAGGTGTTCGTGAACCTGCTCGTCAACGCGTGCCAGGCCTCGTTCGAAGGTGGCCCCATCCGGCTCGCCGTCCGGCGCGAGCAGGGCTCCGTCGTCATCGATGTGGCGGACGAAGGCGCCGGCCTCGTGCCCGAGGTGCGCGATCACCTCTTCACGCCGTTCGTCACGACCAAGCCCGATGGGCACGGCCTCGGGCTCGCCGTGTCGCAGAACATCGCGCTCGCCCACGCGGGTCGCATCGAGGCGCGTCCTAACCTGCCCCGCGGTACGGTGTTCTCGGTGTGGTTGCCGGAGGCCAGCTCATGAAGCCCTGCACGCTGATCGTCGACGACGAACCCCTCATCCGTAGCTCGCTCAAGAAGGCCTTCATCAACGCCGGCCACGACGCGGACATCGCGGCGTCTCTCCCCGAGGCGGAGGCTGCGCTCGCGCGCAACCGCTACGACCTGTGCGTGGTCGACCTCAAGCTCGAGAACGCGAGCGGGCTCGATCTGCTGCGCCGGCTGAAGACGCACCACCCCGACACCGCGTCGATCGTGATCACCGCGCACGGCAGCGTCGAGACGGCGGTGCAGGCCATGCGCCTCGGGGCGTCCGACTTCGTGAAGAAGCCGTTCGAGCTCGACGAGCTGCTCGGCTCGGCGGAGAACGCGCTGCGGGCTGCTGCGCTGCAGCGCCGCATCGATTACCACGACGGTCGCGAGCGATCGAAGATCGATGGCGTCGTGTGTCCATCGCCTGCGATGCAGCGGCTCGAGTCGGAGATCCGTCAGGTGGCACCGCAGCCGATCCCGGTCGTGCTCATCCTGGGCGAGACCGGCGCCGGCAAGGGGCTCGTGGCGCGGCGGCTCCACTTCGGCTCGATGCGCGCGCAGGGGCCGTTCGTGGAGCTCAACGCGGCGGCCGTGCCGGAGACGCTCATCGAGTCGGAGCTCTTCGGGCACGAGCGCGGCGCCTTCTCGGATGCGCGAGAGCGCAAGCAGGGGCTCTTCGAGATCGCGGACGGCGGCACGCTGTTCCTCGACGAGGTGGGCGACCTCACGCCCGGCGCGCAGGCCAAGCTGCTCACGTTCCTCGAGTCGTTCACCTTCCGCCGCGTCGGAGCCACAGCGGTGCGCTCCGTCGACGTGCGCGTGCTCGCGGCCACCAACCGCGATCTCGCGACGCTGATGAAGGAGGGGAAGTTCCGCGCGGATCTGTACTACCGGTTGAGCCCACTCACGCTCCGCGTGCCGGCCCTGCGCAAGCGCGTGGAAGACGTCGCGCCGCTCGCCTTGCACTTCCTGCTGCAGGCCTCGCAGCGCTTCCACAAGGGGTTCGTCCGCCTCGCGCCAGCGACGATCCAGCTCCTCGAGAGCTGGGCGTGGCCGGGCAACGTGCGCGAGCTGAAGGCGGTCATCGAGCGGGCGGCGCTGATGAACGAGGGCATCGTGCTCGAGCCCAGCCACCTGCCGCACGAGCTGCTCGGCGCGGCGGTAGCGCAGCTCCCTTCCCAGGTCGAGGGCGAGGTCTTGCCCACGCTCGACGAGCTCGACCTGCGCTACATGCGTCGGGTGCTCGAGCTACATGGCGGCAACAAGGTCCGTGCCGCCGCCGTGCTCGGCATCACGCGGCAGACCCTGGCCAAGCGACTCGGCGAGAGCGAGTAGGCTCGGCGACACCCGCAGCCGCCGACGAGGTACGATCGATCGCGTGTCCTCCGACCGTCGCGTTGGTTTCTCGCTGCGTGCAAAGTGGATGGCGGCGCTGCTCGCCGGCACCGTCTGGAAGCAGCCGTGGCGGCTCGTGAGGTGCGGTCCATGAGCGCGACACCCCGGATCCTCGTCGTGGACGACACCCTCGAGATGCGTGTGCTTCTCGCTGCCACGCTCGCGAAGGAGGGTGAGTTCGAGATCACCGCAGCGTCGAGCGCGGCGGAGGCCTTCGAGCGCCTCGGCATGGCAGGCGCGCGCACCGCCGCGCACGACTTCGACCTCGTGCTCATGGACGTCTCGATGCCGGTGATGGACGGGCTCGAGGCCGTGCGGCTCATCAAGGCGGTCGAGGCGGTGCGCCACATTCCCATCATCATGATCACGGCGCTGAACGACCCGAAGGATCTCGAGGTCGCGTTCGCCGCAGGCGCGGTCGACTTCATCACGAAGCCATTCAAGCGCGCGGAGCTGCTCGCCCGGGTGCGCTCGGCGCTCCTCCTCAAGCAGGAGATGGATCGTCGCAAGGCACGCGAACACGAGCTCGTGCTGCTGACCAGGCAGCTCGAAGATGCCAACGCGGAGCTCGCGCGCCTGTCGCTGCTCGATCCGTTGACGGGCATCGCCAACCGTCGTGCCTTCGACGACGCGCTTGCGCGCGAGTGGCGCCGCGCCCAGCGTCAGGCGGCGACGCTCGCGCTCGTCATGATCGACGTCGATCACTTCAAGAACTACAACGACGTGCATGGACACGTGGGCGGTGACGACTGTCTGCGCGCCGTCGCGCGCGCGCTCGACACCGGGGTCAGGCGCGAGGGCGATCTCGTGGCGCGCTACGGCGGCGAGGAGTTCGCGGTCGTGCTCCCCTTGACGTCGCTCGACGGGGCAGCGCTGCTCGCGGAGCAGATGCGACAACGCATCCGCGAGCTTCGCATCATCGATCGCGAGGGGCTCGAGCTCGCGCGCGTGACGGCCAGCCTCGGGGTCGCGGCGCTGACGCCGATGCGTGATGGGGATCCGGGTGCGCTCGTGATGCTCGCGGACGACGCGCTCTACCTCGCCAAGCGGGAGGGGCGCAACTGCGTGCGAACATCCGCGTGACGTCGATCGCTCCACCACGAGCGTGAACGCGGCAGCCCCGGAGGGTTCGCCGCACGTCACGGTGACGAACGCGCGACCACATCCGGGCGCGGCGTTCATAGAAGACGCGGTGTCGCATCACCATCGGTCACGTTTTGCGGTCCCGGGCATCCAACCGACATGACCAAGCTCTCGTTCGATCTTCGCTACCCGGCTGCAGTCCTTGCGCTCGCCTCTGTCGCTTCGTTCGGCGGCTGCGCGTCCTCGCACGTCGAGCGCAAAGAGGACAACCTGTCCGCGGCCGGCTTCCTGGTGCGCCCCGCGAACACGCCCGCGCGTCTCGACATGCTGAAGCGCCTCCCGCCTCACCGCTTCGTGCGTCGCGTGAACAACGACAAGGTGAGCTACGTGTTCGCCGACCCGAACGTGTGCGGCTGCCTCTACGTCGGCTCCGAGCAAGCCTACAACCAGTACAAGCGCGACCGCCTCGAGCGGCACATCGCCAACGAGCAGGC
>JBDTCO010000206.1:0-7910 GCA_039923495.1 Polyangia bacterium
ATGACCTCGGTGACGACGCCGAGGCCATGGTGATCCGCGGCGGCGCGGAGCCACGCGAGCGCCGGTGGGCCGTGGCCCTGGAACGCATACGGCGACGTGCGCGGCTTGTACGCGGAGCCGCGCAGCATCTTTGCGCCGGCGCGTGCAACGGTCTCCGCGAGGCGCTCGATCTGCTGCTCGCTCTCGACGGCACACGGGCCCGCCATGTGTACGGGGGCGACGCCGGGTCCGATCAACACGGAGCCGACCTTCACCGGCTGGCCGCGACGCGCATCGACGAGGGGGTGGGCGGAGGCACGACCCGCGACGTGCGCGACTCCGGCCACCGTGATGAGCTCCTCGACGGTGATGGCGCGCGATTTCTCGTCGACCTCGACGAGCTTCGGGCCGGAGCTGACCTCGAGCTTGCGAGCCCACAGCCCACGACGCGCGAGCTCGCCCATCACGGTGGCGACGTCCGCGTCCCCGGTGAGCGTGAGGGTGTACGGTGCGCTGGCCATGGCTACGCGTCCCTCGAGAGCGCCGCCGCAGCGACGGTCTCGAGCGCTTCGCGCGCGGGCGAGGCGGGGAAGACCTCGAGCGCGCGCAGCGCTTCCTTGAGGTAGCCCTCGGCGAAGCGGCGGCTCTCCGCAATGGCGTTGCTGTTGGCGATGGCGCCCTGCACGTCGTGGATGAGCGCGTCGGTGGGACCGCCCTCGCCGAGCGCGGTCTCGAGCGCGGGCCGCAGCGCCGGGAAGCGTTCGAGCGCGATGAGGAGCGGGTAGGTGGTCTTGCCCTCGCGGAGGTCGGCGTACAGCGCCTTGCCGAGGCGCTCGGGGCGACCAGCGAAGTCGAGGATGTCGTCGACGATCTGGAACGCCACGCCGAGCTTGCGACCGTAGCGCTCGAGCGCGCCAGCCTCCGCGTCGCGGAGTCCGCCGGCTCGCGCGCCGGCATACGTCGCCCACGCGAACAGCGCGGCCGTCTTGCCTTCGACGACCGCGAGATATGCGTCGCGATCAGGCACGAGCTTGCCGCGCAGCTCGAGCTGCAGCGCCTCACCGGTGATCATCTCCTGGATGGTGTCGAAGAGCCTGTGCAGCGAGTCGCCGATGGCCGCCTTGCTGACGAGGGCGAGCGCTTCCATGAGGAGCCAGTCGCCGCCGTAGATGGAAGCTGCGTTGCCGAAGATGGCGCGCGCGGTCGGTGCGCCGCGGCGGACCTCGCCGTAGTCGACGACGTCATCGTGGAGCAGGGTGGCGGAGTGGACGAGCTCGACCGCGGTCGCGACGAGCCGCGCGTCGTCGTCGAAGCCGCGACCGACGCGAGCTGCGAGCGCGACGCACAGCGGACGCAGGCGCTTGCCGCCGAGGTCGAGGAGGTGCGCAGCCGAGCGCACCGCGAGCGTGCCCTGGCGCGGCAGCGCGGCGATGGCGGTGTCGACGGCGGCGAGGTCGGCCGATGCGAGGCGGTCGAGCCTGCGCAGACGCTCGCCGAAGGACGCGAGGTCACGCTCGTCGAGCAGCGTGCCGAGGCGGTCCAGCATGCTACGCGGCGGCGGGGGGGCGTTCTGGGTCTGGATCATCGCCTTCTCCTGCGGGTGACGTCTTCGTAGAGCGCGGTGGCCGCGCCGAGCACGGCGAGCGGCGCCGCGCTGATGGCCTCGCCAGCAACGAGCGCCGACAGCAGGCTCTCGCCCGTCTCCGCGATCGAGCGGAGCTGGCCGATGCGATCGCGCTCGAACGCGCGACGCTTCTTCTCTTCGGGGGTGCCGCCCTGCGCGGCGAGCTGCAGCGCGCGATCGGCGGCGACGAAGCTCTCCTTCGCCTCGCGCACCAGCGTCAGCTCGCGCTCGCGGACGACGCGCGAGACGAGCTTCCAGACCGAGGTCTCGGCCTCGTAGAAGTCACGGCGATCGCCAGGCACCCACGAGCGCCGCACGACGCCCCACTTCGTGAGCTCCGCCAGCGTCATCGATACTGCGCCCGCCGACATCTGCAGCTCGGCGCCGATGTCGGCCGCGGACAGCGCCTTTGGGCTCGTGTAGCAGAGCGCCCAGACTCGACCCATGCCTCGCTTGAAGCCCCAGAACTCCATGAGGTTGCCGACGACGTCGGCGACGCGCAGCCGGGCCGTGCGGGCCTCGAGCTCGCGCTGCGGATCGGGTGCTTCCTGGGCTCTCGTGCTCATTTGATGTTTCAGAGATAATTGAAACATCAGAATCGCGCAAGGGGTCCTGCGGGGCTATGCTGCACGTCTCCCAAGGAGGGATGGCTCCATGGCTCGTGTCGCCAACTTCACCGCCGGTCCCGCAGCGCTCCCGCTCCCCGTCCTCGAGGAGGCGCAGCGCGAGCTCCTCGATTATCAGGGCACCGGCATGTCGATCATGGAGAACAGCCACCGCTCGAAGACGTTCGACGCCGTGCACAACGAGGCGCTCGACCTGGCGCGCGAGCTCCTCGGCATCCCCACTAGCTACGACGTGCTCTTCCTGCACGGCGGCGCGAGCCAGCAGTTCGCGCTCATCCCCATGAACTTCCTGCGTCCCGGCAAGTCCGCCGACTACATCGTCAGCGGCCACTGGTCGGAGCGCGCGCTCGAGGAGGCCCAGATCGTCGGCAAGGCGCGCATCGCGGGCACCAGCAAGGACGCTGGCTTCATGCGCGTGCCGACGAAGCTCGACCTCGATCCCGACGCCGCCTACGTCCACATGACGAGCAACAACACCATCTACGGCACCGAGCTCTTCAGCGAGCCGGACGTCGGCAAGGTCCCGCTCGTCTCCGACATGTCGTCCGACTTCATGAGCCGCCGCATCGACGTGACGAAGTACGGGATGATCTACGCAGGCGCGCAGAAGAACCTCGGCCCGTCGGGCGTGGCCCTCGGCATCATCCGCAAGGACCTCGTGGAGAGCGCGCGCACCGACATCCCGGTGGTGTTTCGCTACGGCACCATCGCGAAGGCCAACTCGATGTTCAACACGCCGCCCACGTTCGCCATCTACCTCGTGCGTGGCGTCCTGCGCTGGTTGAAGGTGCAGGGAGGGCTCGACGCCATCGAGAAGGTGAACCTCGCCAAGGCGAAGCACCTCTACGGTGCCATCGATGCGGCGCCGGACTACTACCGCTGCCCGGTCGAGACGAGCAGCCGCTCGCACATGAACGTGGTGTGGCGCCTGCCGAGCGACGCGCTCGACGACAAATTCGCGAGCGAGGCCACGAAGGCCGGCCTCGTGGGGCTCAAGGGACACCGCTCGGTGGGCGGGATGCGCGCTTCTCTCTACAACGCGATCTCGGAAGCGGATGTGCAGAAGCTCGTCGACTTCATGGCGGAGTTCCGCACGAGGAACCCCGCATAAGTTGCTCGCGGCCCTCCGCCGCTCGATCCTGTCGGCTCGATGGCGATGCTCTCGTTCGACTCTGCGATCGACCTGTTTCTCGGTCACATCAAGGTCGAGCGCGGGCTGTCGCGCAACACGGTGCTTGCGTACGGGCGTGATCTCGTCGCGTTCCGCGATCACGTGCAGACGGACGATGCGGCGGCGATCGACGGCGCGAAGATCCTCGGCTACCTCGTGAGGCTCGCCGACGACAGGGCCGCGCTGCGGACCCAGGCCCGCAAGCTCGTGACGCTGCGGCGCTTCTTTCGCTACCTGCGCGCCGAGCGGCACATCTCGCTCGATCCCACGGCCGACCTCGAGCTGCCGCGCATCGGTCGGCCGCTGCCGGTGACGTTCGGCGAGAGCGAGGTGGCGCGCCTCGTCGAGGCTCCATCGGGCGAGAAGCCGCGCATGCTGCGGGATCGCGCGATGCTCGAGCTGCTGTACGCGTGCGGGCTGCGGGTGAGCGAGCTCGTCAACCTGCGGCTCGTCGATGTGGATCTCGTGGGGCAGCACGTCCTCACCTTCGGCAAGGGCAGAAAGCAGCGCATCATCCCGCTCGGCGACACGGCTCGTGATGCGATCACGGCGTACCTCGAGCGCGGTCGTCCGGCGCAGGACAAGGGGCGCGGCGCGGCGGTGCTGTTCTTGAATCCCAGCGGCCGGGGCCTCACGCGGCAGGGCGTGAACAAGCTCCTCACGACGTGGGCAAGGGCAGCAGGCATCGAGCGCCGCATCTCGCCGCACAAGCTCCGGCACTCGTTCGCGACGCACCTCCTCGAGAACGGGGCCGATCTGCGCGCCGTCCAGGCGATGCTCGGCCATGCGGACATCGGGACCACCCAGATCTACACGCACGTCTCCGGGAAGCGGCTCAGAGACGTCTTCGGCAAGCACCATCCGCGCGCCTGACTCGACGGCGGCCACCGACGCGGGCATACTTCGCCACGTATGTCGGACCCCTCCACAACGGTGCGCAACGCCGTCATGTACCTCGTGGCGCTGGTGCTCAGCGTCTGCGTCCACGAGTACGGGCACGCCTTGCTCGCGGACAAGCTCGGCGATCCGCTGCCGCGCGCGCAGGGTCGCGTCACGCTCAACCCGCTCGCGCACATCGACCTCATCGGCACCATCGCGTTTCCTCTCGCCGGGTTCTTCCTCAGCGCATCGGGCTCGGTGCTCGGCGCCTACGTCGTCGGCTGGGGTAAGCCGGTGCAGGTGAGCCTGTCCGCGCGCCACATGACCCGCCGCTTCGAGACGCGCACCTCGCACATGTTCATCGCGCTCGCCGGCCCCTGCATGAACATCCTGTTCGCGACGCTCATCTCCGGGCTCTACGTCGGCCTGGTCCGCGTGGGCGCCGAGATCGAGATGGCGAACGCGCTCTTGCCCGTCGTCGCGATGAACATCGGGCTCGCGTTCTTCAACCTCATCCCGTGCCCGCCACTCGACGGAGGCGCGGTGCTCCGCGGCCTCTTGCCGCGCAGCATGGACTACATCTCCGACTTCCTCGATCGCTACGGCTACGTGATCTTCATCGCGCTGCTCGTGACACAGGCGCTGCGCTACATCCTGTATCCCGCAGCGGTGCTGGCGTCCCTCTGGCAGCGCGAGCTCATCGCGCTCGCGTTCGGACACGGCTAGCGATGGAGAACGCGCAGGAAGGCTATCGCATCGAGCTCCCGGACTTCGAGGGGCCGCTCGATCTGTTGCTGCACCTCGTCAAGAAGCACGAGCTGTCGATCGTCGACATCCCCATCTCGTTCATCACCGGCGAGTACCTGAAGATGCTCGACCTCATGGAGACCCTGCAGCTCGACACCGCGGGCGAGTACCTGCTCATGGCGGCGACGCTCTGCCACCTCAAGTCGCGGGAGCTCGTGCCGCCCGATCCGTCGGAGCTCGCCGCCGATGCCGATGCCGATGCTGCGCTCGAGGACGGGATCGACCCGCGGCAGGAGCTCATCCGCCGCCTGCTCGAGTACCAGAAGTACAAAGAAGCCGCGTACGCGCTCGGCAACCGTCCGGTCTCGGGGCGCAACGTGTGGAACCGTGGCTCGCGCATGGAGGACGTCATCGGGCTGCACGCGCTGCCTGGTGGCGCGCCGCTCGCCGAGGTGCCCGTCTTCCAGCTCATCGAGTCGCTGGAGCGCGTGCTCTCGCGTGCGAAGATCAACTCCACGCACGACGTCGTCGTCGATCGGCTGTCCATCACCGATCGCATCAACGACCTCGTGGAGCGGCTCGAGCGGGAGGGCACGTTCACGTTCGAGTCGTGCTTCGATTTCCTCGAGAAGGGCGGCTCCATCGGGCAGCTGCGCCACGCGGTCGTGGTGACGTTCCTCGCGCTTCTCGAGATGACGCGGCTCAAGCTCGTGCGCCTCGCGCAGCCCGAGCAATCCGCATCCGATGAAGAGGCCGTGCTGCCGGACGCACGTCGCGGCCAGATCTACGTCACCCGTGCTGCGGCAGACCTGCGCAGCCAGGCCGACGAGATCGCGAAGAAGGGTGACGAGTACCAGGGATGAGCAAGAAGCGGAAACGAAGCACCGACGACAAGCCGGCAGGAGACGAGGAGACCACGAACAAGGTCGCGCTCCCCGAGCGTCCCGAGCCCGCGGAGCTGTCGGCCGAGGACGAGCTGCTCATCGAGCAGCCGACGCGCTACGCAGACGATCAGCCGCCGCTGGCCGGGCCGCCCTTGGCCGAGCCGGTCGACGACGCCGTCGCGGAGCTCGACGGCGACGAGCTCACGCGCAACGTCCGGCTGGAAAGCGACGCCATCCGGGAGCTCGACGAGGACGAGGAGACACGCACGCGCGATCATGCGCCGATCAGCGCGTTCGAGGCCGAGGCCGAGCTGCCGCTCGAGGCGCGCTTCGACTTCGGCGGCGTGACGGGCCAAGTCGGCTCTGTCGCCACCGACGAGGACGTGGAGATGGGCCTGGACATGCCCCTCTCGATGGACGAGCCGCCCGATCCGGGCTCGGCCGATGCCGCCTCACCGCGCCTCCAGTCCATCGTCGAGAGCTTGCTGTTCGCCGCCGATCGGCCGCTCGGCCTGCGGCAGCTCGCGGATCTCGTCGAGGAGCCCGAGGTCGAGCGCATCCGCGCGGCCGTGCTCGCCGTCGAGCAGAGCTGGCGCGAGCGTGGCGTCCAGCTGCACGAGGTCGCCGGCGGCTTCCAGTTCCGTACCAACCCGGAGAACGCGAGCTGGGTGCAGAAGCTCCTCCAGCAGAAGCCCGTGCGTCTGTCGCGCGCCTTGCTCGAGACGCTCGCCATCGTGTCGTACCGTCAGCCCATCACGCGGCCGGAGATCGACGAGATCCGCGGCGTCGACTCGGGCGGCACGCTGAAGACGCTCATGGACCGCACGCTCGTGCGCATCCTCGGCAAGAAGGAAGAGGTCGGTCGTCCGCTGCTGTACGGCACGACGAAGGAGTTCCTCGAGTTCTTCAGCCTGCGCGACCTGAAGGATCTGCCGACGCTGCGCGAGTACCACGAGCTGTCGGAGGAGCACCAGGCGCAGGTCGCCGCGCTCGAGGGTGCTGCGCCCGAGGGATCGATCGTTCCGGATGGCGAGGCCGATGACGAGCCGGCAGAGACGTTGCCGCGCCTGTCGCGTCTCGAGATCACGCAACCGAAGGAAGACGCGGAGGAGCTCGCGGAGATCGACCGCCTCATCCGCACCGCCGGCGCGAGCATCTCCACCGACTCCGATCTGCCGGGCGCGGAGTCGGAGGGGGCGGGCACGGAGGGCATCGTCGAGGCCGAGACCCACCGCACCACGCGCTTCAAGGCCGTGAGCGTAGCGGATACCGAAGAAGTGTCCGACAAGGCCGACTTCGACGACGAGCGTCAGCACACGCGGACGTTCGGCGATCCGTTGCCAGCCGCGCCGGATACAACGAACGACGACGAGCAGGGCGAGTTCGAGGCAGAAGAGTCCACGAGGATCCGTAGCGACGGCCTCGAGGCCGAGCTGCTCGACGGACGCGATCCCGACAAGGAGCCCATCTGAGCGACTCACCCAGACTTCAACGCTACCTCGCGGAGGCCGGCATCGCCGCGCGTCGCAAGGCAGAAGTTCTCATCACCGAAGGCCGCGTGCGCGTGAACGGCAAGGTCGCGGAGCTCGGCTCACGCGTCGAGCCGAAGGACCGCGTCGAGGTCGACGGCAAGCTCGTCATCGTCGAGCGCAAGCGCTACCTCGTGCTCAACAAGCCGCGCGGCTGCGTCTCCACGCTCGACGATCCCGAAGGTCGTCCCACCGTGATGGACCTCCTGCCGAAGGACGGGCCACGCATCTATCCCGTCGGTCGCCTCGACTTCAACACCGAGGGCGTGCTGCTCTTCACGAACGACGGCGATCTCGCCAATGGACTCATGCACCCGAGGCGCGCGGTCCCGAAGACGTATCACGCGAAGCTGCGCAGCATCCTCCACGACGGCGATGCAGCGCAGCTCGAGACGGGCATCGAGCTCGACGGTGCGATCCGCAAGGCCGTCATCGCCGGCGCCGGCATCTCGGAGAACGGTGAGCACTCGT
>JBDTCO010000207.1:0-31097 GCA_039923495.1 Polyangia bacterium
TGGAGCGGGCGACCAGGTTCGAACTGGCGACAGCGTGCTTGGGAAGCACGTACTCTACCAACTGAGTTACACCCGCAGATGGTGCAGCGATGGTTCTATCGTCGCGTAGTTCTTCGGTCAAGGTGGATCACGAATACAGCGTGAACACCGCCAGGATGGCCTTCCGTACGTCGCCTCCGCAACTCTGCAGCGTGCTTCCGTGTCGTCACCCTCCCCTCGCGACGGGGTGATCGTGGAAGTCTGCTAGCCTCGTAGCGATTGATCAGCCGTCCACGCGACGGCGACGCGCCCTGGTTTACGAGGTGAACGCACATGATGCTCGCGGATTTTATTCGGTCCAATCGCGAGGCCATCCTCGTCGAGTGGGAGGCTTTTGCGCGCTCGATGCCGACGGCCACGGCAGGGATGTCCGCCACAGAACTGCGAGACCACGGAGGCCCCCTGCTGGATGCCATCGCGGCGGACATGGAGCACGCACAGTCCATCGGGCAGCAAGCCGAGAAGTCGAAGGGACGTGGGCACAACGGCCTTCGTCTCGACCGCGTCGGCGATCAACACGGCGGCGATCGCGTCGACTCGGGCTTCCGCCTCGAACAGGTCGTCGCGGAGTTCCGGGCGCTGCGCGCCTCCGTCATCCGGCTGTGGGAAAAGTCGGTGGCCAGCTCGACGAACGCGGCGGACGCTGCTGGAGTGACCCGTTTCCACGAGGCGATCGATCAGGCGCTCGCTCAGTCGGTCACGCAGACCGACCAGATGCTCAGCGGCTACAGAGACCTCTTCGTGGGCATCCTCGGTCACGATCTACGGGGTCCGCTCTCCGCGATCCAGATCGGTGCCGACCTCCTGGTCGAGTCCGAGGAGACGCCGGACATCGCGCGGAAGGTCGGAGCGCGGATCAGCAACAGTGCGAGGAAGATGACGAGGATGGTGTCGGATCTCCTCGACCTCACGAGGACCCGCTTCGGCAAGAGCATCCCGGTCGAGCTGGCGCCTCTCGACCTCGGGGAGGTGTGTCGAGCCACGGTTGAAGAGCTGGAGATCGGCCTGCGCGACGGCGCAATCTGTTATTCGACCACGGGCAACCTCGAGGGCCGCTGGGACGCGGTGCGGATCGCGCAGGTCGTTTCGAACCTCGTCACGAACGCGAGGCACCATGGCAAAGCGTCGGCACCCATCGCGGTGGAAGTTGCCGGGCACGACGACGGCGTGGTGATCGCCGTCCACAACGAGGGCGAGCCGATCCCGGCCACGTTGGTCGCGTCTCTCTTCGAGCCGCTGGTCCAGGGCGAGCGGAGGAGAGCACGCTCGGGAATGGCGGAGGGGAACCTCGGTCTCGGTCTCTACATCGTCAAGCAGATCGCGATCGCCCATGGCGGGACGGTCGATGTCGAGTCGTCCGCTACGAAGGGAACGACGTTCCGTGTTCGGCTCCCACGAGACAGCAGCGCGACGCACGAGGCTGAAGCGGCGGGCCGAGAGCCCTGAGCGTGCGGCCCGGCATCGCGCCGGTCGCTCGGGCTCACGCGTCGAGCACCTCCCTCACCTTCCTGGCCAGCGTCGTGGCGGAAAAGGGCTTCTGGATGAAGCCGGGCCCGCGCTCGAGCTCTCCGTTCTTGAGCGCCGCGTGGTCCGTGTAACCCGACATGAACAGGACGCGGGTCCGCGCCGAGACACCCTGCACGCTCGCGGCAATCGCCGGACCGGAGGCCCCCGGGACGACCACGTCGCTCAGCACCAGATCGATCGGGCGATGGAGGACGCCCGTCGCAGCGAGGGCCTCGGCGCCATCGCGCATGGCAGACACCTCGTAGCCGCGCGCGCGCAGCATCCGCGCGAGCGCGGCCCGCAGGTGGTCGTCGTCCTCCACCAGCAAGATCATCTCCGACCCCCCGCGCTCCGGCACGACAGCGACCGGGGCCACGGCGTCGTGCGCGGCCGGATCGATGCGCGGCAACCAGATCTCGAACACGGTTCCAACACCCGGCTCGCTCCTGAGCGCCAGGTACCCGCCGCTCTGCTTCACGATGCCGTAGCAGGTCGACAGGCCGAGGCCCGTGCCCCTGTCCTTCTCCTTCGTCGTGAAGAACGGCTCGAAGGCGCGACGCCTGGTCTCTGCGTCCATGCCACAGCCGGTGTCGGTGACGGCGACCATCACGTAGCGGCCGGGCGCGACCGACGCATCACGGGGGGATGACGCCTCGTCGAGGTCCACGTTGCTCGTCTCGATGCAAAGCTTGCCACCCTGGGGCATCGCGTCGCGCGCGTTCACGGCGAGGTTGAGCAGGACCTGCTCCATCTGGCCGGCATCGGCGAGGACCGTGCCCAGCTCCGCACCGCGCACGACGGAGAGCTCGATATCCTCGCCGAGCGTGCGGCGCAGCATCTTCTCCACGTTGCCGACGGTGGAGCCGAGATCGATGTGCGCGAGCTCGAGCACCTGACGCCGGCTGAACGCCAGGAGCTGACGCGTGAGACCCGCGGCCCTGGTGGCAGCCGTACGGATGTCGTTCGCGTCCTCGCGTCGCGGATCGGTGGGGCCGAGCGCATCGAGCAAGAAGTCGGTGTTGGCGAGGATCACCGCGAGCAGGTTGTTAAAGTCGTGCGCGATGCCGCCCGTGAGCTGACCGATCGTCTCCATCTTCTGGGACTGACGCAGGGTGTCCTCGAGCTGCTTCTTATCGGTCAAGTCGGAGGTGATGCCATCGAAGAAGCGCACGCCCTCCTGCTCGTAGGACGAGATCACGCGCTGCCACACCCACATCCACTCTCCGTCGCGGCGTTGCATCCGGTACTCGATGTCGAGGAGCCGGTGCTCTCGCAACAGCGTCGCGTAGGCGTCCGTGACACGTGCCGCGTCGTCTTCGTGGACGAGGCCCATCCAGAAGCTCGCGTCGTTCGAGCAGAACGCCTCGCAGGTGAAGCCGCCCATCTTCTCCACGTTGGGCGTCATGAAGGTCAGCTGGCCGTCGCCGCGCATGGTCCAGATCACGTCGGGGAGCTTCTCGAGGAGAGCGCGGTACTTGTCGCACGTGACGCCGCGCGTCTCCTCGGCGCAGACGCTCCCCGTGGTGTCGTCCACGGCTGCTGCGCATGTCGCCAGCGCCTCGCGCAGCGCCTCGAGCTCCACGTCGAAGCACGGCGTGCGGAGGACGAGCGCCGAGGCGCCGGCTTCGTGCGCTCGCGTCTGGTCTGCCGGCCCCTGCAGGTACGCGCTCAGCAAGATCACCGGCACCCTCGCGAGGCGCGCGTCCTCTCGCACCGCGCGACAGAGCGCGAAGCCATCGAGGCCACGCATGAGGACGTCGCTCACGATCGCGTCCGGCTGGTTCTGCTCGATCCTGGTCAGCGCCTCCTCGCCGCTCGCCGCGACGTCGACCTCGAAGCCCGCGCCCCGGAGGCGGAGCGCGCACAGCTTGAGCTGGATCGGATCGTCGTCGACGAGCAGGATTTTCTGCATGGCGTTCAAGCTCGTTTTTTCTCTTGGAGGTGGGTCAACAGCAGGGGGAAGAACTCGAGCGCGTCGACCGGCTTTCTGACGTACGCCGTGCAACCGGCCTCGAGCGCGATGCGCTCGCCCATCGCGCCGTTGAGCGAGGTGACGGCGATGATCGGCACGTCGTGGTGAACCGGATCTTGTCGGACGAGACCGGCGAGCATGACCCCGCTCATCGTCGGGAGGACGAGATCGAGCAGGATCGCGCGCGGTCGATACGAGCGCAGGATGAGGAGCGCCTCCTCCGCGGTATGTGCCACGCGAACCGGACAGCCCTCGTCCGCGAGCACGACGGCGAGCAGCTTTGCGCCGGCAGGATCGTCCTCGACAATCAAGATGGGGAGATCGGCGCCCCGACCACGTTCTTCCATGCAGCAGCAGCACTGCGGGAACGATGCCGAGCCCTCGGAGAGAGACCATCCCACCTGCGACCACAGGTGAATCACCAGCAATCTCGCGCAAGCCCTGCGGAAACGATCGCGCCGGTCGACTCCTCTCTATGGTGACGGCGCCATGGCCAGGGTATCGTCGCCCTGGTCGGCGCGGGAGGGTGGATGCGGCTTCTGACAATCGACGACGACGAGGCCGGCAGCCGGCTCCTCATGGCCATCTTCGCGGCCGAGGGCTTCGAGGTGATCGCCGCCCACGACGGCGAGGCGGGCCTCGCGCGCGCCACCGCCGACCGGCCCGATGTGGTCATCCTCGATCTGCACCTGCCTGGCATCGACGGCCTGGAGGTGCTCCAGCGTCTGCGTGCCGCGCAGCCCGCGCTTCCGGTGCTCATGCTGACCTCGCACGACGACGTGAAGGCCGCTGTGCGCGCGATGCGACTCGGCGCGGTCGACTACCTCGGAAAGCCCGTGGACCACGACGAGATCGTGATCGCGGTGCGGCGCACGCTCGAGATCCGCGCACTCGAGGTGGAGGTGGAAGATCTCCGCCGGCAGGTGGGCGAAGGCGGCGGCCTTGCGCGGCAGATGGGGCCGAGCGCCAAGGTGCGGCACGTCATCGATCAGGTCCGCACGGTCGCTTCGTCCAGCTTCTCGGTGCTGTTGCTCGGTGAGACGGGCACCGGCAAGGAGCTCGTCGCGCAGGCCGTTCACCGGCAGAGCGACCGCCGCGCGCGGCCGCTCGTGGCCGTCGATTGCGGTGCGATCCCCGAGAGCCTCCTCGAGTCCGAGCTCTTCGGTCACGAGAAGGGCGCCTTCACGGGCGCAGGAGGCAAGAAGCAGGGGCGGTTCCACCTCGCCGAGGGCGGCACGCTGTTCCTCGACGAGGTCGGCAACCTGCCGCTCGTGCTCCAGGCGAAGTTGCTCCGCGTGCTCGAGTCGCGCGAGGTGCAGGCCCTCGGTGCCACGCGCAGCACCGCGTTCGACGTGCGCTTCATCGCCGCGACGAACGATGATCTCCAGGCCAAGATCGCCGCCGGTCGCTTCCGCGCCGACCTCTACTTCCGGCTCGCGCAGTACACGATCTCGCTGCCTCCGCTGCGTGAGCGCACGGGCGACATCGCACCGCTTGCCCAGCGCTTCCTCGAGGAGGTCGGCGTGGAGCTGCGGCGGCCGGTCCAGTGCATCGCGCCGGACGCGAGCGCCGCGCTCGAGCGCCACACGTGGCCGGGAAACGTACGCGAGCTCCGCAACGTCATCAGGCAGGCGGTGCTGGAATCCGCCGACGCGATGGTCTCGCGCGCGCTCGTCCAGCGCTTCATCGGCCAGGCCACGACGACGAGTACGCCGGCACCGACGGCGGGACGATCGCTCAAGGACATCGCCGATGAAGCAGCGCGCGAGGCGGAGCGGCACGCCATCTGCGAGTCACTCCGTGCAACGGGTGGGAACAAGAGCCAGGCGGCGCGCGCGCTGCAGACCGACTACAAGACGTTGCACGTCAAGATGAAGCGCCTCGGCGTGCGCGCCATCGACTTCATGTCGTGAGCGGGGGCATGGCGAGCTGGCTCGTGATCGTCCGTATGAGCGTTTCCAGATCGATGGGCTTCGTGACGTAGCCATCGCAGCCCGCCGCCCGCGCTCGCTCTTCGTCGCCACGCATCGCGTAGGCGGTGAGCGCCACGATCTTGATCGCGCTGCGCCGCGGATCGGCCTTCAGGCGCCGGGTGAGCTCCAGCCCATCGATGCCGGGAAGCTGCACGTCCATGAGGATGAGCGCCGGTGTCACGCCATCCAGCACCGCCAGCGCCGTCTCTGCGTCCACGGCGGTGAGGACGTCGTAGCCCGCGACCACGAGCATGGCGCACGCGAGCTTGAGGTTGATCGCGTTGTCGTCCACCACGAGGATCCGCTCACCGGCCATGGAGCACCGCGAAGAACGTGCTGCCCACGCCGAGCTCGCTCGTCACGCCCACGTGGCCGCCGTGCGCCTCCACGAGCCGCTTGGTCAACGCCAGGCCGAGGCCCGTTCCACCGAAGCGCTTCGAGGGGGTGGCGTCGAGCTGCTGGAACTCGATGAACAGCTTGTCGAGGTCCTCGGGTCGGATGCCGATGCCGGTGTCCTCGACCTCGATGCGGAACGCGTCGTCGGCCTCCCGGCGAACACGCAGGCGGACCTCGCCGTGCTCCGGCGTGAACTTTATCGCGTTGGAGAGATAGTTGTAGAGGACCTGCTTCAACATGCGCGCATCGACGCTCACGATCGACAGCCCCGGGTCGAGCTCGACGACGAGGCGCACGCGCCGCTCCGCCGCCAGGCCGCGCAGGATGTCCTTCACCTCGCTCACGAGCTTCGGGAGATCCACGCGCTCGACGTGCAGCTCGAGGTGGCCCGCTTCGATCTTGGCGAGATCGAGCACGTCGTTGATGAGCTGAAGGAGGTGCCGCGCGCTGGTGAGGATGTCGCCGAGGTACTCGACGTGGATAGCGGCGAGCGGCCCCGCCTTGCCGGCGTGCATCAGCGCCGCGAAGCCGATGATGGCGTTGAGCGGCGTGCGCAGCTCGTGCGACATGTTGGCCAGGAACTCGCTCTTGAGCCGGCTCTGCGCCTGGATGCGGCGATTCTCGAGATCGAGCTCGGCGCTGCGCGTCTCCTCCTCGGCGAGCCGGATCCGCTCGCCGATATCCCGCGCCACCTTGGACGCGCCGATCACTTTGCCGGTGCTGTCGCGAATCGGCGAGATCGTCACCGACACGTGGAGCGCGCGACCATCCTTGCAGCGGCGCACCGTCTCGTAGTGATCGATGTGGCGACCGCTCGCAAGGGTCGCAAGGATGTAACGCTCCTCGTCCTTTCGATCGGGAGGGATGAGCACGCCTATCGACCGGCCCACCATCTCCTCTGCGCTGTATCCGAACAGCTTCTCGGCGCCCGGGTTCCAGGTGGTGACGATGCCGTCCATGTTCTTCGAGAGGATCGCGTCGTCCGAAGAGCTCACCACCGCCGCCAGGCGCGCCTGCAGAGCCGCGAGCTGATTGCGATCGCTGACGTCACGGAGCACCGAGAGGCGTGCCGCGCGCCCCGCGAACGAGAGCGGGTGGGACAGGTACTCCACGTCGAAGTGCGTGCCGTCCTTGCGTTCGTGTACGACGACGCCCGAGATGTCGCGGTCTGCGACCTCGGCCAGGTACCCGCGTAGCCCTGCCCGCCTGGCGATCGGGCACAACCGCGAGACCGGCATCGCGGCGAGCTCCTCGCTCGTGTACCCGTACAGGCGTTGCGCCGCGGCGTTGACGGCGAGGCACTCGAGCGAGTCCACGTCGCACACGATCATCGGCGACGGATTCTCGTCGAACAACACCCGCCGAGCGTGCGCGAGCTCCTCGTAGGCGACATGGGAGCGCTCGCGCGCGGCGAGGCTCTCGAGTGCGAGCGCGGCGTGATCGGCGAGCTGCTGCGCCATCCACGTGTCGTCGTCGTCGAACGGGGAACTCTCCGCACCGGAGCGACGCAGCGTCAGCGCACCGATGCCGAGACCGTGCGCGCGGAGCTCGACCACGAGCACCTGCGACGTCTCCGCGTTACTTTTTCGATCGGAGGCCGTGCGAAAGGCCGCCGTACCGAGCTCGATGAGGCACGGGCCACCGACGAGCGCTTCGACGTCGTGCGCCACGCACTCGAGCAGCGGCTGCACTTCCGTCGCTTCCGCGAAGGTACGCGTGACGCGGGCGAGCGCACGCAGCCGCTCGATCCACGCTCTTTGTGCCTCCCCGCCGCTCATCTACGTTGCCAACCCCGCACGCGCTGAAATACGCACGCAGCAACTATACGCTTCCTCCGCGGAAATCCGCTTCAGCGCGCAGCGGCGACGTTCACGGCAGCGCCGCGTGGATCTTCTTGGCCTTGTCGAGGTGCATCGCGACCTTCGCGCGGACCTCCTCGAGAAACCCCTTCAGCTCGGGCGACTTGACGTCGGGGACGAGCGTCTTGTCGATTATCGCCAGCACCCTCGTGTGCGCCGTGATCTGCGACTCCATGTAGGCGCGATCGAAGCTCGTGGGGCTTGCGCCCATGAGTCGCTTCATCGCGGTCGCGCTGTCCTTGGCGACGCGCATGGAAGCCGCTGACTTCGTCGGCGTGAGCTCGAGCTTCTTGGCCAGCTCGGTGCCCTTCTCGTCCGCCTTCGTGTGGTCTTCGATCATCATCGACGCGAACTTCTTCACATCAGCAGACGTTGCCTTCGACGAGGCGAGCTTGGCCGCGTCGATCTCGCCCGTGTTGGCGGTGTGCACGACCTCGACCATCGCCGCGTCGTCGAGCGCGACGGCGAACGCGACGGAGCCGAAGCCGAGCGTGGCGGCGAGGGTGGTGGTGAGGGTCACGGCGGAGAGCAGCATGCGGGTCATGCGAGTCGGATGCCGGCGAGCACGCCTTCGCCTCGTCCTTCGCTACTGCTTGTCGGCTGGCGACGGCAGCGACAGGCGCATCGCCGGATTGCGGCTCTGCTTGACGACCGTCATCTCCGTCTGCGAGTCGGCCATGCCGGACAGGAACGTGATGTCGCCCGTCTTCGGATCGACGGCCGCGC
Organism: Polyangia bacterium; assembly: GCA_039923495.1. Lineage (GTDB taxonomy): Bacteria > Myxococcota_A > Polyangia > Palsa-1104 > Palsa-1104 > JBDTCO01. The sequence goes on from JBDTCO010000207.1 coordinate 8,472, forward strand.
CCGGCGTGAACACGACCGCGTTCACCTGACCGTGTGCCTCCTCGGGACGCGTGACGCGGATGAGCGGCGTCTTGCGATCGGCCTTCACGCGAGTCGTCGGATCGTTCGCCTTGAAGACGGCCTCGAAGAGCGCGTAGCCACCGGGATAGAGCGGGCCCTTGTTGCCGTCCGCATTGTGGAAGACGTGGAGGTTGCCCTGCTGATCGTAGAGCGGCGGCGGGCCGGGCTCGACCATGAGACCGTTCTTCTCGCCCGGCACGGCCTCGATGACCGGTGCGACCGTGGGCATCCACGTGACCCCGTCGAGCGACGCGGCGAAGTGCACCGTCTTGTCGCCGAAGTACATGCCGTAGATCTTCTTGCCGCGCAGCTTGTCGGCATCGGACTTCGAGAACTTCGAGAGAAACGTCTCGTCGGTGGCGATGATTCTCTTCGAGAGGATCGAGCCGGCCTTGCTCCAGTTGGGCGATTCCTTGCCGCCGAAGTAGATGCCGACGCTCGCGAGGTGTCCGTCCTCGAACGCCTCGCCGGTCTTCTTGAGGTTGCGGAGGTCCTTGCCACGCGCGATCGCGACGCGCGGCATGAGGCCACCGCCGGGCAGACGCTCGACCGCGGAGTACGCGACCATGTACTCCTTCGTCTCGGGCATCCACGTGACGCGCGGATCTTCGATGCCCGCCGTCTCCATCTGCTGGATGTGCGCGGAGTCCTTCTTGCTCGGAGCGAGGACCGCGTTCTTCTCCCACTTCCACGTCTTGCCCTTGTCGGGCGAGGTGGCCATCCCGACGCGCGAGGTCCACGTGCCGTCGGCGTTGTTCTGCTCCATGCGCGGGAGCGCGACCATCTCGCCCTTGTGGTTGTAGGTCAAAGCGGAGTTGTAGATGGAGCGATCGCCGAGCGGATGATCGCCGGGCTTGAAGATGGTCGTCTTGTTGACGAAGCCGCGACCCGAGTACCAGTTGATGAACTGGCGCGGGCTGGCGAGGCGAGCCCAGCGCGGCGCGAGACCCGGCAGGCGGAACCTCGTGGGCGCCGCACCCTCCGCGCGAGCCGACAGCTCGGCGTTCGCGGGACGGTTCTTGATCGCGGTGGTCGGCGCGGCCTGGGCGAACGAGGCCGAGAGGAACAGCGAGAGCGCGAGCGTCGTGTGGATCTTCATGGGAGAGGTGAGGTGCAGATCGTGTACCGACAGCAAGTAGCTGAAACCACACTATTACTGCCGGCGCTCTGGGGCCTTTGCACCCCCTCTGGCGACCAGCATGGCTTCTCACTGCTCCCGGCGCGCCACCATGACTCAGTGCAGGAGCACCGTGTCCATCGCCTCGAGCGAGGTGCCCTTGGTCTCCGGCATGTAGCCGATGACGAAGACGAGCTGCGCCACCATCATCACCGCGAAGAAGCCGAAGATCGCGGTGCCGCCGAACTTCTCGGCGATGACCGGGAACGTGAACGTGATGACGGCCGCCATGAACCAGTGCGTGAAGCTGCCGAGTGCCTGGCCCTTGCCGCGGACCGCGTTGGGGAAGATCTCCGAGATGAACACCCAGATGACGGCGCCCTGCGAGAAGGCGAAGAAGGCGATGTACGTGAACAGCAGCGCCGGAACGAGCGCGCCGCCGATGGTGCCGTGGAACGCGAGCGCCACGAGCGTGAGCGTGATGATGAGGCCCACCGAGCCGACGAGCATGAGCGAGCGGCGCCCGAAGCGGTCCATGATGTTGACGGCGGTGAGCGTGAAGACGAAGTTCACCGCGCCCACGCCCACCGACGAGAGCAACGATGCCTTTGCGTCGAGGTGCGCCATGCCGAAGATGCGCGGTGCGTAGTAGAGGATCGCGTTGATGCCCGACGTCTGGTTGAAGAACGCGAACAGCATGGCGAGCGCGATGGGCTTGGCGTGCTCCTTCGAGAAGAGCGCAACGTCACCCTTCGTCTCGTGCGCGCGCTCGGCGAGGATCTTGTCGACGGTCGCCTCGGCGGTGTCCGGCTCGATCATCCGCAGCGTGGCGAGCGCGCGCTCGCGATCACCCTTGACGCGGAGCAGCCAGCGCGGGCTCTCGGGGACGATGGTGAGGAACGCGAGGAACGCCACCGACGGGACCGCCTGGATGCCGAGCATCCAGCGCCACGACACGTCGCCGTGGCTCAGGCTCGCGATGACGTAGTTCGACAGGTACGCGACGATGATCCCGAACACGATGTTGAACTGGAACAGGCCGACGAGCCGACCGCGCGACTTCGCAGCCGCGATCTCCGAGATGTAGAGCGGCGCGGCCACCGACGAGGCGCCGACCCCGAGCCCACCGACGAAGCGCGCGACGAGGAACGGGATCCACGTGGGCGCGAGCGCTGCACCGACGGCGGACACGAGGTAGAGGACAGCGATCGCGACGAGCGTGTTGCGACGCCCGTACCGGTCGGCGGGGATGCCGCCGAAGAGCGCGCCGAAGACGGTGCCGATGAGCGCGACGGAGATCGTGAAGCCGTGCTCGTACGAGCTGAGGTGCCACAGCGCCTTGATCGAGGCCTCGGCGCCGGAGATCACCGACGTGTCGAAGCCGAAGAGGAAGCCTGCGAGCGCGACCGCGAGCGACCACGCGAGGACCTTGCCGCCGGCGCTCTCGCTCACGAAGCGACGCTCCGCGACATCACATCTGACGGGAACGGAGTCGTGCGAGGCACCTCGAGCGCGTTCCGATCGTTCATGTCCGCCGTCCCCTGCACGCCGTGATCCAATCCCGTGAACGTCGGCGCATACTGCGAACCAACCCGAGGAGCACGCCATGAACATCGCCATCCCGCAGCTCGAAGCAGCCCGCCCCACCGCGCACCTCGAGCTCGATGAGGCGTTGACGCGGCTCGTCGAGCAGAAGCAGGCGTGGGCAGAGCTCGGCCTGGCCGACAAGATCGAGCTGCTCGATGGGCTCGTCGAGAAGACCGGCGCCGTCGCCGCTCGCTGGGTCGCTGCGGCGTGCCTGGCGAAGGGCATCCCCGACGGCTCACCGCTCGCCGGCGAGGAGTGGACGTCGGGACCGTGGGCGCTCATGTACGGCGCGCGCCACTACGCGATGTCGCTCACCGAGATCCTCACCTCGGGTGCGCCGAAGATCCCCGGCGCGGTGCGAACCAGGCCCGATGGCCAGGTCATCGCCGAGGTCTTCCCGCAGACGATCTGGGACAAGCTGCTGCTCGGTGGGGTCCAGGGAGAAGTCTGGATGGAGCCGGGAGTCACCACCGCGAACCTGACCGAGCACATGGGCGCCTTCTACAAGGAGAAGGCGCCGCACGGTCGCGTGGCGCTCGTCCTCGGCGCCGGCAACATCGCGAGCATCGGACCCATGGATGTCCTCTACAAGCTCTACGTCGAGGGTCAGGTCTGCATCATGAAGATGAACCCCGTGAACGAGTACGTGGGGCCGTTCCTCGAGGAAGCGTTCGCAGATTTCATCACGGCCGGCTACGTGGCGTTCGCGTACGGCGGCGTCGAGGTCGGCGCATACCTCACGGAGCACCCGGCCATCGAGGAGATGCACATCACCGGCTCGGCCGCGACGCACGACGCCATCGTGTTCGGCACTGGCCCCGACGGGCAGAAGCGAAGAGCGGAGGGCAAGCCGCGCAACCCGCGTCGCTTCACGAGCGAGCTCGGCAACGTCAGCCCCGTCATCGTCGTGCCCGGTCCGTGGGACCAGGCTGACCTCGCGTTCCAGGCCGAGCACATCGCCACCATCAAGATGCACAACGGCGGCTTCAACTGCGTCGCCGGTCAGGTGCTCGTGATGTCGGGCGACTGGTCGAAGACGCCCACGCTGCTCGAGGAGGTCGAGCGGATCATGCGCTCCGTCCCGAACCGCAAGGCGTACTACCCGGGTGCCGAGGCGCGGCAGAAGGCGGCGCTCACGCAAAAAGGTGCACGCGAGCTCGACGGCAACGTGCCCGGCTGCACGCCACGCACGCTCGTGCTCGACGTCCCCGCCACAGAGCGCGACAGCGCCGCGTTCCAGACCGAGGCCTTCGGCTCGGTGCTCTCCGCCACGCGACTCCCCGGCGAGGGCCTGGCGTTCCTCACCGCCGCCGTCGACTTCTGCAACGACACGCTGTGGGGCACGCTCGGCTGCACCGTGCTCATCCACCCCGAGACGGAGAAGGCGCTGGGCGCCGCGTTCGAGGATCAGATCGCGCGTCTGCGCTACGGCTGCATCGCGATCAACTCGTGGGCGGGCGTCGGCTTCCTCATCGCACAGACGAGCTGGGGCGCGTTCCCCGGCCACTCGATCTCCGACATCCGCAGCGGTAGCGGCACGGTGCACAACACGCTCCTGTTCGATCGTCCGCAGAAGAGCGTCATCCGTCAGGCGTTCTACCCGGCGCCGCGCGGCATGCTGCACGGCAGCTTCTCGATCCTGCCCAAGCCGCCGTGGTTCATCACCAACAAGATGGGAGCCGAGGTCGGCCGAAAACTCGTCGAGTTCGAGCGCGAGCCGAGCGCCGCGAAGCTACCGAGCATCTTCCTCTCCGCGCTGAGAGGCTGAGCGTATGAACGCGGCAGCTGGCAACACCCTCGGGACGATGATGTCGTCCCCGCTCACCATCGACGTGCTCGTGCGTCGAGCGGCGTCGCACGGCGACACCGAGATCGTCTCGCGCACGCCCGACAAGACGCTCGTGCGGACCACGTGGAAAAAGGTCGCCGCGCGCGCGACGCGGCTCGCGCACGCGCTCGTGCGCGCCGGCGTCGAACCCGGTGACCGCATCGCGTCGCTCATGTGGAACCACTCCGAGCACGTCGAGCTGTACCTCGGCGTGCCTCTCGCCGGTGCCGTGCTGCACACGCTCAACCTGCGGCTGCACCCCGACGAGATCGCGTACATCGCCGCGGACGCCGGGGATCGCATGATCATCGTCGACGACGTTCTGCTGCCGCTGTTCGAGAAGATCGTGGCGGCCGGCGCGAAGTTCGAGCGCGTCTTCGTCGTCGGTGCGGAGCCGAAGGGCAGGGAGCGCTACGAGCAGCTCCTCGAGTCCGGCGAGCCCACCGTGCTGCCCACGCTCCACGAGGACCAGGCGCTCGGCACCTGCTACACGAGCGGCACCACGGGCAAGCCGAAGGGCGTCGTCTACACGCACCGCTCGACGCTGCTGCACTCGCTCGTGCTCGCCCTGCCCGACCAGCTCTCGCTCGCGCGTCGCGACACGCTCATGCCCGTCGTGCCGATGTTCCACGTCATGGCGTGGGGTCTTCCCTACGGCGCAGCGTTCGTCGGCTGTCGGCTCATCATGCCGGGGCCATTCCTCGACGCCGCCAACCTCGTCGACCTGCTCGTCGGAGAGCGCGTCACCGCGGCGGCCGGTGTGCCGACGCTGTGGATCGGCATCCGCGACCTCGTGCTCGCACTGCCCGAGAAGCCCGAGCTGCAGCCCGGCCTGCGCATGATCGTCGGCGGCTCGGCCGCTCCGCTCGGCCTCATCCGCGACTTCGACACGCTCGGCATGCCGATCGTGCACGCGTGGGGCATGACGGAGACCTCACCCGTCGGCCTCGTCTCGCGCGTCCCTCCCGAAGCCGATGATCTCGACTACGAGGCGAAACTCGCGATCCGCGCGAAGCAGGGTCTGCCGCCGCCGCTCATCGAGATCGACGTGCGCAACGAGGAAGGCTCCGTGCCGCACGACGACCGCACCGTCGGCGAGCTCGTGATCCGCGGACCGTGGGTCGCGGGATCATACGTCGGTGGTCACCTGCCCGACCGCTGGACGAACGACGGCTTCTTCCGCACGGAGGACGTCGCGAAGATCGACGCGATGGGCATCGTGCAGCTCACCGATCGCGTCACCGATCTCGTGAAGTCTGGCGGCGAGTGGATCTCGTCGCAGGAGCTCGAGAACGCGCTCATGGGACACCCGGCCGTCAAGGAGGCGGCGGTCATCGGCGTGCAGCACGAGAAGTGGTCGGAGCGGCCCATCGCCATCGTCGTGTTTCGCGAGGGTCAGTCCGCGACGGCAGAGGCGCTGCGCGCGTACCTCGCGCCGAGCTTCGCCAAGTTCTGGCTACCCGACGCGTTCGAGATCGTCGAGTCGATCCCGCGCACGACGACGGGCAAGTTCCTCAAGACCGCGCTGCGCAAGACCTACAAGGACTACAAGCTGTAGGTCGTCACTCGCGTCAGCGTAACGCTACTGGCCGTACACGCCCATCCGGTACTCGCCGGCGCCCTTTTCGATCTTGCCCTGCAGGTGGTACGGGCCCGCCATCGTCGCGCACACGCCCATCACCGACTGCGAGTTGTTCGAGCGGCGATCGGCGACACGCTTGCCCGTCGGATCCCACGCATACAGCGAGAGCTCCTCGACACCGGCGCCCGCCAGGCCGATGAAGGTGTAGCAACGCCCCTGGTTGAGCGGGACGGTCCAGTCGGTGTGGCTGCTCTTGCTGCCCGCGCCGCGGAACACCTCGCCGATGGCCACGTAGCCTGGCGCGACCTGCGTCGAGAGCTGCTTCACCATCGCCGTGAGCGGATCGCCGTTGGCCGGCGACACCATGCCGACTGCGCCGGGCTCTTCCTGGCCGGGGTGCTCGTAGACCGCCACGCGATACTCGCCGGCACCCTTGGCGACCTTGCCCTGCACGTGGAACGGGCCACCGACCTGCGGGCAGTAGCGCAGCACCGGCGCCGGCGTCCCACCCTTCTCATCGGCGACACGCTTGTTCGACGGGTCCCAGAGGTAGAGCGAGAGCGCGGCCACGCCGGAGCCCGACGCGCCGTAGAAGCTGTAGCAGTGCGCGGCCTCGAGCGAGACGGTGAAGTCACCGTGCTCGTTCTGCTTGCCGGCGCCACGAAAGAAGTCGCCGACACGCTGGGTGCCGGCGAGCGCGGACTGCTCGATCATCGCGGTGATGGCGTCTGGCTGCGTGTTCGCAGGCGCGACGGCAGGCTGGTTCGGCGTCGCGGACTTCGGCTGCACGAAGAGCTGTGCGGCAACCTCGCCGCCGCCGTCCTTGAGCACGATCTCGACCCGGTGTGGACCCGGCCACGAAGGGCAGTACGTGAGCGCGGGTAGCGCATCGAACCCGAGGTCCGAGGCGACCTTCTTGTTCGCTCCGTCGTAGATGTACAGGTCGACGTCCTTCACGCCGTCCCCCCCCGTGCCGAGCAGCGTGTAGCAGCGCCCACCAACGAGCTTGACGCTCTGCGACGCCGACTGCTTCTTGCTGAGCAGGCCACCGAACGACGGCATCGTCGCCGTCGCTCCCGGGAGCTTCTGCTGGGCGACCTGCTGCAGTCGCATGCTCGCGACGCTCTGCGCGCGCGCGGTTCCGAGAGAGAGGACGAGCGAGGCGGTGACCAGTGTGGCGCGGGCGATCGTCATGGAGCTCCTGGGACAGAAGGGAACGGCAGTATGCCGACGGGAGCAGCGCTACGGTCAAGTGATGTGGGGCACGCGCAGAAGAGGCGTCATGCACCATCGGCGTGCCGCGTGGTGCTCAGGCTTCGGTGGCGCGTTTGAGCCACTTGGCGTTGCGCTTGTTCGCCACGTAGGTGAGGAGGCGCTGGTAGAGCTGCGGTGCGAGGCGCTGCACGACGTCCATGGTGCGGGCGTCGTTACCGACGAGCACGCGGCTCTGGTTCCTGCGCACGCCGTCGAGGATGATCTCGGCGGCCTCCTCCGCGGTGACCTTGAAGAGCTTCTCGAAGCTGCCCGCCTCCTCGATCGGGATGCCGAGCTCCCTCGTGATGCTGTCGCGCACGCGGGCCGAGCGCGCGATCTTTGTCTTGATGCCGCCCGGGTGAACGCACGTCACGCCGATGGGTAGGTGCTGCATGTCCAGCTCGATGCGCAGCGCCTCCGTGTAGCCACGCACCGCGAACTTCGTCGCGTTGTAGGCGCTGTTGCTCGGAAACGCGACCAGCCCGAAGAGGCTCGACGTGTTGATGACGTGCCCCTCGGCCGCCCGGCGGAGGTGCGGCAGGAACGCCTGCGTGCCGTTCACGACGCCCCAGAAGTTGATGTTCATGATCCAGTGGAAGTCCTCGGGCGTGGTGGACTCCGCCGAGGCTGCGAGCGCGACGCCCGCGTTGTTGAAGATGAGGTTGCAGCGGCCATGATCGGCGACGACCCGGTCGGCCCACGCGAACACGGCCTCACGGTCGGCGACGTCGAGGCGCTGCGATGTGACACGCGCACCGTGGAGCTGCTTCACCGTCTCGGCGAGCCCGACCTCATCGATGTCGCTGATGGCCACCTCGCAGCCCTCGCGCGCGAGCTGCATCGCCAGCGTACGACCCATGCCCGAGCCTGCGCCGGTGATGGCAGCGACTTTTCCTTCGAACGTGTTCACGACGGACCTCCTGTTGAGAGAACGCGAGAGACGGACTGTGTCACCTCGCCGAGCGCGCTGTCACTGCTCGGGCTCACGCCCACCAGGCTGCCGAAGCCATGCACGAGCCCGTCGTAGCGCTTGAGCTCGAGCAGCGCGCCGGCCGCACCGAGCTGGTGCGCGTAGGCCTCCCCCTCATCTCGCAGCGGATCGAAGCCCGCGGTGTAGACGAGCGCCGGCGCGAGGTTCGAGAGGTCCTTCGTGCGGCTCGGCGTCACGCGCGGATCTTCGTGCCGCGATGGATGCGCGCCGAGGTAGCTCGCGTCGAACCACTCGATGTCGTCGCGCGACAGCACGAAGCCGCTCGCGAACAGGCCGAGCGACGGCCACGCGCGCGTGCGATCGACGACCGGGTACAGCAGCACCTGCAGCACCGGACCGCCACGGTTCGCCTGTGCCACGACCGCCGCGAGGTTGCCGCCTGCGCTGTCCCCGCACACGAGCATGCGTCCATCGCCGCCGAGCTCGACGGCGTGCGACAGCGCCCACGCGTACGCAGCGACCGCATCGTCGGCCGCCGCGGGGAACGGGTGCTCCGGCGCGAGGCGGTAGTCGATGGAGAGCACGTGTACGTGCGAGTCGCGACAGAAGCGCCGCGCGAGGACGTCGTGCGTGTCGAGGTCGCCGATGACGAAGCCGCCGCCGTGGAAGAACACCATGAGCGGCGCCGGCTCGGTGGACGTCGAGTAGAGCCGCGCTCGCAGCGGATGGTCCGCGCCGTCGACCATGAGGTCGCGGACCGCGCACACCTCGACCGCGGGACCGCTGTGCAGCGCCGAGTCACGACGCATGCGTGCGCGGGCGACAATGGGAGATTCGGCCATGAGCGACGTGCCGCCGAGGAGAACGCGTGCTCTCACGACGAGCGCGAGGTCGGGCGCGAGCGTGAGGCCGTCTCGCTTCACCGAGCCTCCCGCGAGGATGCGCTGCAGCGCACCGGGCAGGCCACCGACGATCCGACCGAGCGCGACCTCGGCTCTGTCGGCCGTGGTCAGCTCGAGGCGCTCGCCGCGCGGTCGCTCGACGATGTAGTCCTCGGGCACGAAGCGCTCGACGCGGCGCTTGTAGTCGAACGTGTAGCCGGGCCACAGCGTCGAGTTGTGCCCGTTGCGATCGAGGTACCAGCTGTCGCAACCACCCGAAGCCCACACGGTGCCCTGCATCCGCCGCTCGAGCTCATCGACGAACGCGGCCTGGACCTTGGCGCGTGGCTCGACCGACACGGCCCCTCCGTCACGCAGGAACGCTGCGGCCTCGAGCAGCAGCTCGATCTGCGCCTCCACCATGAGGAGCACCGACGAGTGCCCGAGCCCCGTGTTCGGTCCGAGCAGGATGAAGAGGTTGGGGAAGCCGCTCACCGTGGTGCCGAGGTACGCCCTCGGCGTGCCGGCCCACACGTCGTCGAGCGAGCGACCATCGCGACCGTGGATGCGCTTTGCGAACGGCAGCTCCGTCGCCTGGAAGCCCGTGCCCAGCACGATCGCGTCGACCGCGTGCAGGTTGCCGTCGGCATCGACGAGACCCTCGGGGCGCGCCTCGATGGCAGCGGTGGTGACGACGACGTTCGGACACGACAGCGCCGCGAGGTAGTCGTCGCTCACGATCACGCGCTTGCAGCCGAGGCGGTAGTGAGGGGTCAGCCGCTCGCGCAGCGCCTCGTCGGGGACCTGCTCGGCAAGGAAGCGACGCGCCATCGCCTCGCCTATGCGCGCGAGCGTGGGATGCAGGAACCCGAGCGCGAGCAGCTCGCGGCGCGCGTAGATCTTCGCGCGCTCCAGCGCGAGCGCCGTCGGAGACGAGGCGTAGCGCGCCCGGGTTGCCTCTTCGATCGGCGCGTCGTGCCGCGGCAAGATCCACGGCGCGGTGCGCTGGAAGACCGTGAGGGTCGCGACCCTCGACTGGAGCGCCGGGACCACCTGCGTCGCGGACGCGCCCGTACCGACGACCGCGACGCGCTTCCCCACGAGGTCGTAGCCGTGGTTCCAGCGGGCCGTGTGAAAGACCTCGCCCGCGAACGTCTCGAGCCCGGGCAAAAGCGGCAGCTTCGGCTCGCTCAGCGCACCGAACGCGGCGACGAGGACGTTCGCGATGTAGACACCGCGCGAGGTCTCGATGCGCCACGCCTCCAGCTCGTCATCCCACGCGCAGGAGCGCACCTCGTGCCCGAGGCGCAGGTGCGGCGTGACGCCGTAGCGCTCGGCGCAGTCGCGCAGGTACGACCAGATCTCCGCCTGCGTGGAGTAGGTGCGGCAAAAGCGTGGGTTCGGCGCGAACGAGAACGAGTACAGGTGCGACTCGACGTCACACGCGCAGCCGGGATACGTGTTGTCGCGCCACACGCCGCCGAGCTCGTCGGCACGCTCGAGCACGACGAAGTCGCGCTCGTCCGACTGCAGGAGGCGGATCGCAGCGCCGATGCCGGAGAAGCCGGCGCCACAGATGGCGATGCGGACCCGCGTCTCGATCATGCGGGAATCAGCCTATCAGGCTCGTCACCCTCATTATGAGGGGATCGTTTGGGGGAGGCGTGCGTAGAACCTGGGGTGCGGGGGGCCGTCCTTGTGTTCGTGATGCTGGGCGCGCTGAGTGCGCGGGCGGATCGCGTGGCCGAGAATGCTTCGTGCGTCGGGTGTCATCCCGACATCGCGACCGAGTGGACGCGCTCCTTGCACAGGAGCTCGTGGCGCGATCCGGTGTTCCAGAAGGCCTACGCCGTCGAGCCGGTCGCCTTCTGCCGGGGCTGCCACGCCCCGGAGAGTGATGCCGCGCAAGAGCCGGAGCTGCGCGCGCAGGCTGTAGGCATCGGCTGCGTGAGCTGTCATGTGGACGCGGCCGGCATCCACGCCGCGCGCGCGAACCCTTCGGCGCAGCACGCCGTGGTCGTCGACGCGACGCTCGCCACGCCGAAGCTGTGCGCGCGCTGCCACGAGTTCGACTTCCCGGCCGACTCGCACCAGCTCCACCCGCAGGCGATGCAGGACACGGTGGCCGAGCACGCGAGTGGTGACAGGGCCAGCACACCCTGCCAGGGCTGCCACATGCCCGTGGTCGACGGGCCCGACGGCCGCCATCGCAGTCACTCGTTCCAGGTCATCGAGGATCCGGCGCTTTTGCGCGCGGCCGTCCACATCGAGGCGCAGCAGCTCGACGACGGCGTTCGCCTCACGCTCGCCGCGGCCAAAATCGGTCACGCCTTCCCGACCGGCGACATGTTCCGCCGCCTCGAGGTGCGCGCAAAGCGCGTCGATTCGCGCGGCAAGACGATCGCGACGGCGACGCCCGTCGTTCTCGAGCGCCGCTTCGAGGACCGGCCGCGCGACCCGCTCGCCGAGGAGCTCGACATGATGCGCGTCGAGGCCGAGGACACGCGCGTGCCGCCTCCGGGTCGGGGCTCGCGCATCGTCACGCTCGCGCTCCCGCATGCAGAGGGCCGCGTCGTGTGGTCGGTCGTGTACCAGCGCATGTCGACGCCCATGGCCGCCGCGTTCGGCGTGTCGCAGGTGCTCGACGAGGTCCTGCTCGCCGAAGGAACGCTCCCTCCCGCTCGCCTCTACGCCCACGGAGATCCCAGATGAAGCGCCACGTCCTTTGCCTCTCGCTCCTCGCCACCGGTGCTGCGCAGGCCTCCGAGACGGCGCACTACAGCCTGTTCACGCACACCGCACACGAGGAGGACCGCGACGCCGAGCAGCGCATCGTGAAGGTGGTGACCGCGTGCGGCTACTCGGAGATGTCGCGCATGGGCCCATCGGAGGCGCAGCGTCAGGCGTGCCGGTCGGCAGAGCGTCGCGCCGTCGAGCTCGGGTCACGCGCGGCGCAGGCGGCGATCGATCGCGTCGACGACGAGGGTGTGATGCCGTCGGTGCGCCAGCACCTCTACTCCGTCGTGGGTCGCGCCGGCGACACGCGCTTCATCGAGCCGCTCGTGCAGGCGCTCGAGCGCGAGGATAGGGCGGGCCTCGGCAACGCCCGCCACTACGAGCGGCAGGGCCTCGCGAGCGCGCTCACCGCGATCACGTACGCGGCGCCGAAGGGGACGCCCGCGATCCAGTGGCGAGCGTGGGCCGACGCGCACAAGGACCGCACCCGCGCCGAGCTGCTCGACGATCGGCTCGCCGAGGTCGAGGCCACGCTCAAGACGGGCACCGTCGCGGAGCGCGCAGCGGCCGCGGGCTTCCTCGCGAGCCGTACCGAGACGCGAACGCGCGGCATGGAGCTCCTGCAGCAGCTGGCCAAGGAGAGCCACGACGACGCGGACCACCGCTCCATCACGGACGAGCTCGCTCGCGTCCCCGAGGAACACGCGACGCACGCGGGCGAGCGACCGCGTAGCTGAGCCGTAGCGCCTTGCCGCACCGCGGCCCTTCGCCTCGATGGTGAGGTCGGCAACGCCGCGAGACCTCAACGTCGCCGCGGCACGGATCCTGATTCACCCGGGACCATGCTTACTCTCGCGCTCGTCTTCCTCGTCGTCGCAATCTTTGCCGGGCTCTTCGGTTTCACCGGACTCTCGGCGAGCGCGTTCGGCGTCGTGAAGTTCCTCGTGCTGTTCAAGATCGTCTGCGCCGTCTTCATGTTCGCGTGCATCGCGTTGCTGTTCCGCCACTTCACGAGGAGCAACCGCGGCATCTGAAGACGTATCGTGCACGTGTGGCGTGCGCCGGGCGTGTGGCCACGTACGCTGCGTTCTCGGCGCCCCGGCTTACCTCGTCGAAGCGCTGAAGTTCACGCCCCTCACGCAGTACGCGCTGTGGGAAAAGCGCCGCCCGCGGATCACGCGGGCGGCGTCCTAGCTAGTCGTCATCTCCGCCGGCGACGATCGGCTCGTCGTCGGTGATGCTGACGCCGGGGTCTTCGTCCTCGAAGTTGAACTGGCCGCCACCACCGGGCTCGTTCTTGTCGCTCTTGTCGCGCGGGCCCATGGGACGGCGCCCGCCGAACGGACTGCGCTGACCGCCGCCGTCCTTGCCGGGGAACGCGCCCTTCTGCGACTCGTCCTTCACCGGGGCGACGAACGTCTCCCACGATGCGGCGCGGCGCAGGGCCTCGTCGAGAGGCACACCCTTCTGAACCATGGCGTTGATGGCCGCCTTGGCCTCGGGCGTCAGACGACGCGCAGGGACGACCGCGGTCGGCTCGGCGGTCGGCTTCTTCTCGGCAGACTTCTTCGGGACGAACTCGTCTTCGTCGTCGTCGTCGTCTCCATCGCCATCACCGTCGCCGTCTTCGCGCGCGGCTCCGGGCTTCGGCGTGGCTTTGGGACCACGCTTCTTCTTGTCGTCGGCCTCGGTGGCTTTCGCCGCCTTGGGTTCGGGCCTGGCTTCGGCCTTGGGTTCGGATCGGCCCTCGGCCTTCGCCTCGGGTGCTTTGCTCGCGGCGGCCTTGGCAGGAGCCTTGGCAGCGGCGGGCGTTTTCTTGGGTTTGCTGGATGGCGTCTTGGTCGGCACGTTGCGCCTCAATGCCCGCTTGCGCGGCAACGGCCCCTCTTAACACGAAGTTCTTTGTCGGTGTCAACCGCGTGCGCGAAGGGAGCAGAAAAGCGCAGGTCAGGCATCGAGCAAGGTGACGCCGAAGAGCTTGCGCGGCGTGAGCTGCTCGACGGCAGCACGTAGCTCGCGGCCCTTGGTCCGCCCGGCCCGCGCGGTGAGCACGACGGCGTCGACGTAATCCTCGATGAGGTTGACGTCGGCCGAGCCGAGCACCGGAGGCGTGTCGACGATCATGTAGTCGTAGCCCACCCGACGCAGCATCTCGAGCGAGATGGCGAACGCGGGTGCGTCGAGCAGCGGTCGGTTCGTCTCGCCGGGCTTGACGGCGAGGACGTGCAGCGACGACGAGAAGGCCTCGACGATGGACCACGGATCGAGCGGCCGATCGCGGTGCCGCGCGAGCTGCACAGAGAAGCACTCCGGCGGCAGGAAGCCGAACAGCACCGCGATCTGCGGCGCCCGGAAGTTGGCCTCGAGGAGCAGCACCTTCGCCCGCCCGAACTCGGAGAGCGCCAGCGCGAGGTTTGCAGCCACCGTGGTCTTGCCATCGCGGGGACCGGCGCTCGAGACGGCAATGACGCGCGGATCTCCACGCTCGGCGAGCCGGTGACGCATGACGCGGAAGCTCGCGGCCCGCAGCGAGTCGGGCTCGCGCAGCAGGATGAGCCGCGGATCGGGGTCGGCTGGCGCCTTGTGGGTCGCGACCCACACCTTCGGGCGCTCGGCCTCGGCGACGAGGGACGCCGGCACGGCAGCAGGCACCGAGTCCGATCGCATCGTCGGGCTGGGCTGGTTCACGGCCCGCACGAGCTGCGTCGCCACGGGAGGGATCTTCGTGTAGTCGTCGTCGGTGATCGGGATGGGCTTGCTCGTCGACGCCGGCAGCAAGATGTCACCGGCCGTCGTCGTGGCGACGGGCACGAGCACCGCCTGCGACGGCATCGGCGGCATGGGCTTCACCGGCGGCAGGGTCGCTGCGGGCTGCTCGGCCTCCGTCCGATCCTGGGTCGGCTTCACGACCGGTCGCCCGACGCTCGGGACGCCGGTGGAGCGTCGAATCGTATCAGCCACGTGAATCACGCTTCCCGTCTGCGCGCGGGACGACCCCCAGGATGGGCGCCACGTGCAGACCATCGAGGTCGATGCGGTCGTAGATGCGGTCGTCGAGCAAGGTGAGGACCAGCGCGAGCATGATCGCGAGGACGAACGACACCGCGAGCCCCGCCGCGACCACCTGGGTGCGGCCCTTGTTCGGGTGCGTCGGCTTGTAGGCCGGGTCGACGATGATCATCTGCGCGTTGCGCCCGTTCGTGACGGCGCTCTCGAGGATGGACGCCTTGAACTGACGCGACTCGAGCTGC
The DNA here is from genome assembly GCA_039923495.1 of Polyangia bacterium. Lineage (GTDB taxonomy): Bacteria > Myxococcota_A > Polyangia > Palsa-1104 > Palsa-1104 > JBDTCO01. The sequence continues at coordinate 23,699 of JBDTCO010000207.1, forward strand.
TGGTTGCGCTCGCGCGCGTCGGTGACCTCGCGGTTGAGGCGCGTCCAGTCGGTCTCGAGCGTGACGACGCTGTTCGCGGCCGACGTGGCGGGGGTGGAGGAGTCGGGCGAGCTGGCCTTCTTGCGCTTGTAGGCGGCGATGCTCTCCTGTGCCTTCTTGAGCTCGGCCTCGAGCGCGCCCTTGTCGATGACGCCATCGTCGAGATCGGGCTTGGCCTTCGCAGCGTCGGCGTTGCTGGCTGCGATCGCCTCGTTGGCGCGGTGTACCTTGCCCTCGGCAGCCTTGACGCGGTTCTTCGCGGCGCGAACATCCGGGTGCTCCTCGGTGTACTGCGAGGCCTTGTCGGCGAGATCCTTCTGCGCGAGCTTCAGGTCGTTCTCGGCCTCGGCGCGTGCAGCGGCGAGCTTCGGATCGAGATCGCGGTCGGCCTTGCGCGTCGTCGGCATGCCGAGGCGAGCTTGCAGCCGCGTCGCCTCGCGCTCGAGCGCGTTGAGCTGTGGATCGTCGGTGCGCGCGCTCTGCTTGCTGTTGGCGTAGCGCACCGCGATGCCCGCCTGCGTGCCGGCGCCGGCGCCGTTCGACTCCTTCGCGAACTCGGGGTTCTTCGAGATGAACGTCGCGAGCGCGGACTCCTTGACGCGCAGGTCCTCGTCGGAGCGAGCCTTCTCGTCGTCGAGGAACTCTTTCGTCTCACCGGCCGCTTCCATGCGGCTCTTCGAGTGCTCCTCGAGCAGCTCGCGCGCGAGGCGAGCGGTGAGCTCCTGCACGCGGTGCGGCTCGTAGCCGGTGAACGACAGACCGAACGTCTCCCCGTCCTTTGCGCGGAAGGCGATCTGCTTGCGCATCTCGTCGACCGCGTCGACGGCGCCGCGCTTCTCCATGATGTCCGGGTACATATGATACTCGGTGATGAGCTTCTCGAGCGTGGTGCGCGAGAGCACGAGCTCCTTCAGCTTGAGCGCGAGCTTCTGCTGCGCGTCTCCGGCACCTTCGCTGCCGGAGATGGTGCGCGTGCCGATGCCCTCGCGGTAGACGATGAGCGTCTCCGACGTGTACACGCGCTGCTTGAGCAGCGCCGCGGCGAGCGAGACGGTGGCGCCGAGCAGGACGACGAGCGCGGCGTACCAGCGGAAGCGCCACGATCGCAGGCCGATCGAGACGAAGCGATCGAGGTGATCGCGCGCGGTGCGAGCGTCGCCACCGCCTGCGTCGTAGCTGGCGGCCGACGCATAGACGGCAGGCGTCACGGCCGACGTGACCTGGTGCTTGGAACGGGGTGGCGCGTTCATCGTTTCTCCAATCTTATCTTATCCGCCGCGGCGAGGCGCTGTACCAGGCTCCCGGGCTCGTCGCCCGTGAACGACGGCACGGCACCGAGCAGCGGCACGCCGAGCCGACGCACGTCCGAGGGCTGGCGGATCTTCACCTCGAAGGCTCCGAACATCATCGACGCCAGGAAGCACACAGCCGTGAACACGAGGACAACGCTCGCCACGAGCTGACGCGGCCCTCCGGCCTTCGGCTCGACGAAACCGGGATCGATGAGCTCGAAGCGCAGCCCCGAGCGCTGCTGCTCCCACGCGGCCTCGAGCTCGAACCGGCTCTTGGTGTCCGACATCTCCTCGAGGCGCTTGCCCTGCTCCTTCTCCACGGCCGCGAGGTCGTGGAGCTCGACGGTGAGCCGCGCGAACTTGTCTCCCACGGCCCTGTCCAGCTGCGCGCGGCGGATCGACTGCTCGTGCTGCACCACGTCCAGGCGCTGGGCTGCTGCAGCTGCAGCGTCGGCGAAGTCCTGCTGGCCCACCTGGAAGATCTCGCGGCGCTCCTCGGTCTGCGCCTCGATGATCACCTTGCTCAGCGCCCGCACGACCGACAGCGCGAGCTGCGGATCCTTGTCCTCCCACGAGATCGAGAACCGCACGGAGCGTGCCTCCGCATCGTCGTCGTAGTGCTGCTCGAGGAAGTAGTTGCGCCACACCTCGATGTCGAGGTCGTCGCGCATCGCCTCGACCGCGAGCTGCGGGTCGCGCTCGTACTTTTCGGGATAGAGCCCGTACTCCTTGATGAGCTTCTCGAGGTGCGGGCCCGAGAGGAACACGCCCCAGATGTAGTCGACGTAATCGCGCTGTGGCCGCACCGCAGTCGTCAGATCGAAGTCGGACTCGACGATGCGCAGCGACATCACCGCTCTGCGCTTCGGGGGTCTGAGCTCGCGCTTGGCGACGAAGCCCACGCAGGAGACGATCGCGATGATCAAGATCCACATGCGTCGTGGTCTCGAGCGCTTCACGAGGCGATGGATCTCGCGCTTCGCGAAGGCGAGGTCCGGCTCGCTGTCCTCCCAGCTCGCCGGGCCGATCACTTGCGCGACCGGTGCGTCTCGATCGCGAGCTCGAGCTCGTGCTCGAGGTGGGCGGCGCTGTCGGCCCAGTCCACGAGGCCCGACTCCTTCGCGATCTCCCGAGCGTCGTGCGTCGCCGCGGTGACACGGTCGAGCGCTGCGGCGAGTGCCTCTGGATCACGCACCGGCGTGAGCTCGCCGAAGATCGGACGATCGACGACGTCGGGGATGCCACCGACGGGCGTCATCACGACGGGTCGGCCCGACGCGAGCGACTCGAGCAGCACGCTCGGCGTCCCCTCGTTCCAGCTCGGCAGCGTGAGCACGTCGGCCGCCCCGAGGAGCTTCGCGACCTCCGCGTGCGGCCTGGGCCCGAGGATCTTGAGCTGCGGCCCGATGCGCTGGGCCCGCTCGTCGAGGCTCGCCTTGAGCGGTCCCTGGCCCGCGATGCACAGCGTGAGATCGGGCCGACGCGGCGCGAGCTTCTCGAACGCGTCGACGAGATCGCGGGCACCTTTCGCCTCGTAGAGGTTGCCGACGAACAGCGCGAGCTTGCCGTCGGTGGCCAGGCCGAGCTGCTTGCGCTCATCGGTGCGATCGCGAACGTAGAAGAGCTTGGTGTCGACGCCGTCCTTGAGCAACGTCGTGCGCTCGGGACGTGCGCCGAGCGCGATCGCCTTGTCCGCCAGCGGCCGGCTCACGGCGAGCACGCGATCGGCGCGCGGGAACGCCCAGCGCAGGTTCGTGGCGATGGACGGCGTCTCGGCTAGGACGTTGAGATCGGAGCCGTGCAGCTTCACCGCGACGGGCAGATCGAGCGCCTTGCCGAGGATCACCGCAGCGACGGCATCGGGATACGCCCACGCCGCGAGGATCACGTCGTAGCGGTGCCGCTCGCGCCGCACGAGTGGCAGCAGCGACGCCGCATACAGCGCAGCCGCGAGGCCGTGGCCCCACTTCGGCAGGCGCACGTAGCGCGGGTGTCGCACGTGCAGGCCCTGGATGGTGTCCTCGTCCGGCACGCCGACGAGCCGCCCCGCCATCGACGTGGGGAACAAGCCCGCACCGGGGAACCACGGCACCGTCGAGAGCACCTCGACCTCGGCGCGACGGCCGAGCGCACCGAACTGCTGCCGGTTGTACGGCGCCCACAACGGCTCGAGCCGGTTCGGGAACAGCCGGGTCATGACCAGGACGCGCATCGCCAACGGTCACGTAGCGTACCACTCCTCGTCGTATGATGGCAGCCGACATGGCTCGGATCCGCGTGGGGACAGGTGGCTGGACGTATGAGCCCTGGAGGGGGACGTTTTATCCAAAAGGGCCGAAGCGGCCGAAGGCACTGCCGCAGAAGCAGGAGCTCGCATACGCGGCATCGCAGCTGTCGGCGATCGAGATCAACGCGACGTTCCACCGTGACCAGGCGCGTTCGAGCTTCGTGCGCTGGCACGACGAGACGCCCGACGACTTCGTCTTCACGGTGAAGGCGTCGCGCTTCGCCACGAATCGCAAGGACCTCGCCGCCGAGGTGACCGGTGCCTCCGTCGACAGGTTCCTCGCCACGGGACTCGATGCGCTCGGCGACAAGCTCGGGCCGATCCTGTGGCAGCTCGCACCCACGAAGACCTTCGCGGCCGACGAGCTCGATGCGTTCCTCGCGCGGCTCCCTCGCAAGCTCGGCAAGCGCCGCCTGCAGCACGCGCTCGAGCCGCGCCACGCGTCGTTCGACACGCCCGCGCTGACGAAGCTCGCGAAGAAGCACGGCGTCGCGATCGTGTTCACCGACTCCCTCGAGTACCCGTCGATCGACGCACACACCGCCGATTTCTCGTACGCGCGCCTGGTCCGCTGCGACGCGAAGAAGGTCACCGGCTACGGGCCGCGCGAGCTCGACGCGTGGGCGACGCGCGCCGAGATCTGGTCGCGACGAGGAGACGCCTTCGTCTTCTTCATCAACGGCGCGAAGGAGAGAGCACCCTTCGCTGCGCTGGCGCTGCGTGCGAGGCTCGGCTCGTGAAGGCGACGATCATCTGGCTCGCGTGCCTCGTTGGCGCCCCGGCGTTCGCGGACCACCTCGACACGATCCGCGCCAGCCGCGAGCTGCGCTGGGGCGCGGACTCGCAGGGTGGCGCGCCGTACGTGTTCCAGGATCCGATGGACCCGAACCACCTCGTCGGCTTCGAGGTCGAGCTCGCCGATCGCCTCGCGCAACGACTCGGCGTGCGTGCCCATCCGGTGCAGGGCCAGTGGGATCAGCTGCTCGAGCTGCTCGCGCGCGGGGACTTCGACGTGGCGATCTGCGGGATCGAGGTCGCCGACGAGAAGCGCCGCATCGTGCGCCTGTCCAGGCCGTACTACGTGAGCCCGGAGCGCCTCACGATCCGTCGTGGTGACTCGAACGCGCCGCGCACGCTCGAGGCGGTGCGCGGTCGCAAGGTGGGCACGCTACCGGGCTCGCTCGCGGAGCGCATCCTCCAGCGCGCAGGCGCCGACGTGCGCGGCTACGACGGCGGACAGAACGAGATCTTCGAGGACCTGCGGCTCGGTCGCACCGACGCGGTGCTGCTCGACGACGCGATCACGAAGTACTACGGCGAGATCGAGACCGAGCTGGAGGTGCTGCCCGGCAGCTTCGGCGAGGTCCGCTACGCCATCGCGAGCCCGCGCGACGACGAGGTGCTCGGCGCCGCGATCGACGAGGCGATCGACACGCTCGCCCGCGACGGCTCGCTGCGCGACGTCTACGAGCGCTGGGGCCTGTGGAACCCACCGACGGCCGAGGTGCTCGGCCAGGACCCGATGGTTCACCGATTCGTCGCGGACTCCTTCGAGAGCTGGCGCGCGGCCGTCGGCAAGATCCCATCGCTGTGGGTCCGCCTCACGCAGCGCTACCCGCGCATGCTGCCGCTGTTCGCGCGCGGCGCCGGCCTCACCCTACTCATCTCGCTGTGCGCCATGGTGCTCGCGGTGTCGCTCGGGGTGCTGCTCGCGCTCGGCCGCACGTTCGGACCGCTCGTCGTGCGCGCCGGGTGCACCGCGTACATCGAGTTCGTCCGCGGCACGCCGCTGCTCGTGCAGATGATCATGCTCTACTTCGGATTGCCCGAGCTCGGCGTCAAGCTCGCACCGTTCACCGCGGGCTGCCTCGCGCTCGGCCTCAACTACGCCGCCGCCGAGGCCGAGAACTATCGTTCCGGGCTGCTCAGCGTGCAGGTCGGCCAGCACGAGGCCGCGTTCACCCTCGGCCTGTCGCGGTGGCAGACCCTCCGTCACGTCGTCGTTCCGCAGGCACTGCGTGTCGCGCTGCCGCCCATGACCAACGACTTCATCGCCCTGCTCAAGGATTCGTCGCTCGTCGCGCTCGTCACGCTCACCGAGCTCAACAAGACGTACATGAACCTCGCCAATGCCACGCGGGACCATCTCGGCCTCGGCATCGTCGTCGCGTTCGTCTACCTGCTGCTCGGCCTGCCCTTCGCTCGACTCTCTCGCTACGTCGAGTTGCGCCTGCAGCAGAAGACGCGCAGCGTCGCTCGCTGACCGACCCGTGCCATCGAGTTTTTGAGAGTCTGGCTCGACGACCCGCCAGAAATTCCGCGGCATCCCGCACCGTATTCGCGACAAGTATGCTGAATCAATAGCCAGCCGCGATGGCCACGATCCTGCATTAGAAGGGACGGCTCACTTGACGACACTGGAGATCCTCATGACCACGACCTTCGCTTCCATCGCCCGCCTCGCACTGTTCGTGTCGGCAATCGCGTTCGTGCCCGGATGTGGCGGCGCCGCCCAGACCACCCAGGGTGGGCTCGGCCAGTCCGGCGACCTCTGCTACGCCGGCAACATCGCCACCCACGAGCCCGTCGTCACCTGCGGCGCCGGCTTCGTCTGCCCACCGGGCAACCCCGACGTGAGCCGCTACTGCGTCGCCGCGACCAACTAGCGTTCCTCGCGCAGCAATCCACGTCAGCCCGGCACATTCGGGGTTGGCATCGCTCGCCGCGATCCGTAGTGTCGGTACCGACGTGATTCGCGTAGACGCGCTGGGCAAACACTTCGGCTCGACGCGCGTGCTCGATGGCGTGAGCTTCGAGCTCACGACGGGGACGACCGCGGCGATCCTCGGCCAGTCGGGCGGAGGCAAGTCGACGCTGCTGCGGTGCCTCGTCGGGCTCGAACCGTTCGACGAGGGCACGATCCGCGTCGGCGAGGCAGAGGTCTGCGCAGGTCGCGAGCAGGCCCAGGCGCAGTCGAAGCTGCGTGGCCGCGTGGGCCTCGTGTTCCAGAGCTTCGAGCTGTTCGCGAACCTGACGGTGCTCGAGAACTGCAAGCTCGCGCCGATGCGGGTGCGTGGCGTGACGCCGGCGGCTGCGGAGGATCGCGGCCGTGCGCTGCTCTCGCAGCTGGGCCTCGCGGGCAAGGAGCACGCGTATCCCGATCACCTGTCGGGCGGCCAGAAGCAGCGCGTGGCCATCGCGCGCGCGCTCGCGATGGACCCGGAGGTGCTGCTCTACGACGAGCCCACGTCAGCGCTCGATCCATCGCTGAAGCAGGAGGTCCGCGATGCGATTGCCGCCGTCGGCAAGACGGGCGTCACGCAGATCGTCGTCACGCACGATGTCGCGCTCGCCCACGACGTCGCGGCGCGCGTGTTCCTGCTCGAGCGCGGCAAGCTCTGCGAGGACTCTCGCGGCGGCGGTCAGGTCGTCGACATCGGCGCAAGGTAGCCGGTCTCGGGCGAGTGGCTCCAGGCGCTCGTTCCCGAGGAGGGCACGCGCCACGGTCCGAGGCACCTCGACCGCCTGTCGGCATGCGCGAAGTCCATCCTGCGCGAGCAGAACGAGGCGCACTCCTTCGGCGGCGGCGCAGCGACACCCCCGCCCGATCACGTCCCGAAACCCCGGGCCGTATCCGAGGCATCGCGCCCGACGCCGCTTTCTGCTAGATCACCGCCAGCATGTGGACGATTCTCATCTCGATCGGCGTCGGTGCGCTCGTGGGCCTCGTGGTCCGCGTCTCCGGCATCTTGCACTCGTCGGCGGGCGCGATCGTGCCCGC
>JBDTCO010000208.1:0-41861 GCA_039923495.1 Polyangia bacterium
ACGATGCGTGGCAGCTTGCGCGCCGACATGACCCGTTTCGACGAGCTAGGCCTCATTCCACCCCTCCTTCGCGCAGTCCAGGAGGCCGGGTACGACACGCCGACGCCGATCCAGGCTCGCTCCATCCCGTCGCTGCTCGAGGGTCGTGACCTCCTCGGCCTCGCGCAGACCGGCACCGGCAAGACCGCAGCCTTCTCGCTCCCGATCCTGCAGCTCCTCGCGTCGGGTCCCGCACCGTCCGGGCAGCGCCACATCCGTTGCCTCATCCTTTCGCCCACACGCGAGCTCGCAGCACAGATCGGCGAGAGCATCGCCACGTACGGCAAGCACCTCCAGCTGCGCCACGCCGTGATCTTCGGTGGTGTCGGTCAGCGTCCGCAGGAGGAGGCGCTGCGTCGCGGCCTCGACATCCTTGTTGCCACGCCGGGTCGTCTGCTCGACCTGTGCAACCAGCGCCTCGTCGACTTCCGTCACGTGCAGGTCTTCGTGCTCGACGAAGCCGACCGCATGCTCGACATGGGCTTCGTTCACGACGTCCGTCGCGTCCTCAAGCTGCTGCCGGTGAAGAAGCAGTCGCTGTTCTTCTCCGCGACGATGCCGCCCGAGGCGCAGGCGCTGGCCGACGGGCTGCTCACCAACCCGGTGACGGTCTCGGTCACGCCCGTCTCCTCCACGGCGGAGCGCATCGACCAGTCGCTCTACTTCGTCGAGAAGAACGACAAGCGCAAGCTCCTCACCGACCTGCTCGCCGACAAGAATATGGCGCGCGTGCTGGTGTTCTCGCGCACCAAGCACGGTGCCAACCGCGTCGTCGAGCACCTCGACAAGGCGCGCATCGGTTCGGCCGCCATCCACGGCAACAAGTCGCAGGGCGCACGCGAGCGCGCCCTCGCCGGCTTCAAGAATGGCCAGATCCGCGTCCTCGTCGCGACGGATCTCGCGGCGCGCGGCATCGACGTCGACGACGTCACGCACGTCGTCAACTTCGACCTGCCGAACATCCCCGAGACGTACGTGCACCGCATCGGCCGCACGGCGCGCGCGGGTGCCTCGGGCATCGCCCTCTCCTTCTGCGAGCACGAGGAGCGCGCGTACCTCATCGACATCGAGCGTCTCGTGAAGCAGCACATCCCGCGCGTCGACAAGCACTCGGCGCAGTCGGACCTGGCGCCGCCGCCCATCACCGATCTCGCGGGTCGCGGTCGCCCGCCGGGAACGCCGACGCCGCCGCCGCAGGGTGGCCGTGGTCAGCGCGACGGTAACCAGCGGGGTCAGCACCAGCGTCCGCACTCGCGCGGTGGCGCCACCGGCGGTCGTCCGTCGCAGGGTCGCTCCGCGCACGTGCCGAGCTCGCACTCGCCGTCGGCGGCGCGTCCTTCGTCGGCCGCACCGCGTCCCGCTGCGGCGCCGCGTGGTCCGGCGTTCGGCGATCCGTCGCTGATGCCGCGCAGCTCTCGCCGTCGGTAAACCATGGAGGCTGCGGCGCGCGTCCTTCGGGCCTGGGATCTTTCGCGGCCGCAGCTCGCCGTGCTGTCGGGCGGCCTCATCAACACGACGCTGCTCGTCACCACACCTGATGCGCGCTACGTGCTGCAGCGGCTGCACCCCATCTTCTCGGGTGAGGTGAACGAGGACATCGAGGCCGTCACGCAGCACCTCGCCGCACGCGGGCTCGTCACGCCACGGCTCGTGCGCACACGCGACGGTCGACTGTGGGTGGACGACGATGGTGCGTGGCGTCTGCAGACCTTCGTCGAGGGGTCGAGCGTGCAGCGCGTCGACTCGCCATCGAGAGCGGAGGCCGCGGGGGCGCTCGTCGGGCGCTTCCACGCCGCGCTCGCTGATCTTCGCCACGACTTCGTGTTCCGTCGTGCGGGCGTACACGACACCGCGCGACACTTCGCGTTGCTCGACGAGAGCATCGACCTTCATGCCACCGACCCGCTGCACGCATCGGTGGCTCGCATGCGCGACGAGCTCGTGGCCATCCGCACGACGTTGCCGGTCGTGGATGCAGCCGCGCTTCCGCTCCGCATCACGCACGGTGATCTCAAGATCTCGAACCTGATGTTCGATGATCGAGGGCGGGGCGTGTGCCTCGTCGATCTCGACACGCTCGGCCACATGCCGATGCCGTTCGAGCTCGGCGATGCGTGGCGCTCGTGGTGCAACCCGCTCGGCGAGGACGATGCGCACGCGCGCTTCGAGCTCCCGCTCCTCGCCGCCGCATGGCGCGGCTACTCGAGCACCATGCAGCTCTCGAACGAAGAGCGCGCGCTCCTCGTCCCAGGCATCCTCACCATCTGCGTCGAGCTCTCCGCCCGCTTCCTGCGCGACGTCCTCGACGACACGTACTTCGGCTGGGACCCCACCCGCTTCGCCACGCGCGCCGCCCACAACCAGGTCCGCGCCCGCAGCCAGCTGGCGCTCGCCCAGTCACTCAGAGCCCAGGAGCAACACGCCCGATCGCTCTTCTGAGCGGTTTGTCTCTACTTCTTGGTGTGCGTGTCCAGCCAGCGGAGCACTTCTTCGTGCCAGCGCTTGGTGTTCTGGGTGCGGAGGATCCAGTGGTTCTCCTCGGGGAAGTAGAGGAGGCGGCTGTCGATGCGCTTGCGCTGGAGCGCGGTGAAGGCGCCCATCCCCTGCGCGTCGGTGACGCGGAAGTCCTGGCCGCCCTGGATGACCAGCGTCGGCGTCTTCCAGTCCTTGACGAAGAGCATCGGGTTCCAGCGATCGTAGGTCGCCCGGTTGTCCATCGGCGTCCCCATGAACTCCCACTCGGGGAACCACAGCTCCTCGGTGCCGAAGTATGCGGAGGTGACGTCGAAGAGCCCGTCGTGGCAGACGAGCGCGCGGAAGCGCGCGGTGTGGCCATTGATCCAGTTGATCATGTAGCCGCCATACGAGGCCCCGAGCGCGACGACGCGCTTCTCGTCGAGGAAGGTGTACTTCGCGAGGGCCGCGTCGAGGCCCTTCATGAGGTCCTCGAAGGGCGCGCCGCCCCAGTCGCCGCGGATCGAGTCGGTGAAGGCCTGTCCGTAACCAGTCGAGCCGTGGAAGTCGATCATGACGGCCGCGTAGCCATGGCCCGCGTACGCCTGCGGGTTCCAGCGATAGTGGAAGTCGTTGCCGAACGAGCCCTGCGGTCCGCCGTGGATGAGGAACGCGACCGGGACCTTGCCGCTCTTGTAGCCGGCCGGCTTCACGACGTAGCCGTGCACGTCGTCGCCGTGCGCACCCTTGAACGTGAACTGCTCCCACGCGCCCCACTCGATCGCCTGCACGCGCTCGTCGTTGTGGTGCGTGAGCTGCGTCTCCTGCGTGCTGCGCAGCAGGTGGAGCTCCTTCGGTGCCGCGAGCGTGTTGCGCGTGTACACGACGGCGCCGTCGGGCAGCGGCATCGCATCGCCGTACATGCCGCTGTCGCCGAGGAGCGTGGGCACGCCCGTCGCGACATCGACACGGAACAGCGCGTGGTTGCCGACGTGATCGGCGGTGGTGTACAGCGCCTTGCCGTCCGTCGAGAACACGAGATCACCGGGCGAGCGGTCCCACCTGTCGGCGAGCGCGCGCGTCTTCCTGGTCGCCCAGTCCATGAGCACGATGTGCCGACGATCCGACTCGTAGCCCGGCCGGTCCATCGCGAGGTACGCGAGCGTCTTGCCGTCGGGCGAGAACGTCGGCGAGCCGTCCCACGCGAGGTTGCTCGCGGTGAGCCGGGTCGCCTTCTTGCTGCCATCGAGGGGCACGGACCACAGGTCGTCGTTGGTGCTCCACGCGTTCTTCGGACCATCGTCCTTGCCGCAGAACACGAGCGTGGTCCTGTCGTGCGAGATCGCGAACTCCCCCACGTCACCGAACGGCAGCGACGGCGCGTCCATCTCCACACCCTTCAACAGGTCGGTCGTCTTGCCTGCCTGCCACAGAAACGGATGTGCGCGCTTGCCGTCCTCCCAGTGATCCCAGTGACGGTAGAGCAGCTCGTCGTACGCGAGCGCCTTCACCTTGCCGTCCTTGCGCGCCTGATCGCGACGCGCGGTGTCCGCGAGCGTCGCCGCGCCGGGGTAGACGTCCATGGCGAGCACCAGCCGCTGCGCATCGACGACCTTGAAGCCCGAGACGTCGACCGGTAGCTGCGTCACCTGCTGGGCTTCGCCGCCGCCGATGCCGACACTCCACACCTGTGCAGAACCGCTCCGCGTCGAGATGAACAGCACGCGCAGGCCGTCGGACGAGAACGCGGGGCTGTTGTCGCTCTCGGGGTGATCGGTGAGCCGCCTCGGGGTGCTGCCGTCGGTGCCGACGATCCACACGTCGGTGCGTCCCTTGTTCTCGGGGAAGTCGGTGGTGCGCAGCGTGTACGCGATGAGCTTGCCGTCGGGCGAGAGCTTCGCATCGGACAGCCGCTGCATCGCGAGCAGATCGTCGACGGTGAACGGATGCTTCTTGGCCGCATGACCGGGCGCCCCAGGGACGAGGATGGCGACGACGATGGCAGCGAAGACGAACGTAGAGACACGCACGCGGGACCTCCAGGGGAGGCGCGACGCTACCCCGGTGACGTCGTGGCGTCGAGCAGCGCCGCACCCACGCCGAAGCCGACGGTGAGCACGAGCGCGCGACCCCTCGCGCGCGGTCGGGCGGACAGCGCGGCGAGCTCTGCGTCGTTGACCAGCAGCGTCTCGGTGCCGGTCATCCCCGCGTACGAAAGCGCGTCCTCGACGAGGCCGTCGTCGCCTGCCATCCCCGGGTAGCTCGAGCCCTCCGGCGTTCCGTCTGCACGCAGCGCCGCGGGCAGCGCGAGCACGAGGCGCCGGAAGCGCGGCGCACGCCGGAGCGCTCCGCCCAGGTACTCGACGAGCGCCCTGCGGTGCGCGGGATCATCCGAGCGCGATCGGACGGGCAGCTTCACGAGGTCTCTCTCGATGAGCACGCGGCCCCCTGGCCATGCGAGCTTGATGGCGCTCTGTCCCACGTCGCACACGAGGCCTGGTCCTCCGAGCAGCGAGAAGCCACCGGCGATGCCGACGAAGCGTCCACCGGGCAGCGTGTCGAAGCTGGCGATGCGCCGGGATGCCGGGATCGAGTCCCACCCGCCGCCACCCACGAGCACCTGATCGAAGGCGATCGCATCCAAGCCGATCGACTCGGCGCACGCCCGTCGCGCTGTGCCCGCACGCAGCGCGCGCACAGCCTCCGCCAGCAGCCGCGGAAATGCGCGACGCTTCGCCGCCGCGAACAGCGTGGTGTCGCCGACGACGAGGTCCCACACCTCGAGGCCGGTGACGCCGGGCAGCGCTACTCGACGGGCAGCTCGCACGCCTCGATGCCTCGCTTGGACTCCTCGACGCGTGCCCACGCAGAGCCCGGCCTGCGCAGCACGCGGCGGACGGCTCGCTCGACTCGATACCCGACCTCGAGCAGTCGGATGGTCCGCAAGAAGAGGTGGAACGCGCGCTGCTCGTGTAGCGGCGCGCGCTCGAGTGCGCGCCGATCCGTCCGTCGGTGCACCACGGCGGAGCGGAGCTCGGGCACGAGCGCGTCGGTGCGCTCGCTCTCGCGCCGCAGGCGTCTGTAGTAGCGATAGAGCCCGCGCAGCGTCTCGGGCGGCCGGAAGTACGCGCGACCGGCCGTCGTCTCCACGATCGCTTCGGGCCCGCCCTCGTGACGCGCGCGCCGAGACAGGTAGAGATCCTCGGCGAGGAGGCCGCGCTCGAGCGAGAGGAAGCGATCACCCGCGTCGCCGCGCACGTCCGGGACATCGTAGCGACGGACCGCGAACAGTCGTCCGGAGATCCAGCCTGCCTCGACTCGAAAGCCGCGGCGAAGGTTGTAGACGTAGGCAGCCTCGGCGAGCGCGGTACGTCGCAGCGGGCGAACAGGCACGCGCGGCACCGACGCGGCGAGGACACGCGGATCCGCCATCGCCTCGGTGAGCGCGACGAGCGCATCTGGCGAGACCACGACATCGGCATCGCAGAAGACGTAAAACGGTGCATCCACGTCGCTGCCGAGACGCTGGGCCGCGATCTTGCCGCCGCTCGAGCGCACCACCTCGACGCCGTGGGCGCGCGCAATCGCCTCGGTCGCGTCCGTACAGTCGTCGCACACCACGCGGATCGCGAGATCGAGTGGCCGCGCATGCTCGACGGCCCGTAGCAGCGCCTCGAGGCACGCCCCGATCGCGGACTCCTCGTTCTTGGCAGCGACGACGACCGGGATCATACGACGCCCAAGATCATGCGAGCAGCGGCCGTGGCTCCATCGCTGGCGCGCATCTCCATGCCGATGGTCTGCGCTGCTGCTCGCTCGAGACCATCGCCCAGTAGCGCCCGCACCGTGTCTCGATCGAAGTCGACGCGTCGCCCCGCTCCCGCGCGCTCCACGAACCACGCGTTGTGCGGCTGATCGTTCACGAGAGGCGCCATGAGCAGCGGTACGCCGGCATCCAGACCCTCGAAGACGGAGTTGGCGCCCGCGTGGGTGACGTAGAGGTGCGCGCGACGGAGCAGCGCGCGCTGGTCGGCGTACGGGACGAGCGTGACGTTCGAGGGCGCGTTCATCGAGAGGGACCCGACCGCGGCCACGACCTGCACGTCCTCGGCAGCGAAGAGTTCGAAGACGCGCCCAAGTAGTATCGGTTGATACCAGTTCTGGCTGCCCAGCGAGACGTACACGAGCGGGCGCTCGTCGAGCACGGGCGTCGAGGCGTCGCTCTCGTCCCCCCTGGCATCGACGCGCGACACACCGAGCAGCGTCACGCCCGGCGGCGCCGTCCCGGCCAGCGCCGGCGTCGCGAACACGCCCGTCGCGTGCGGAGAGAGGCAGTCACAGCTCGCGAAGCGCGCCTCGAGCCCGTGCGCAGCGAAGAGCCGATCGCGGTCGGCCGCGAGCCCGCGCACCGTCGCCAGCAGCTCGCTGTCGATCTCCGGTGGCAGCACGGGATTGAGCGACGAGGACAGCGCCACCCAGGGCAGCCCCAGCTCGTGCGCGGCGAGCGGCGCCGCGTACACCATCGGGTCGCAGGCGATGACGTCGGGGCGAAAGTCGCGGACGGTCGCACGCACGTGGGCGAGATCGGCCTCCACGCCGTCGAGTAGCAGCCCACGGACCCAGGTACGACGCAGCGTCACGTCCGCGAGCGTGACCGCGAGCGCGGCGCCGCGATTGCGCTCGTCGATCGATGCAGCCGCCGAGTAGCAGCGATGGGGCAGCGTGAGCGAGCGCGGCGACCAGAACGCCACCTCATGTCCCGCGTCGACGAGCGCCTGCGCGGGACCGAGGAGCACGTGGAAGTGCCCACGCTCCGGTGCGGTCACGAAGAGCACTCTCACACGCGCACCTCGTAGTGCGCGGCCCAGTGCGACAGCGCGATGAGCCGGAACGCCACCGCGCGATCGGCCTCGGTCCAGGCGCGCACGGACAGCGCGTCGAGCTCGACCGGATCGAACAACGTCTCGAACAGCTCCGGTGCACGACGTCGCGCCGATGGGAGCACACGCCGATACAGCGCCTCGCTCGCCAGGTCCTTGGGGAGCGCCGACTTGCGCCGTGCCACGATCTCCTCGGGCACGAGCCCTCGCGCCATGCGTCGCAGCAGCGCCTTCTCCACGCCACCTTCCAGCGCCACCGCGGGCGCGACCGAGAGCGCCAGCTCGACGAGCGCGGGCTTTCCGAACGGTACGCGCGCCTCGAGCCCGTGCGCCATCGTGTGCAGATCCCCGTTCGACAGGAGCCGCGGCAGCCAGCGCGTGACGACGAGGTGGGTCATCGCGCGACGGCGCTCGTCGAGGGATCCCCAGCCGTGGCCAGCCGTGGCGAGCTCGACACGATAGCGAGCGGCAAAGTCGATCCGGTGCTCCGCCCTCAGCGGTGCCACGCCGAAGCGCGGCAGGATCGCCTCGGGCCCGCACAGCGCTGCCTCGTCGAGGAGGAAGTGATAGCCGTAGTGCGTCTCGTCGGCCGCGTCACCTACGAGCACGGCCTTCACGTCCCGCGCCGCGTGCCTCGCGAGCACGTCCTGGCTCACCTCCTGCTCCCATGCGGGCAACAGATCGTCCTGCACGGCCACGCGCCAGAGGGCCTCCTCGTCGCGCGCGGCGCGACAGAGCGTTCGAGCGAGGCCGTAGCGCTCCGCGGCCATGTTCGCGTACGGCTCGTCATCGGCGACCACGATGCGCGAGCGATTCCAGTCGAAGCCGGTCTGATCGTCGAACGCCATCGTGTAGCTCGGCAGCCGTACGCCGACCTCGTGCGCCAGGGCGGCGAGCAGCGTCGAATCGAGCCCGCCGGAAAGGAACAGCCCGACCGGCACGTCGGCGACGAGCGCGCCACGCACCGCTTCGCCGAGCTCGCGCCGCAGGTCGTCCACACATGCACCGCCGACACCCGTCACGCGCGGCGTCCACCACCGCGCACGCTCGGTCCCATCGCGTCGTACGCGTAGCAGCGAACCGGGCTTCAGCACCTCCATGCCGGAGAATGGCGCGCGCACCGAAAATGGTGCTGCGGTCATGACCTCGGCGATCGCATCGAGATCGGCAACGGGCCGCACGCCGCCGGCGAGCAGCGCCTTGCACTCGGACGCGAACAGAAAACCGCGCTCCACCGAGAACACGAGCGGCTTGATACCGAGGCGATCGCGAGCGAGCAGCGCTTCCTGCGTCTGCGCGTCCCAGAGGCAGAACGCGAACATGCCATCGAGCGCGAGGAGCACGGACTCTCCGTCGAGCGCGAGGGCCGCGAGCAGCACCTCGGTGTCGCAGCGCGTGCGGAACGTCCAGCGGTCCTCGTAGCGACGGCGCAGCGCCTCCGCGTTATCGATCTCTCCATTGAAGACGAGGTGCCAGCGGCCATCTGGCGACGACATCGGCTGCGCGCCGTTGGCGATGTCGCGCAGCGCGAGGCGGCGGCTCGCGAGGCAGGCGTGTGCCGTGACGTACACGCCGTCTCCGTCGGGGCCGCGGTGCGCGAGCGCTGCGCTCATGCGTCGCACGCGCGCCTCGTCGGGCGGTGCATCCCAGCGCAGCTCGCCGGCGAGACCGCACATCAGCCGAGGCCCAGGCTGGAGCGCAGCCAGCGGGTCGTGTACTCGGCAACCGGCGCAGCCAGCGCGATCGAGGGCGCGAGCCGCGGACGCTTGGGGGTCGCAGCCACCGCGGCGAGATCGCGCGCGAGCAAGGCCCGCAGCTCCGGCTTCTCGGACGTCGTCGCATCGAGCTCGACGAGGGATGGATGCAGATACGGACACACCCACGAAAGACCCGCGGCCCGGGTGAGCGCAGCGACGAGCGGCAGGTAGTCGTGGCCATCGCGACGCGCGCAGCGCTGATCGGCACCGTCGCCGGTCACGAGCGCGGTGTGACCATCGGCGGCGACGCGACGCGCGAGCAGGAGGCGCGCCACCGGGTGCAGGTTGTACAGCGGCACCTCGATGGCGCGCAGCGCGTCGGGCAGCGCCTCGACGAAGTCCTCGTCCGTCGCGTCCACCACGATCACCTCGACGCCGAGCGCACGACCGATCGCCAGCGCCGCTGCGTGCTCGTCGTAGCTGCCGTCGTCCCTGCAGAGACGTGGCCGCAGTGTGTACGCGACCGGACGCCGTCCGCGTCGAACCGCGAGCGCAAGCAACAGCGCGGCATCGACGCCGCCCGACAGCGCGAACGCGCCGACGTCGAGCTGCGCGGAGAGCTTCGCTTCGAGGTCACCGTGCAGCGCCTCTGCCTCCGCCTCCGCCTCCATCGATGAGACGTGCCGCTCGATCCCCGCGACGATCGAACGCGTGCTGCGCTCCCCGCCGATGGCCGCGCGCACGCCCTCCTCGTCGAGCGTGTCGCCCGCGCACACCAGCGAGCGCAGCGTCGACGACGATCGGTCCGCGCGAACGAAGCGCGTCTCGATCACAGCTCGCCCGCCTCCACCTGCCTCCGCTTGAGCTGGTGGTGCGCGACGAGCGGCCCCTGCGATCCCTGACACACCCGGCACGCGGGCAGCGGCTGCTCGTCGTTCATGTAGGCGAGCAGGCGCGCGCCGAGATCGGGGGCATCGAGCGGCACGCCGCCTGTCTCCCACTCGCGAAGCGCCGTGGCCTCGTCGAAGGGCTCGCCCGTCAGCTGGAGCCGCGACTGCGTGTCGCGCAGATAGGCAGCGCGCGTGCACTTGAAGAAGCGACCGTCACGCGCGATGAGGCAGCGATCGCGGAGCCAGCACGCGTCGTACACGGCCTGGCTCTGCGCATCGTCGACCGGACGACGCACCGAGGACATCACCTCGCTGAAGTGCTCGACGTGCTTCACGTTGAGAATGACGTCGAAGCGTCGGGCCTTCTCCACGATCATTGCGAGGTGGTCGGGCTTCACCGGCGCGCTCGAGTAGCTCGACACCGTGAGCTGATCGAGCGCCTCCCAGAACGCGTCCTCCATCCTCGATAGGAGGAGGCCATTGGTGAACAGACGCACCGTGTCGGCGATTCCCGTTCGCGGGATCGCGCGCAACACCTCGGTGATGTCGGGGTGCAGCAGCGGCTCGCCGCCCATGATCTTGAAGACGTCGGCGTGGAGGTGCTGCGAGAGCGCCTCGAGCTGCGCCGAGATCTGCGCCACGGACAGCGTCTTGCCATCGAGGTATGGCGACATGTTGCAGCAGTGTGCGCAGCGCAGGTTGCAGTGCTCGACGACGTGCAGCTCGAAGGCCTCGACCTGCAGGCGGTCGCGCACCCTCACATAGGGCGAGCGAGCACGCCCGTCGCGCTCCGCGAAGAGACCGCGCAGCGCGAGCCCTCGTCCGCCCTGCCGCACGGAGATCTTGCAGCGCGTGCCCACGAGTCGACGCAGCATCGCCTCGTACTTCGGCGCGAGCGCGTCGGTCTCGAGCTCGAGCTCGAGCAGGTCCTCGACGCGGAAGCCGACGTCCACGCCCTCCTTGCTCAGCGTCTCGCGGCTCGACATCGAGCGCAGCTGGGCGAACGCCTCGTCGAGCGCGGCGTGACCCTCGATCCAGCGCGTGTGCAGGCGACGGAACCCTTCGTCCCCCGACAGTCGGCCCTGGGGTAGCTCTCGCGGCGCGCTCACGGAAGCACATGTTAGCGGAAGCTGGCCCTATACTCGCGCGATGAAAAAAGCCCTCGGAATGCTGGCCGTGGTTCTCGGGGCGTTCGCGCTGTTCGTCGCGACGCGGCCGACCCACTTCAAGGTCGCGCGCGCACGCACGATGCACGCACCCGCCGCCGTGATCTTCGCACAGCTCGACGACTTTCATCAGTGGGCTGCATGGTCGCCGTGGGACAAGATGGATCCGACGATGAGGCGCACCTACGGCGGACCCGATCGCGGCGTCGGCGCCACGTACGCGTGGAGCGGCAACGACAAGGTCGGCTCGGGCACGATGACCGTCGCCGAGGCAAGGCCGAGCTCGCGCGTCGTAGTCGACGTGGACTTCGAGAAGCCCATGCAGGCGCACAACATCGCGACGTTCGCGCTCATGCCGCACGGCGAGGGCAACACGCTCGTGACGTGGTCGATGGAGGGTGACAACAGCTTCATCGGGAAGGCGTTCGGCGTCTTCGTGAACATGGACAAGATGCTCGGCGAAGACTTCGACCGCGGGCTCGACACGCTCGAGTCCCTCTCCGAGAGCAAGGCGGAGGAGACCAAGCAGGCCGCGGTCGTCTCGGCGCAGGCCACGACGGATGCTGGCATCGCAACGCCGAAGCCGTAACGCATGAAGCCGCGCGGCACCTGGTTCGACGCGCTGCGCGATCGCGTGCGGACGTTCGTGCCGCGTCGCTCGCACGTGCCGATCTGGTACACGCCGGAGTACCGGCTGCCCATCCCGAGCCTCGAGGCGCTACACGGCACCGAGCCGCGTCGCGCCGATCTCGCCGTGTGGTACCTCGTCGAGGAGCGCATCGCCCGTGACGCCGACCTGCGCACGCCGCGTCGCGCCGACTACGAATCGCTCGCGCGCGTGCACGACGCCGCGTACATCGAGTCGCTCGCGCAGGCCGACGCGCTCGCCCGCATCTTCGCCGTCACCCCTGGCGAGATCGTCGTGGACGAGGTGATGCGCACGCTGCGCCTCGCGACCGGAGGGACGATCGCCGCCGCGAAGGCCGCGCGCGCCTCGTCGGGCCCCGCGTTCAACTTCTTCGGCGGCTTCCACCACGCAGGGCCCGCGCTCGGCGGCGGCATGTGCGCGCTCAACGACGTCGCGATCGCCCTGGCCGAGGTGCGCGCCGAAGGCTTCACGGGCCAGGTCGTGATCCTCGATCTCGACGCACATCCTCCCGACGGCCTCGCCGCGTGCCTGTCGAGCGATCGCAAGGTGACCATCGGCTCCATCTCCGGCTCCGACTGGGGCCCGCTCCCCGGCCATGTCGACGAGACGCTGCTCGTGGACGCCACCGACGATCAATATCTCGCCGCGCTGACGGCGCTGCTCGCGCGCATGCCGCGACCCGAGCTCGTGTTCGTGCTGTTCGGCGGCGACGTGCTGCGCGGCGATCGCCTCGGGCATCTCTCGTTGACGCTCGAGGGGGTGCGGGAGCGCGAGCTTCTCGTCGCAGAGTGGACCAAGGGGCGCGCGACGGTCTGGCTCCCCGCCGGAGGCTACTCGGAGCGCAGCTGGAAGGTCGTCGTGGGCGCGTACCTCGCGGTCGCGCTCGGCAGCAGGCAGCCGGTGAAGGACCGCGATCCGCTGATGTCGCGCTACGCCGCCATCGCGCGCGGCCTGAGCCCGAACCGTCTCTCCGGCGCGGACGACGTCGACTCGATGGCCGACGTCGAGGCGGAGCTGTTCGGTCGCCCCGAGCCCAGGCCGCGCTTCCTCGGCTACTACACCAACGAGGGCATGGAGTACGCGCTCACGCGCTTCGGCTTCTTCGATCACCTGCGTCGACTCGGCTACAGCGATCTGCGCGTCGAGTCCTACCCGCCCGACGACGTGGGTCAGCGCGGCACGATCACCGGCATGGCGGGAGGCGTGCGTCACCTCCTCGTCGACCTCATCGTCAGCCGCGGCGTTGCGGAGGGGGCGCCGTCGCTCGTCGTCCACTGGCTCTCGCTGCGCAACCCGCGCGCCGTGTTCTCGCCCGATCGTCCTGCGCTGCCCGGGCAGGTGGTCCCTGGGCTCGGCCTTGCGCGCGACATGGGCCAGCTCCTCGGCGCCATGGCCTACCGCCTCGACCTGCCGTCGGTGTCGCTGCGTCCATCGTGGTTCCACACGGCGTTCGCGGCACGCCAGCACTTTCGGTTCATCGACCTCGCGCGCCAGACCCGCTTCGTCGACCTCATCGGCGACCTGCGCGCGTACCCGCTCGCGGACATCACGCGCGCGCTCGCGGAGGGTCGCGTGCGGCTCGATGGCGAGCCGTATGCATGGGAGCCGGAGCTGATGATCTACCGACCGGATCAACCGCCGCCGGACCTGCTGGCGACGGTCGAGCACCCCGTGTTCACCATCGTTCCGCGAGAGCCGCACGCGAGTTGACAGGGCAGTAGCGCGGGCGTATCCCGGCCCTCGTCGTGGATCCGAAGCCAACCGAACCTCCTCCGTCTTCGAGCGGCACCGACATCGGTGTCGAAGAATCTCGCGTCGATCGCATGTGGCGACGTCTGCTGGGTCGCCCTCGCAACGTGGACGACCCGACCGTCTTCCACACGATGACGCTCATCCCCTTCCTCGCCTGGATCGGGCTCGGCGCCGACGGTCTCTCGTCCTCTGCCTACGGTCCGGCCGAGGCCTACGCCGCGCTCGGCGAGCACACCTACCTCGCCGTTTTCCTCGTTCTGGCGATGACGATCACGGTCTTCGTCATCTCCGCCGGCTACAGCCGCATCATCGAGCACTTCCCAACAGGCGGCGGCGGCTACGTCGTCTCCACGAAGCTCCTCGGTCCGTACTTCGGCGTCGTCTCCGGCTCCGCGCTCCTCGTCGACTACGTCCTCACGGTCACGACCTCGGTCGCAGCCGGCGGCGACGCGATCTTCAGCATGCTGCCCGTCCCGTGGCTGTGGGCGAAGCTGTGGGTCGAGGGCGGCATCCTCATCATCCTCATCATCCTCAATCTGCGCGGCGTGAAGGAATCGGTCACATCGCTCATGCCGATCTTCCTCGTCTTCCTGTTCACCCACGTGATTCTCATCGTGGGCGGCCTCATCTTTCATAGCGGCGAGTTCCCCCACCTCTTCGAGAACGTGAGCAAGGGCCTCGACCACGGCATCTCGACGCTCGGCAAGTTCGGCCTCCTCATCTTGTTCCTGCGTGCGTACTCGCTCGGCGGCGGCACCTACACGGGCATCGAAGCCGTGGCCAACGGCCTCCAGATCATGCGCGAGCCGCGCGTGCAGAGCGGCAAGCGCACGATGCTCTACATGACGACCTCGCTCGCGTTCACCGCGGGCGGCATCCTGCTCTGTTACCTGGTCTTCCAGGTGCATCCCGCCGAGGGCAAAACGCTCAACGCGGTGCTGGTCGAGCAGTTCATCGGCAAGTTCCGCCCCGGCGGCATTCCGATCGGCCCGGTCTTCGTCATCTTCACGCTCGCATCCGAGGGACTCCTCCTCTTCGTCGCTGCGCAGACCGGCTTCATCGATGGCCCACGCGTCATGGCCAACATGGCCGTGGACAGCTGGCTCCCGCACCGCTTCTCATCGCTGTCCGATCGCCTCACATCCAAGGATGGCATCATCCTCATGGGCACGGGCGCGATCGTCCTGCTCTGGCTCCTTAACGGCAACGTCGGCGCGTTGCTCGTCATGTACGCGATCAACGTCTTCATCGACTTCTCGCTGTCCAACCTCGGCATGCTCCGCTTCTGGATCCAGAAGAAAGGCGCCAAAAAACGCGGCCGCGAGTTCCTCATCCACGGCACGGGCTTCGTGCTCTGCGTGTGCATCCTCGGCGTCACCATCGCCGAGAAGATCACCGAGGGCGCCTGGCGCACGCTCGTCGTCACGAGCACGCTCGTGACGGCTTGCATCTTCATTCGCCGGCACTACCGGATGATCTCGCGCAAGCTGCGCGACCTCGATCAGGAGTTCGCCGAGCTCCCCACCGTCGATCATCACGGCGGTGAGCCCGATCCCAAGCTCCCCACCGCCGTGCTCCTCGTCGGACAGTACGGCGGCGTCGGCATCCACTCGATGCTCGCGATCCACCGCATGCTGCCGGGCTACTTCAAGAACGTGATGTTCGTGTCCGTCGCCGTCATCGACTCCGGCACCTTCAAGGGCGCAGACGAGGTGGGAGCGCTCAAGCACTCCGTGCACCAATCGCTCGAGCAGTACGTCGAGCTCGCGCGCCGCCTCGGGTGGAACGCGGGCTCCGAGACGAGCACCGGCATCGATCCCGCGAACGAGATCACGCGCCTCTGCATCAACATCTCGAAGACCTATCCGCGCGTGATGTTCTTCGCCGGCAAGCTCATCTGGCAGCGCGAGAGCTGGTGGCAGCGCATCCTGCACAACGAGACGGCGTTCCAGGTGCAGCGCCGCCTCCAGTGGAAGGGCCTGCCCGTCACGGTCATCCCGCTGCGCGTCCGGTAGAGCCCACCGGGCGACGCTACGTGTCGTGCCGCCCGGGAGGCATCCCGAGCTCGTCGCGGACACGACGAAAGTCGTCGGTCCACTGGCCGTCCTTGAGGCGTACGCAGAGCGTGCGGTGCGTCGTCGGCCGAGCATCATCCGGACGCGCGAGCGTGTAGAGCGAGACGAGCACGGGCTTGCCGTCTCGCGGCACGATCTCGAGGTGTTCCTCGATGACGAGGCCCGCGCGCAGCACCGCCGGCGCGACGCGATGCGCTTGCACGGTGCCCTGGCACACGACGGCGCGACCGCCCGGCGCGAGAATTCGCGCCATCGCGTCGATGTAGTCCTCGACGCCGCCGCGGTGCTCGAAGCGGCACGGCGCGCACTGCGGCCTGCCGGACTCGATGCCCGTGCCCGGTGGAAAGTAAGGCGGTGTGCCGGTCACGAGGTCGAACTTCTCGTCGTCCGAGAAGCTCGACTTCGCGCGCAGATCCCCGCTACGGACCTGCACGCGAGAGGTGACGTCGTTCCACACGAGCGAGCGCCGCGCCAACGCCGCGCTCTCGGTCTGCGCCTCGAGCCCGACGAGCTGCGCCCCGGGAAAGCGCCACGCGCAGAACAGCAGCACCGTGCCGATCCCGCAGCCGAGATCGCAGATCGTCTTCGGCGCGCTCACCGCGTTAGAGGCGAGCCACGCGGTCATCAGATCGTCGAGCGACCAGCGGTGACCATCGAGGCGCTGCAAGATCCGGAAGTCACCGGCGAGCCAGCAGAGGTCCTCCTCGGGCGTGGGCCACAACGCGAGATCGACGGACTCGTCGTCGGGCTGAGCGAGGCTCAGCGGCGGTCGCGGACCCGGTGCGATCCAGCCTGCGGGCCTGCGCGTCGCGCGGATGATCCCGCCCGTCTTCGCGCGCTGATCTTCGGGCCTGAACGCCGGGATAGGCACGACGGTGTCCTACCAGGGTGCCCGCGTGATTGCTACGACCGAGACCCGCCGCGTGCTCGAGGCTCGAGCGCGTGTGGCATGCCCTCATCAGGGGCAGGACAGTGCGCGGTCGTCGAACCACGTCAGGATCTTCGCCGCATTGCCGGTGCCGAGGCTTGCGATCGTCGCCTCGTGATCGGCGCCGGTGACGAGCTCGAGGTGGATCTCCTGGCCGCAGCCCTTGAACGCGTTCGCCGTGTCGGACATCTGTCCCCCTGTTCGATAATCCCCGTCGCCGCCCAGGAAGTAACCGGGGATCTTGCAAGCCGCGCAGCCGTGGAACGCGTTGTACGCAGGCATCCCGCCGGCGATGAACGCGACCGCCGCATAGCGCGACGCGCGCGCGGGTGCATAGGCGCCGAGCCAGTACGCACCGCCGGAGTAGCCGGTGAGGTACTCCCTCGAGCGGTCGATGTTGTAGCGGGTCTCGAGCTCGGCGACCTGCCCGTCCAGCCAGCCGAGCGCCGCGGGCGAGGGGTCGTAGCCATCTGCGGCCAGCCAGTCGCTGAACGCGCCGTCGCAGCCGAGCGCTGCGGGGCACGCCGGCGCGAACAAGAGGTAGCCCGCAGCATCGGCTGCCGTCTGCCAGAGCCCGATGACCCCGCCCGTCGCGCTGTCGAGCCCGAAGTCACGGCCCTCGTCCCCATGCAGGGAGACGACGAGTCGGATGGGAACCGCGGGATTGTAGCCCTGCGGCACATGCACGCGGCACGACGGGCACGCGCTCAGATCCCCGCCGCCAGAACCACCCGATGCGTTGGCGCTGCCGGGCGCCGTGACTGTCCCGCCGTCCGACGCCGGCGCCGGCGCCGCATCTGCCGTGCCGTTCGGGCTCGTCGCGCCGTCCGTCGCGCCGTCCGGACCCGAGCCCTCGCCTGGCGGCGGGGCGCCCCCGCAGGCGGCGAGCAGCAACGGCAGGAGGAGGGGCAACAACGCTAAAGTTAGAGACGGCGAGCGGTTGGGCATGACTGGCAGCGTAGCAAGCCGTGTGCCTGCGCAGACATGCAGCAAGCTCGGGTAGTTGGCGCAGGATGGAGGCACGGACCCGGTACCGCCGTTCAAACTGTTCGAACGAGCAGGTGCTATATTTCGGCGCATGGGCGTCGACTATCGTGATGAGGGTCCGACGATCCTGCTCGACGAGCCCGAGAGCGCCGAGCACACGCTGCAGCTGGTCGTGGATGGGGTGGTCTCCCGGCACCCCCTGCCGGCCGGGAGGGCGCTCACCGTCGGTCGCGCGAAGGACGCCGACATCCGCGTGGAGCACGAGTCCGTGTCACGACGCCACGCCACGCTCGAGCTGCGCGACGGCGAGCTGTGGGTCGAGGATCTCGGCAGCGCCAACGGCAGCATCGTCGGAGGCACCCGGCTCGCCGCGCACGTGAAGACGCAAGTCGTCGCGGGTGAGCTCGTCGAGCTCGGCGCGGTGACGGCCCTCGTGCAGTCCCGGGTCGGCGCGAAGCCGGAGCGACGGATCAGGTCGCACGCGTACTTCACGGCACGCCTCGACGAGCTGTGCGAGGCGTCCCCGTCCGCCCGCCACGCGATCATCCACGTGGGTCCACGCGCGCCGGAGCACCGCGAGCGCGTCGAAGCCGCCGTGATGGAGACGCTAGCGTCGAGACACCTGCTCGCACGTTACGCGCCTGGTGAGCTCGAGCTCCTGATGGAGGGCGCCGGCGCCGGGGAGGCGCGCGCCTGGCTCGTCACTCTGCAGCAGCGCCTCGGACCGAAGGTGGCCACCCACCACGGCTACGCGTGCCACCCCGAGGACGGCCGCTCGGCGCACGCACTGCTCGGCAAGGCGCATGGCCACGACGAGCGGCCTAGCTCGACCGCGTCGGAGCCGCTCGTGCTCGATGGTGCGATGCGGCGTGTCTACGCGATGGTCGATCGCATCGCGCCTTCCGAGCTGCCGGTGCTCATCGAAGGTGAGACAGGCGTCGGCAAGGAGCTCCTGGCAGAGGCGGTGCACCGCGCGTCGCGGCGCCGCGGGCCACTCGTCCGGATCAACTGTGCCGCGATCGCCGAGTCCCTGCTGGAGAGCGAGCTCTTCGGTCACGAAAAGGGCGCCTTCACCGGCGCCACGCAGGCGAAGCCCGGCATCATCGAGTCGGCTCACCAGGGCACGGTGTTCCTCGACGAGGTGGGCGAGCTGCCCGGGCCGCTGCAGAGCAAGCTCCTCCGCGTGCTCGAGTGCAAGCAGATCCAGCGTGTCGGTGCGCTGCGCCCTCGCGCGATCGATGCGCGCTTCGTGTCGGCAACGAACCGCAACCTCGAGGCCGAGGTGCGAGCCGGTCGCTTCCGCAACGACCTCTACTTCAGGCTGAATGGCGTGACGCTGTTCGTGCCGCCGCTGCGCGAGCGTCCCGCGGAGGTGCTCGAGCTGGCGAAGCGCTTCGTGCGCGAGGCCGCGGAGCGCATCGGCCGTGGCGCGATGAGGCTCGACCGCAGCGCCGAGATCGCGCTGACCACGCACGCCTGGCCCGGGAACGTGCGCGAGCTTCGCAACGCCATCGAGCGCGCGGTGTTGCTCGAGGACGGAGACCAGCTCGGCGCGACTCATCTCCCCGCGACCGACGCCGCGAGCAGCAGACCCGCGCTGCGCGAGACCGATCGCCCATTCGCCGACGATGGCGCCGAGCGCCTGGCGCCTGCGGTGCTGGCCGAGCGCGCGCGGATCCTCGAGGCGCTCGAGGCCTGCCACGGAAACCAGACTCGCGCCGCAGCGCAGCTCGGCATGTCGCGTGGCACGCTGCTCATGCGCCTCGACGCGCTCCGCATCAAGCGGCCGCGCAAGAGCTCGCCGTTCGAGGGCTGACGAATCGAGCACGTTGTGTTGCCGCCTCTGCAAATGCATAATTTTTTCATGAATCTCAAAGTCGTCGTCACGGTCGCCACGTTGCTCGGCGTTGCAGTCGCGCATGCGGACACGCGGATCTTCAACATGACCGGCGGCGAGTACAAGGCCGTCGCGACCATGCCGAACCGTGCGAAGCAATCTCGCTCCCTCGGAATCGCCGACCCCGGACTCACGTCGGAATACTTCGCGACCGCACCGGGCGTGAAAGCCCTGACCCTGGACCTTCTCGACGCCACCGGCGCAAAGGTGTGGCACGGCCAGGTCAAGGCCAACGGCACGTACCTCATCGCCCCTGATGCGAAGGGTGTGAAGGTCGTCTTCTCCGGTTTTTACAGCAGCAACGACACACCTCGGATGGTCGTCGTCATGAACGGGACCGGGGAGCAGCTCACGCTGGATCTCGAGGGTCAAAACGGCCTCGCGGCGACGCGCGGCGTCGTTCCTCCGACGAGCTTTGACCCGAAGAGGGCGATCAAGTTCGACCCGAGGGAGAGCACCTACGTCGCGAAGGGGAAGCGTCGTGACGGCACCCCCGTCGTCATTGAGGGTCACATCACACCGGGCACGTACGTGCTGTTGTGGAAGACGCCGGCGGGCGTCTACCGCGCCGACGGGACTGGCTCCATCCGCTAGCGCGCGCCGGCGTCGATCCCTCATCGGTCCAGCGCAAGAAGAAGCGTGCGAGGCGGCTCGCCGATTGACGGGCGACTCCGCTGTCGCGACCGCGGAAGACCGCTGCGGAGTCAGGTGTCACCGCATCGTGGATCGCCTACCGCACCTCTTCGTCGAGCACGGCGTCGTCGATCGCGCCGTCAGCGAGGAAGTAACTGACGCGGTTCGCGATGCGCACGCAGTTCGCCAGCATGAAGTTGCCGGACGGGCTCTCGTCCACCTCGGTGACGACGTGGTACGACGGGTGCGTCCCGCAGTAGGCCTGGAGTTCCGCGAGCCGCTCCGTGGCGAAGGCGCCCCGATCCTCGTCGGGTTCGATACCGAGCCCCGCGAAGCGCTCGACGTCGTCGAGGACGCCGGCGAAAGCGACGAAGTCGTCGTAGCTCGTGAAGGTCTTGGCCATGAGTTGATTCATCGTACTACGTCCGGCGCTATGATGACGCTCGTGAGGAAAAGCGTGACGCGAGTGTGTGCCGCCCTCACGATGCTGTGCGTGGTGCAGATCGCGCATGGTGACCCGTCGAAGCTGGACGACACGCGCGCGCGCGTCGAGTCGTCGCTGAAGACGCTCTTTTCGCCGCCCTCCGATGCGGGCTGGACGATGGAGGTCACGCCCTTCGTGCCGGCGAGCTGGCCACCCGATGGAGCGGTGATCGCCTACGCGTACGCCCGCCGCATCGAGCCAGGGCTGCAAGACGGCTATGTCGTCGCACATGTGTGGGCGAAGGCGCGGATCTCGCGCGATGGCACGCTCGCTATCGAGCACCTCGCCGATCGAGTCGTCGAGCTCGGCATCCAGGGATTTCGCCCCGTCGCGACCGCCGAGATCGAGCGCACGGTCGCCGAAGGTCGACGCGCGCAAGCCTCGTTCCTGTCGGCGCGCAGCCTCGGCGACATCGACGCTTCTGCCGCACGTGCCTTCTTCCGCACGTGGCGCGACTTTCACGGGCTCATCCACAAGGAGGTCGCCGCGCGGCACCCTGCCTTTTTCACCTGGGCGGACGCGATGCCGTTCGTGGCCAAGCCGCCCGCGTTCGACACCGCCGTACCCAACCGGGGCATCCCGTTCGATCCGCAGACCCTGCCCTCCGAGATCGCGACCTGGATCGGTCCGCACACGATCTACGCCTCAGGAGGGGGAGTAAACGTCGTGCCCTGGCGCGTCGTCGTACAGCTCGACCTCGGCAGGATGCGAAGTGGCGAGGGGCAACGCGCCGGGGCTTTTGTTGCCGCGGAGCTGACGGAGACCGTCAGGGCTGATGCGAATGCGAGACCCACGTCCATGTGGAAAGCGCTCGACACAAGAACGCTCGCCGAGCTGCGCACCATGGCAACGCGGGCCCGGGGCGAACGCCCTGCCACCGCCGGGGACGAGACGCTCATCATCGGCAGCGATGCTGGCGCTTATTACCTGTCCGGGCGCCCAACCATTGCCACGCCTGCGGCGCGGGCGCTCATCCTGCGCTTGCGTATGCTGTCCCAGTAACGGTTGATCAGTTCGTTCGAACAATCTGACCAACCGCGCGCTGACCGACCATCGGAGCCCTCGACAGGGTAAAATGGCTGCGCTGTCCGTCTGGCTGGCGCCCTGTCAAAACGTGACCGAGCCACCGTCGAGGTGAGCTCGGAGTGTGCCGCGGTGGGTGGCGTCGAGGACCCACAGCGCCACATCGGCAACGAGCGCGGCGCCCGCGATGCCCCACAACACATCGGCCGCGATCGTGCGACCACGCAAGGAGTCGCGCAGACCTTCTGTGGCACTCGGCAAGCAGGTGCCTCCACAGGTACGGCGGCGTTGCTCGAAGTCGTGATACGCCGTGCCGTAGAGCGCACCGACGCCGACCCCTGCAAGCACGGCCCCCCCCAGCACGACACCTGCAGCGATGCGCAGCCCGCGCGCCGGATGCGCGGCGTGGCGCGGGGACGTCTCGGGCAGCGGCGTGACCGTCGCACCGTCGCCGAGCGCGCGCGGCTCGGCGTCAGCGGGTGCGGCATACGCGAGGATGGCCGCGAGGACGAGCGCACATCGTCTCATCCGTTTCACGGACACGTGAGCTCGGCGAGGCGAGCGGCTGCACCAGTGCTCGGGTCGAGCTGGTACGTGACGACGGCAGGTCCGGTGGCGGGGTTGGCTGCGATCTCCGGGTGCAGCCCGTCCGGCGCGATCGAAAACGGGGTGCCCGCGGTGCCGTCTGCCGCGATGCGGACGCCCAGCACCCCTTGAGGCGCCGGACCGTCGTACACGACAAGGTTCCCGAACTGCGTGGTGGCCACGCTCACCGTCCCGCCGACCGCGACCGGAAGCATGGTGTCAACGACCGCGGCCGGCAGCAGCGCGGGCGCGAACAGCATCGTGCCGAGGGTGTGGTTGGTGCGCAGCACGCCGCCCACGAATACCTCAGAGGCGCTGGCGTCGAGATCCGCCGCGATGTCGTCGAGCGGAGTCAGAGAAAGAGTCTTTGCATCGGGCGTCACGCTTTGCGTCGCGGCGAGGTTCACCTCGGCGATGCGCAGCGGGGACAGCGAAGCGCCGGGCGTGGAGAGGACGACGTAGGCAAGAGCTTGACCGAGCGCGGCGGCGAAGCGCGCGCGCGTGACGCCTGCGCCGACGATGAAGGCTGGCGCCGGTGCCGCGGCGGTCTGAAACTCCAGCGCGCCATCACAGATGATGATCGTGTTCCAGTTCGTGCCCGATTGCGCGACATCGGCACCGGTCAGGTTGAGGCAGGAGTTCGAGAGCACCAGGCCGGTGGAACCGTCATCCAATCCGTGAACCAGCACCTCGGCCTCGTTTGCTCCTTGGCGGACGAAAACGGCAAAGGCGCTGGCCGAGTCGGGTTTCGACAGCCGCACGTCGTGGGCGCCGGAGGATGCAGCGGCCAGGTTCGTCGTCGACATGACCAGTAGCGGCGGCGGCTTGGAGTCGTAGGAGAAGAGGAGCGCGCTGCCATCGGTCTCCACGACGCTCGACCAAAAGGCGCTCGTCGACGTCTGCGCGACGGGTGCCGGTTCTGCAGTTGCGGAGGCGCCACCCGTGAGTGTGACGACGTGGGTCACCCGACAGGCCGGCATCGCAGCATCCACGGTCCCCGCTGCATCGGAGGAGACGCTCGCGTCGACGCCGGGCCCGGACGCATCGCCGGTGGCGCCGCCGTCCGTCACCTTGTAATCGAACCGGCCGAGATCGAAGCAGCCGCCCGTCACGAGTAGAACGAGCGGCAGGGTGTGCGTGGCGAGCCGCATGAGCCTTGTGAGGATATAACGCGCGTTGCCGAAAACGAACAGGCGAACGCGCTGTCCCGCGGTCGGCGGCGCCTGCGCTCGTGGCCCGCGGTGCACGGCCAGGGCGCCAGGACCAGCTGCGATGGACCGAGGGAAGTTATGGTACGGTCGGCCACGTGCTCCGACTGCTGGCAGCGCTGTTCGTGTGCATCGCGTTCGGAGCATCCACAGTGCATGCCGACGGGCCGCGTAGCGCGCTGCCCCCGTTGTCGTCCGGTGACGCCCAGGCCAGGTACGCGCGCGCGCTTTCGCTTTACTCGCGAGGGCAGACGCTGCTTCGGTCGGGCGAGACCCTACGGGGCCAGCAGCTGCTTGACCAGGCCATCGATGTCCTGCGCACGGTCGTTGCCGTCGAGCCGCGAGCGTGGGTGTTCTACTCGCTGGGACAGGCCCTCCGGATGCGTGGCGACTGCGAAGCGGCCGTCGTTGCGTACCGCGGCGCGCTCGCGCTGATTCCGAGGGAGCCACTCGAGGAGCAGGCCAAGGTCGCTCTCGAAGCGAGGACGAAGCAGCAGATCGGCGACTGCGTCACCGAGAGCCCCGTCGCCGCCACGCCGACGGCTCGCCCGCCACCCGTCGTGCTGCAGCCCCAGCAGCCGGTCGTGCCTCCGCCACCGGAGCCGCTTGCCGTTCCCCGGGCCACGCGCGCTACCCGGTACTCGCTCGTCCTGCCGGCCACCACGGCCGCGCTGGCGGTGGTCGTCGCTGCCAGCGGCGGCGCGCTGTATGCGATGAGCAGCCTTCGCTATCACGATCTGCTCGAGGACGGCTGCGGCGTGACCCAGGTCTGCAGCCGGTCGAGCATCGACGGTGCGCGCGCCATCGAGCGCGCCGCGATCGGCTTGTTCGTCCTCGGAGGTGCCATCGCGGCCGTCGATGTCGGTCTCTGGAGCGCGTGGAGGCGCCACTGATCGCGCGCTCCCACATCGCCTTCGTCGACGGCGTGTCGTAGCGCGCTCCTCTTCACGCTGACGCGCGCGATCGTGACGAGTTGCCGACGGCCAGTGCCGGCGCTACGCTGGCGCTGGGAATCGTGGCGTCGTCGATAGGTGGAGAGGGTTCGGAGGAGGACGAGAGCGAAATTCCGTCGCGGCTCGGTCGTTTTCGCATCATCCGCCGGCTGGCACGGGGCGGTATGGCCGAGCTCTTCCTGGCTCGCGTCGATGGCGCCGGTGGGTTCGAGAAGCTCGTCGTCGTCAAGCGAATGCTCGACAAGTTCGCGAGCCACTCCGAGATGGTGAAGATGTTCATCGACGAGGCGCGCATCGGCGGACGCCTCGAGCACCCCAACATCGTTCAGGTGTACGACCTCGGCGAGGAGGATGGCCGTTTCTTCTACGCGATGGAGTTTCTCCAGGGTGAGGACGTTCGCACGATCTTCAAGCGAGCAGTCGACAGCGGACATCCGATGCCGCTGGACATCGCGCTCGCCATCGTCGTCGGTGCAGCCTCCGGGCTGCACTACGCGCACCAGCTGACGCAGACGGACGGCGATCGGCTCGACCTCGTGCACCGAGACGTCTCTCCCCACAACCTCGTGATCACGTACGACGGAGGGGTGAAGCTCGTGGACTTCGGCATCGCCAAGTCCCGGTCGCAGCGTAGTGCGAAGACGCAGACAGGCGCGCTCAAGGGAAAGCTCGCATACATGTCGCCCGAGCAGGCGCAGGGGCGCCCGGTCGATCGACGCACAGACGTCTTCTCCCTCGGCATTGTTCTGTGGGAGTTGCTCGCCGGCCGCCGCCTTTTCACGGGGGAGACCCGCTTCGCGATCCTCGGCGAGGTCATCGAACGGCCGATCCCAGCTCTGTCAGAACATCGCGACGATGTTCCCGATGCATTGCAAAAAGTGCTCGACCGCGCGCTCTGCCGTGACCTGACGGACAGGTACCCCACCGCGCTCGCGTTACGCGAGGCCATCGAGCAGATCTGTCGGACGATGCAGCTCGAGAGCTCGGACCTTCGGCTCACGCGCTACATGGCGCAGCACTTCCCCGAGCGTGTGAGCCCGTGGCTCGAGGCGAAGAACACCGGCGGCATCGCGCTCGTGCATCATTTTTCGCAGCGACACCTCGTCCTCGTCAGTGACGAGGACGAGGATAGCGAGCCGAGCGGCGAGGGGTCGAAGCCCACGGTTGCACCGTCACCGAGGGGTGGGGAGCCCGCAGCCGAGGACGCGTTGCGCGCGACCACACCGGGCGTCTTGCACGGCAGGCGAGCCCCCGCGATCGGCCAGTCGGGGCGTCCAACGCTCGTCCTAGACATCAAGCAGCACGCGCACCACCGGTCTCAGGGCGGCACCGATGCAGTCGACGACGCGCCCACGCAGGAGCGTTACTCCCCGTCGCCCGCGAGCTTCACCCTCGATCTCCGATCGGTACCTCTGAGACAGTGGGCGAGGACCATCGTCATCGGGCTCGTGGTCGCTGTCCTCGTGGGAGTGGGTGTCGGCCGGTTGTTCAGGCGGATGCGTGCCGAGCGTCGTGGCGTCGTTGCCGCGACGGACGCCCGGCCGCCTACGGTCGACCTCGGCATCCGGAGCGGCGCTGCGCTCCCGACCCGCGCGGCGCGGCCGAACATGCAAGACGAGCCATCGCTGCTTGCGCCTTCGAAGTCGCCGCACGGCGAGCGGCGGCCGCCGACGACTGCACACCCACCCGTGAGCAAGCATCGTAAACCCATGTCGCCTCACCGCTCCGAGCCGACGTTCGACCCCGATTCCGCGCTACCTCTCTAGGCGGCGGCACTCACCGTCGAACGAGCATGTGGGCTCGAGCGGTTGGCGGCGAGGGGCGATGCTCCTGGTACCACCTGATCACATTCGCGACGTACCGACGGGCGGAGCGTGAGCGTCGACGGCTCGTCTGCACAATGGACAAACGCCGATCTTACGTAGCAGCAGCTACTGGATCGCGCGTCGCACCATCGGAAGCGTCCAAGGCGTACTCCTCCGGGGGGGAAAGCGGCCGACGGAGGGCGAGAAATCCGTGAGCGACAGCGCAGAGCGTGGCGTGGTGGTGAAAGCCGCGCCACGTGCGGCCCTCGAAGTGATCGAGCCCCAGTTCTTGCTTGAGCTCTTGGTAGTCCCGTTCGATCCGCCAGCGGAGCTTCGCGTATCGACGAGGGTCGAACCCTCCGTCGTCGATGGGAGATTGGAGAGCCACGCCTTGTACGGCGTTCGTTCATCGCCTGTTTCTTGGCAGAGCAGCCACTGCTCATCGCCAGGCGGCGCGCCGGTGAGATGACGCCGCGCCGTTCGAATTCGAATCGCGCAGAACTGGCCCGACTGCCATCCCTTCGACCCTTCGCGCCAGCGCACGCGACGAAACTTCAGCGTCGACGCCAACCGCTTAATCGCGATTGGCGGGCAGTCGTCGTCGCGGTACATCGCCCGAGGTCTCTGCGTGTCACCGAGAGGATTCTTCCGTAGCCGAGGCTTGCTCTCTGGCGACCAGACCTCGGGCTCGCCATTCACGGCGACGACATAACGAAGCCCGCGTTCCACCAGTGCATCCCGAAACTCTCCAGAATCTACGTAGCCAGCGTCCGCAAGAACGACGTGACGGCGAACGCCTGCAGCAAGCGCCCAGTCGAGATGCGCAAGCGCGATCCGCCCCTTGGTCGAGCACTTCGTACCGACGGGAATACCGGCTTCCTCACTGCGCTCCGCGTCGGCGGTCCCTTCCTCGGGAAGGAAGAGACGAAATCCGATCATGCCGCTGCCTCGCTCGCTCGCGAGGTGAAGGCTGACTGCGACCTGACAGTTGTCGACGCGACCCAGCGCCCCCGATTACTGCCGCTGAACGCCGACTGAGTGCTTCCACTTCTTTGGAAAGCCGGCGTCGTCGATGACGAAAGCATCCATGCCAGGAAGCTCGGCATCGAGCTTCAGCGCCAATCGGCCCAGCATGGTCTCGTCGTTCCAAGCAGTGACGGTGACGGCTTGTTGTAGACGCTGTCTCATGGCGTCGATCGCGCTCGCTGACTCGACCAAGCGCCCCGCCATGGGCTCCACGCTCTTGCGATCACCGTCGAGCAACAAAACACGATCGCGGCCGTCAATAAGTGACCTGGTAGTACTAGTGACTCCCGCCGTCGGCGCCCCACACGGCGTGTAGGCGCGCGTCACGGCCGCACCCGAGCCGGTAGCTGGAGTAGCGCACCGGGTTCTTCTTGTAGAAGTCCTGGTGGTAGTCCTCGGCGGGATAGAACTTCGAGGCCGCCGTGATCTCGGTGACGACCTTGATCTTGAGCTTCTTCTCGACCTCGGCCTTCGAGGCTTCGGCCGCCTTCTTCTGCGCGTCGTCGAGGTAGAAGATCGCGGAGCGATACTGCGTACCGCGGTCGCAGAACTGGCCGCCCGACGACGTGGGATCGACGTTGTGCCAGAAGACCTCGAGCAGGTGTGCGTACGTCACCTTGGTCGGGTCGAACAGGACGCGCACGCTCTCGGCGTGACCCGTGGAGCCGGAGCTCACCTCCTCGTACGTGGGGTCGAGCTTGTGTCCGCCGGTGTAGCCGGAGATGACGGCGGTGACGCCGGGGACCTTCTCCAAGCTGGCCTCCTCGCACCAGAAGCAGCCGCCGGCGAAGATCGCCTCGCCCTTCTCGGTGGCTTGCGCCGAGCCCGATCGAACGGAGAGCGTGAACAGGGTAGCGACGAGACAGAGGGCGGACAGCGTGCGCATTGGGCTTCTCCTAGAGGAGGTTGCCGAGCATACGTCGGTACCGGTCGGAGGTTTCGCTGCGGACGCCGATCACGTCGAAGAGCGCCAGCAGCGTCTTCCTGCCTGCGTCGTCACGGAGCTTGCGATCTCGCTTCACGACCTCGAGCAGCGCGTCGAGCGCCGGCTCGATCTCGCAGGCCGACATGTGCCTGCCCGCCGAGAGCAGCGTGCCTTCGACGCCTTCGACATCCGCGCGGTCGCGACCCTCGAGCGCGAGCTCTGCCACCTTCGTGACCGCGTCGGCGAGCTCACGCTCGTCGCTGCGCACCGGCACGCGATCGGCAAGCGCCTTGGCTTCGTCGATACGGCCGCCAAGGAGCGCCGTGCGCGCCGAGGTGACGAGCACGAACGCGTCCTCGGAGGCGACGCCCTTCATCGTCTCGTCGGCAGCCTCGTAGCTTCCGTGGTTCACGAGATCCGCGGCGCGGCGTGCGGCCAGCGTCGCCTCGTCGGGGATGTGCCGATCGAGGAACGCGCGCACCTCGCCCGCCGGCAGCGCGCCCAGGAACTCGGCGACCTGCTGACCGTCTCGGAAGAGCTTCACCGCGGGGATGCTCTTCACCTGGTGACGCTGCGCGAGCGACGGGTGCTGATCGATGTCGACCTTCGCCAGCACGAAGCGGCCGCCCTCGGCGAGCTTCTCGAGCAGCGGGCTCAGCGTGCGACACGGGCCGCACCACGGAGCCCAGAAGTCGACGAGGACGGGAAGGTCGCGCGAGCGCGCGAGGACCTTCTCGAGGAAGTCCGACTCTCCGACGTCGATCACGTGCTCGCTCATGAGACCTCCTGTTTCAGCTTGCCGAGAGACAGCGCACCCCACAGGCCGCCCAGCGCCGCGAGCGCGCTGGCGAGCGGCCACAGCGTCGTGTGACCGCTCGCGATGAGCGGCCCCGACAGCAGGCCCGCGAAGATCGCCGCGACCGAATTGAGCGACTGCGTGGTGCCGAGGACCTTGCCCTGCTCATGCGGCTGCGCGGTGCGACTGATGAGCCCGGTGAGCGTGGGCCGCGACACACCGTTGCCGAACGCCGAGATGGTCGTGATGACGAGCAGGATGCGCAGGTCGTGTACGAACGCGAGGCCGACGTACGCGACCGCGAGCGCGGAGAACCCAGCCACGGCGAGGCGCTGCTCGCCGAAGCGCTTCACGAGCCGGCCGATGAGCCCCCCTTGCAGCACGAGCCCCAGGAAGCCCGAGTAGGCGAAGAGGAACGCGATCTCGCGTGGCGTGAACGGGTGGCCGTGCCACGTGAAGCGCCGCTCCGCGAACAGCGCGAAGCCCGACGTGAAGATGGAGAACGAGAAGACGTACGCGAGGAACTGCCACAGGAGGTTGGAGAGCTTCGGGCGGCTGAACAGATCGGCGTACAGCGAGAACGCAAACAGCGACGGACGACGACCGCCGGGGCCCGCGTCGGCGCCTTCGTGACGCGCGGGCTTTTGACCGTTCGGGAGCAGGACGAGCGTGCAGACGATGCTCAGCGCCGAGAGTCCAGCCGCGGCCCAGATCGGCGCGGCGAGGCCGTAGCGCACGAGCTGCGCGGTCACCACCGGCCCGAGCACGAAGCCCGAGCCGAACGCGATGCCGATGAGCGCGAAGGCGCGCGTGCGGTTCTCCGGCTTCGTGTTGTCGGCGATGTAGGCCTGCGCGATGGAGATGTTTCCGGCGGTGGCACCATCGATGGCGCGCGCGACGAAGAGCATCCACAGCGCCTGCGCCTTGGCCATCACGATGAAGCCGATGAGCGTGCCGAGCTGGCTGAGCAGCAGGATGGGCTTGCGCCCGTAGCGATCGCTGAGGTGGCCGAGCACCGGCCCCGCGACGAGCTGACACAGCGCGTACAGCGAGACGAGCAGCGTCGCGACCGTCGGCGTGGCCGAGAAGTGCTCGGCGTAGATGGCCTGCAGCGGGATGAACAGCGTCATCCCGAAGATGTCGACGAGGATGACGAGGAAGATCGAGAGCAGAGGACCGGGCACGACGGGAGCTTACCTGCGTGGGCGAGAAACGCGCGGTTTGCCGAACGCTCGCTCCACGTACGCCTGCATCCGCTGCACCAGGTCCGGCTTCGGCTCGCGCATGCCGTTTTCGACCCACTCGCCGAGGAACACCTGGTGCGCAGCGATCATGAGGCGCGCGTGCAGCTCCGGCGAGCCCTCGACGACCGAGCCCTCCGCGAGCGCCGCGGCAAACGTCGCGACGGTGAGTTCGAGACCTTCGCGCCACAGCGTGTTCTGCGTGTCCGACGAGAAGCGCGGTTGCAGCGCCCACGGCTGGCTCTCGCGCAGGTGCAGGCGCAGGTAGTCGGGGTGCTCCGCGAGGTGCTCGGCATACGCGCGCACGCCGGCGAGGAGCGCCTCCCAGGCGGAGCTCACACCGAGGGTGGCCTGCGCCGCGCGGGCAAGGAGCGCCTGACCGCGCACGCGATGCACCTCGGCGTAGAGCTGCTCCTTGCCCTCGAAGAGCCCATACACCGTCGCCAGCGCGAGGCCGGCGCCCGCCGCGATGTCCTGCATGCGCGCGCCCTCGTAGCCACGCTCGGCGAAGACGCGCTCGGCGGCCTCGACGAGGTGGCTCCGACCGATGTCGCGTCGCGCCGCGCGGAGCCGCTCGCGCGGGCGCTCCGCCGCGGTGCTCATGCGTCGCGCTCGCTGACGACGATCGCCCGCGTCGGGCAGTGACGAGCGGCCTCTCTCACCTTGTCGGACAGCTCGAGGCCTGGTGTCAGCGTCGATGCCTGCACCTTGCCGTCCGCACCGACCGAGAAGACCTCGGCGCACTCACCGACGCACACCGCATGCCCCTGACAGAGGTCCTTGTCGAGCGTGATCGCGAGCAGCTTCTTGGCCTTCTTCACGCGCTTGGGTGCCGCAGGGACAACGGGCGCGGCTGCAGGCGCGGCGTCCTGTCGGGGGACGGGGCACTTCGCGGCGTCCGCAGCGGGCGCAGCGTGGGCGGGGCAGCCGGCCTCGGCCGCCTTCTTCGCGAGCTCGGGATCCGTGCCCTCGAGATCGTTGGCGGTGCGCACGAGGTCCTGCGCGGTGGCGATGGTGACGGACGCGTCCTTGCGGCGACGGTACCGCACGCGGCACGGCTCCTTCGGGCCGATGACGAGGCCATGGAAGTCGGCCACGACCTCATCACCGCCGAGCTCGAACTCGTACTGACCGATGAGCATCGCGAGGATGGCCTTGATCTGCAGGATGGCGAACGCGTTGCCGAGGCACTTGTGACGACCTCCGCCGAACGCGATGAACGCGAAGTCGCGCTTGTCCTCTTCACGCGGCGGCGCGTAGCGATCCGGATCGAACTTGGTGGGCTCGGCGAACACGTCGGGCATCATCTGCGCCACCGTCGGCGACACGATGATCCAGGTACCCTTCGGCACCACGTAGTCCTTGTACTCGAAGTCCCGACGCGCGACGCGCACCAGCATGAACAGCGGCGGATGAAGACGCAGCGTCTCCTTGACGACGTTCTCCGTGAAACTGAGCTCGCGGATGAGCGCGTGCGAGACGGGCTTGCCACCGCCGAACACGGTGTCGATCTCGGCCTTGACGCGCTTCATCGACTCGGGGTTCTGGATGAGCTCGATGAGCGCCCACGCGGTCGTGACCGAGCTCGTGTGGTGCCCGGCGAACATGCCGGCGAGCAGCATGCCCGTGATCTCGTCGCTGGTGAGGCCGCGACCATCGGCGTACTTCGAGTCCATCAAGGTCTGCAGGAAGTCCTCGCCCTCGCGCTTGTCGCGACGACGGGCGTCCACGATGCTGCCGATCATCTCGACCATGCGGATGCGCGCCTTGTCGCGCGCACGGAACGACGGGATCGGCAGGTGCGCGTTGATGTACGCGAGCGGCGTGACGCCACGCTCGAGGTCCGTGTAAACCTCCGCGAACTCCTCGGTCATCCCCTCGCGGAACTCCTTGCCGAGGAGACAGCGGCTCGACGTGTAGTTCGTGAGCACGCGGCAGAACGCGACGAAGTCGAGCACGCCGGACTCGCCCCACGCCTCGGTCGTCTCGGCGACCTCCTTCACGACGGCCTCTCCGTACGTGCGCATGCGCTTGTCCTTGAGCGCCGGCAGCAACATCTTGAGCTGCTCCGCCATGCGCTCGGGCGTCGCGTCGTAGACGATGTCCTTGCCGAACACCGGCGTCATGATCTTGTACGCCTCGGTGGGTGAGAGCAGCGCGTCGGGCGCGCGGAAGACGGCCTCGTGCGCCTCGGGCCCGAACATCGCCACCATCTTCCGGTTGAAGACGTTGAACGTGGAGATCTCGCCGTGCTCGCGCTGCGCACGGAACAGCAGCTCGACGGTGCCCTTGATGAAGTCGACGCTGTGGCCGATGCCGGGGAGGCCACCCGCGAGCTCGGGGATGGGATTTTTGCCGGTGGGCGGCGTCATGCTGGGACGACCGAGCGCGACGTCGAACGCGCGATCAACCAGGCGACGGAGCGGAGCCAGTGGAGTCTGCATGGGCGTGAACTAGCACACGCGCCGCACGATCCGCAACCAGGGTTGCGAAAACCAGAATGATGATTTCAGGTCAGCACAGGCTGTCCAGCAGGTCGAACAGCCGGTCGAAGTCGAAGGGCTTGCGCAGCACCACCGTGCCGGCGGCCACGCGGGGCTCGACCGCATGCGCGCCGGCTCCCGTGAGCAGCACGACGGGCAGATCCTTGATGCGCGGATCGCCGAGCTGGCGATCGCGAAACTCGACGCCGTTCATGCCAGGCATCATCAGATCGAGCAGCACGACGCAGGGTAGCGGTCCCTTCGCGAGCTGATCGAGCGCGTCCTTGCCGTCGCGTGCGGCAAACACCTCGTAGCCGCGCATCTCGAGCACGAGCTGGAGCGAGTCGCGGAGATCGGGGTCGTCATCGACGAGCATCACCGGGCCGCGTGTGTGGACGCTCACGGTCGCACCTCGCCGGGCACGCACATGGGGAGGCGGACGGTGAACGAGGAGCCCTCCCCCTCGACGCTCTGCAACCGCAGCGTGCCGCCGTGGGACTCGACGATCTGGCGCGTGATGTAGAGCCCCAGCCCGAGGCCCGCGAAGTGTCGCGATGACACGGCGCGCTGGAAGCGCTCGAAGATGAGCGTCTGCTGATCGTGCGCGATCCCGATGCCTTGATCTCTCACCGCTAGCTCCCCACGACCATCCACCAAAGAGACCGTCAAGTGGATCGGCCGGCCACGACCGAACTTGATGGCGTTGCCCACGAGATTCGTCGCGACCTGCTCGAGCCGCGTTCGATCCCATCGTCCCACGACTGGCTGGTCCGCGGAAAGATGGGCCTCGATTTGATCACGCTGGAGCTCCGGAGCGAAGCGCTCGAGGACGTCACGCGCCACCTCGCAGAGATCCACGTCGTCGATGATGAGCCCCATGCGGCCGCCATCGATGCGCGTCACGTCGAGCAACTCCTGCACGAGGCGCGCGAGCCGGGCGACCTGGCGCTCGGCGTTGCGGAACAGGCGCGTGCGCAGCGCCTCATCGGTGGTTGCGTCGGTGCTGTCGCGCAGGCCGCGGATGGCGACCGCGAGCGACGTGATCGGCGTGAACAGCTCGTGCGACGCGATGCCGAGGAACTCGTCGCGCATCTGCACGGCGAGCTCGAGCGTGTGCTCGGCGCGGCGCTGCGCGGTGACGTCGCGGAAGCTCCACACGCGGCCGATGATGCGATCGCCGATGCGCTGCGGACGCGAGTAGCGCTCGACGAGGCGCCCATCGGTGAACTCGAGCGTGTCGATGCTCTCCGTCTCGGGCGCGTGGTACAGCGCCGAGACGCGGCTGAAGAACGACGCGGGATCGATGAGCTGCTGTGCGACGAACTTCATCGCGTCCACGTCGGTGGCCGCGGCCATCTTGTCGATCGGGATCTTCCACAGCTTGAGGAAGCGCTCGTTGTAGAGCGTGACCAGGCCGGCGATGTCGACGACGAGGATCCCGTCGGTGGTGGAGTCGAGCGTGGCACGGAGCAGCGAGACGGTGGTCGCGCGCTCGCCCGCGGCCGCGTCGGAGCCGGAGAGATCTCGGATGACGGCGACACGCAGCTCGCCGCTCGGCGCCGAGAGGGTGCGCGCGCGGATCTCCGCGCGAAAGCGCGTGCCGTTGCTGCGGGTGCCCCACACGAGGTACGTGAGCGGTAGCTTGCTCTCGTAGTTGGCGCGCACGAAGTCCTGGTAGTCGGGCGCCGCGAGCTCGAGCACGGACCGCCCCTTCAGCGACTCGGGCTCGTAGCCGAACATCACGCCGAGCGCGGCGTTGCAGCTGAGGATCACGCCGCCATCGTGGATCATGATGCCCTCGTTGGAGACGTCGCAGATCGCGCGCAGCACCTCCTCGTCGCGCCCGATCGTCTCCCCGTCGCCCTTGTCTCCCGCGCCCATCGTTGTCGGTTATCCTGCCGTGCATCATGGACGTACGCGAGCGAGCGCGGCTGGAAAAGGTGTTGCGGGACCACCGCGCCGAGATAGTCGCCAAGGGACCCAACAAGATCGAGCCGAACCGCCGCGATGCCGCGACGAGCGGCACGCCCGACGACGACGAGCAGGCGCTGTCGGAGATGCTCCAGACGCTCGCCTCGACGCGCAACCGCGAGGACACCCAGTTGCTCGCCACCATCGATCGCAGCCTCGCGAAGCTCGCGCGCGACCCGGAGGACTTCGGCACCTGCGAGGACTGTGGCGAGGACATCCCGCAGCGCCGCCTCGACGTGATGCCGTGGGCACGGTTCTGCACCGAGTGTCAGGCGAAGGTCGATCCGCGCCGCAACGTGGCGCGGAAGAGCCTCACCGACTTCGGGAAGTAGCTCAGTTTCCCGTCGGCACGATGCGGTAGTACACCGTGCGCGGCGCACCACACGCGGCGCACTTGAGCCGTACGCTGCGATGCGCACCGTCCTCGGCCTGCTCGTCGACGAGGCGCAGCGAGCCGCCACACTGCGGGCACGGCATCGCACGCCACTTCACGTCGATGACGGACGCGCTCGCGCAATCGATGGGTCGCTCCGGCGTGCCGCCCGCCTCGAGCAAGAAGAGCCGCTCCTTGTCGCGCACGAGGCCACGCGCGGCACGCTCGTCCATGCGTCGCTGGGTTCGAGGTCGCGCCTTTTTCACGGGCGATAGATTAGCATCGGCCGCCGGTGTCGCCGCACCCCGAAGTTCTCGTCGACGATCCTCCGCAGCGCGTCGCGCCGACGTGGCTGTACGGGCTCACGACGCTCCCGTTCGGCGTCGCCG
This sequence comes from Polyangia bacterium, assembly GCA_039923495.1. Lineage (GTDB taxonomy): Bacteria > Myxococcota_A > Polyangia > Palsa-1104 > Palsa-1104 > JBDTCO01. Next base: position 35,310 of record JBDTCO010000208.1, read on the forward strand.
CGGGCTTCACCGGCATCGCGATGCCGTTCCTCCTGCGCAAGGCTGGCGTCGCGCTCGACGACATCGCCAAGATCTCGGCGCTGTGTCTCGTACCGTCGTCGTACCAGTTCCTGTGGGCGCCGATCATCGACCTGGGTCCGCGTCGCAAGCACTGGCTCGTCGCGATGGCCGCGCTCGGCGCCGCGTGCTTCTTCGTCGCGCTGCTCTTGCCACTGCCTCGCTCGCTCGCGGCGTTCATCGCGATGAGCGTGCTGGGCGCCGCGCTCACGGGCCTCACCGGCAGCTGCAACGGTGGACTCATGGCCACGACCCTGCCCGACTCGGTGCGCGGCTCGGCGGGCGGCTGGTCGAATGCCGGCAACCTCGGTGGCGCAGCGCTCGGCGCAGGCGTGACCATGTGGCTCGGCGCGCGCACGTCACCGCAGGTGGTCGGCGCGGTCACGGCCGCGATGGTCTTTCTGCCGTCGCTGGCCGTCCTCGCGATCCACGAGCCGGCGCGTTCACGCGCACCGCTTGGCCACGTCTTCTCCAGCATGTGGAAGAGCGTGTGGTCGACCCTCCGCTCGCGCGCCGGCATCACGGGCGTCATCATCTGCGCCTCTCCGGTCGGCACCGCGGCCGCCATCAACCTCTTCTCCGCGATGGGCCCCGACTATCACGCGTCGGACCACACGGTCACCCTCGTCACCGGCTTCGCAGGCGGCCTCGTGAGCGCGTTCGGCGCGCTCATCGGCGGCTACATCTGCGATCACATGTCCCGACGCGTCGCGTACGTCTCCTCGGGGCTGCTCACCGCCGCGTGCGCGCTCACGATGTCGTACTTCCCGCTCGACGAGTCGACCTTTGCCTGGGGTGCGACGGCCTACCTGTTCGTCGCTGGGCTTTGCTACGCGTCGTTCTCCGCGATGGTGCTCGAGATCATCGGCAAGGCCGGCGCGACGGCGTCCACGCAGTACACGCTGTTCACCGCCGCCTCGAACCAGGCCATCGCCTACACGACGCTGCTCCTCGGCAAGGGCGGCGAGCACTGGCACGGTCCGCCCGGGCTGCTCCGCACGGATGCTGCACTCAACGTCGGTGGCGCGATCTTCCTCGTCGGCGTGATGGCGCTCTTTTCGCGACGCGCTACTTGATGCTGTAAACGAAGCTCGCCTTCGGAGCGCGCAGCCAGCGCTCGGCGATGATGTCGCGCAGCTTGTGCCACTCGCCCGTGTCGTCGACGTATGCCGCCTTGAGCGCCTCGGCATCCTTCTTGTCGCCGCGTGCCTTGATCTTGAGCACGCGCACCGCGAGCTGGTCGATGGTGGTGCGCCACTTGGCGAAGTCCACGTCGAAGCAGCCCTGATCGGTGCCGTTGGCCGCGGCCTCCGACGGCTTCCACGCGAGCCCGCCGCTCTTCCACAGCGAGCCGAGCTGGATCGACGCGAGCTGGCTGTACGTCTTCGGCTTGCCGTCGGCCTCGTACATGCCGCGCGACACGTGGCCGAAGCCCCAGGCGACGTCCCGCACGTGCGCCTCTTCCGCGTCGACCTGCGTGATGAGCTTCTTCTGCACGAGCCACTCCGAGAAGTAGAGCGCGCCCGTCTGCGCCTTGAGCTCCTCGAGCATCGAAGCGAGCGGGCCGCCGAACACCACGGCGTCCTTCTTGCCCGCGACGAGGTAGTCGTGCGCGGGACCGAGGTTGTGCGTGGCCTCGTGCAGCACGGTGCTCATGAGCGACGACTTCGGATCGGTGCTCGCGCGCGCGTCCGTGGCGGGGCAGAACAGCGACTGCATCTGACGCTTCAGTGCCTGGCGACTGTCGGTGTCGGTGTAGAGGTTGGTCATCACGACGGTGCGACCACCCTTCTCCGCGGTCGGTCCCCAGTTCGGCAGCGACTCGCCGATGGTCGCGCCCGACGAGCTGCGCGCGTTGCCCGCATTGACCGTCATATCGATGAAGTCGGGCAGCTTGAACGCCACGTTGCGGGCCCTGTACGGCGGGCCCGCGAGCTGCGCGAGCGCCTGCTCCATCTCGTTCTTCACCGGCGCGAGACGGTCCTGCCAGACCTTCGAGTCCGGGTTGAGGCGCGCGAAGCTGACCTGAAAACCGGCCTTCTGCGCGCAGGGCTCGTAGTACGTCTCGTCGGGCGCGATGCGCAGGTACCAGTGCGAAGTGCTGCCGCCCATCTGGAGCCACGCCTGGTTCGCGGGCTCCCAGTCGTTGGTGCGGAACGCGACGGCAGCTGCCGTGAGGTACGTCTTGAGCGGCTTCTCCGCGGTCGACGTGATGGCCGCGGCCGCCGCGTCGAGCTCGACCGCGACGGCGTTCATCTCGCTCGCGAAGGCGACGTGGTACGGCACCGGCTTCCATCCCTTGCCGTCGTGCTCGACCGCGACGAAGTGATCCATCAGCGCCTTGCCGTTGGGCTGCGCGGCGAGCATGTCGCAGAACTTCGGGTCGCTCTGGATGTCGGCGGGATACAGACCCGACACCTTGTGCGGCAGCGACGGGATCGCATTGCACGCCGGGTTCTGCTCGAGCTGCGGCGTCTCGCACCACGGGCTCTGGTTGCGGTTGAACAGCGCGTGGCTCGCGGCATCGTCCTTCGGGACCTGCGCGACGAGCGCCGAGGTCCCGAGCTGACGCGCGTACACCTTCTCGAGCAGCGCCGCTGCCTGAAGGACGTGTGCCACCATCTGGCGCTCCTCATCGGTGGACGTGCCTAGATCGGTCTCGACGAGCGTCGGCTTGCCGCCGCGCAGCTCCTTTCCGACGAGGGCGCGACGCTCCTGCTCGTGCGCGTCCAGCGCTGCGTCGCTCGGCGTGGCCAGGAGCCCGCGATACGCCGTCACGAACGCGAGGCGGAAGCCCTGCTCGTCCACGTAGTCTGCGCGCGCCGCATGCTGTGGTCCCCACAGCACCGCCAGCTCGGAGGGATCGATCGTGCGGTTCGCGTTGTCGTCGGAGCGCCAGAAGAGAGGGAGAAAGCGCTCCGCCGCTCGCAGGTTGAATTCATCGCGAGAGAGCTGATCGTAGCGGGGCGGCGTAGCCACCACCGTCGACTCGATGGGCGCCACGGGCGCCGGATGTGGATGACAGGCGCCTGCGAGCGCAACGACACTGACGGCTACGAGACGGTTCTGCATGACCAGCTCCTGAGAAAGAAGCGGCGATTATGCACGCCCAGCGGTTGCGCATGTGGTCGGCGACCATGAACCGGTCGACGAGCCTTCGCACCGCGGTCTCGCCGCCGATGCGCTCGTCGTGCGTGGCCCCCACGCTACGGGTTCGGCGTGATGATGGACGGCTGCCATGCGTTCGGCAGATCGGCCTTACGGTTCTCCTGCGGCTGCGGATCGGGGATCGTGACCGAGAGGCTTCCGCCGGGCTGGATGGGCTCTGGTTCGGTCTCCGCGGTGTCGGCAGGCGCAGCTTCTTCGCCCGACGCAGCTTCTTCGCCCGGCGCAGCGTCCTCGGCAGGCGCAGCGTCCGCCGGAGCTGGAGCCGACACATGAAGCGGCGCGGTCCCCGGGCTGTTGCGACGTGCCGCGAGCTTCTTCATCAGCTCGTCGTAGCGCTGCTGCGCCGGCGAGACCAGGTACTCGGGCAGCCCCGCGTACGGGGTGTGCGTGACTCCGACGGGGACCTGCGGTCGAGACGTGGCGCAGCCAGCCCCCCACACGACGACGACGAGATAGAGGACGGCGCGACGCATGCGCCGATGATAGCGCGCCTCACACGCTCCGACATGTCCCACCGCGAAAGGTTTTCGTGCGCGAGCTACTATGGAGGCGCAGCTTTATTCCCCACGTAACAGGTGTGCCATGTCGATCACGGTCCTCGATCCCACCGCTGAATCCACGCTCCCCCGCCACACGCCGGCCCAGCGCCTCTCGTCGCTCAAGGGCAAGCACGTGTGGTTCCTCGACAACCAGGGTCAGCACTGGGGCCAGGGCACACCGCAGATGAACCCGCTCTTCCAGCGCTGGCAGAAGCGGCTGCAAGAGGAGCACGGCATCACCTCGGAGTACGCGTGCACCGAGCAGTTCACGGCGCCGTTCCGGCACGGCAAGGCGAAGCTCGAGGAGGTCGCGAAGAGCGCCGACGCCGTCATCAACGGCCTCGCGTGCTGCGGCTCGGGCACGTCTGCCGTCGTGCACGACGCCATCGAGTACGAGCTGCGTGGCGTGCCCACGGTCACCCTCGTCACCGACAGCGTCATCGGTCACGCGAAGCTCGCGACGCGCAAGCTCGGCATGGACGTGCAGATCGTCGTCTGCTCGCACAACGTCCACATGTTCGCACCCGTCGCCACGCCCACCGAGTGCGCGGCCGCGGCCGACGAGCTGTACGACGCGATGGTCGCCTGCCTCGTCGGAGCGTCCTCGTGACGCTGACCTCGCGTACGTACGAGGTCGACGACGGCTGGGCGTTCCTCGAGCTCGCCTACGAGAAGGGCTGGACCGACGGCCTCCCCGTCGCGCCGCCCACGCCCGATCGCGTGAACGCGATGATCGCCGCGAGCGGCCTGCCCGGCTCCCATGTGCTCGGCGTCGTGCCGCCGCTGCAGGGCAAGGCCACCGTCGAGAAGGTCGCGATCCAGGCGGTGATGGCCGGGTGCAAGCCCGAGTACTTCCGTGTCGTGCTCACCGCGCTCGCGTGCATGCTCACCGAGAGCGACAACCAGACCTTCAACCTGCGCGGCGTGCAGGACACCACGCACTCCGCGTCGCCGCTCGTCATCGTGAGCGGCCCGGTCGTGAAGGAGCTCGACTTCCACTACAAGGAGAACTCGTTCGGCGGCGGGTCGCGCGCGTCTTCCACCGTCGGTCGGGCCATCCGCCTCATCCTGTGGAACCTCGGCGGCGCGCGCCCCGGCGAGACGGACATGACGCACGTCGGTCACCCCGGCAAGTTCTCGTTCTGCGTCGCGGAGAACCCCGACGACGTCGACAACCCCTGGACGCGCCTCAACGAGGAGCACGGCTACCGTCGAGATCAGAGCACCGTCACCGTCTTCGCGTGCGAGGCGCCGCGCAACATCCTCGTGCGGCCCGGCTTCCTCAGCCCCGACGCAGCGGGCACACCCGAGAACGCGCTGCGCATGATCGCGCACTCGATGGCCGCCACCGGCTCGAACAACGCCCACCTCATGGGGCAGTGCCTCGTCGCGTTCGGACCACGCACCGCCGAGTTCGTGATGAAGGCCGGCTGGACCAAGGAGAAGGTGCGCACGTACCTCTTCGAGAACGCGCGCCACCGCCTCGGCGACCTCGAGAAGAACGGCTTCTGGGCCGAGAAAGGCGACGCACGCAATGGCTTCTGGGCCAAGTACGCACCGTGGGTCGACCAGACCAACCGCGACACGATGGTGCCCGTCGTCGAGAAGCCCGAGAACATCCACATCATCGTCACCGGCGGCGGCGTGCTGCCCGTCAACGCGATCTGCAACGGCTGGGGCTGTCTCGGGGGCTACGCGGTGACGAAGGAGGTCGGCGTCCTCTGATCGGAGGCGGTGGGCTACGACGCGCCCTGCAGCAACGTCTCGAGCCACAGGCCTGCGAGTGCGGCGATGAGCGCGACGGGCATCACGACCGCGCCGATCTTCATGAAGTCGAGGAAGCGCACGCGCTGACCCTCGCGACGCAGCGCGATCAGCCAGAGGATCGTCGCGAGCGACCCCGTCACGGCGAGGTTCGGGCCGAGGTCCACACCGATGACGGCCGCGCTCGCGAGCGCACCGCTCTCGTGCGTGGCCTTCAGGGTCGCGCCCGTGAGCAGGCCGACGGGCAGGTTGTTGAAGAGGTTGTTCGCGAACGCAATCGTGCCGCCCACGACGGGGATCCCCACGTGAGGCGGCTGCGCTCTTGCCCACGCGAGCGCGTGCTCGGTGTAGCGCAGCGCGCCGAGCTGCTTGCCGCCCGCGACGAGCACGAACAGCGCAGCGACGAGCAGCAGCGTCGTCCAGCTCACCGCGGACAGGAGCTTCTGCGGCCTCGTGCCCATCGCCAGACTCACCAAAAGGGCGATCACGAGGCTCGCGACGAACGTCGGAAGCCCGAGCTCCCAGCCGAGCAACGATGCGAGCACGAGCGTCGCTGTGACGAGCACGAGGCCCACGGCGACGAGCTTCGCGGAGCGCGGCATCGGCGTTGCTGCGGACCGCTCGAGGCGCTCGCGCAGCGCGGACGCAAACCACGCGCGCAGCACGACGAAGGTCGCGCCGATCGACAACAGCGACGGCAGTGCATATGTCGCAAGCCAGCGCCCGAGCGTCGGCATGTCGTGGCGGTAGAGCAAGAGGTTGGCGGGGTTGGAGATGGGCAGCACGAACGACGCCGCGTTGGCGATCATCGCGCACGCAAACAGGTGCGGCAGCGGGTCCTTCGCGCCCGCCTTCTTCACGACGGCGAGCACGGCCGGGGTGAGCACGACCGCCGTCGCGTCGTTGGACAGGAAGACCGTCACGAGGACGCCGACCGCATACAGCAGCGCGAACAGCCGCGTGCTCGAGCCGCGCGCGTGCGCCATCGCCCACGACGCGAGCCAGTCGAAGAGCCCGTGCACGC